>CAZJXG010000020.1:0-32061 GCA_964549965.1 uncultured Sphingomonas sp. | reverse complement strand
GGCGATCGTGATCGCCCGGCGCCCCTCGCTGCGGACGATGTCCGCGCTCCGAGCCGCATCGTCATGCTCGGACAGATAGAGGATCGCGACGTCGGCGCCTTCGCGCGCATAGAGCGCGGCAACTGCGCGGCCGATGCCGCTGTCGGCGCCGGTGATCAGCGCCACCTTTCCCGCGAGCCGTCCCGAGCCCGCATAGCGCGGCGCCCAGTCGGGCTTGGGCTCCAGCCTGCTCTCATGCCCTGGCAGGGCATCTTCGTGGATCATGGGGTCCTGGCTGTCGGTCATGTCGCTCTCCTTCGATCGATCAACGAAAGGAGCGCAGCGGGGTTCAGTCCGTTGCGGGGCTGGTCCGCAATGTCAGTCGATCGCTGACGACCGTCATGGTGAAGATCGGGTCGGCATCGGGCGGGACCTCGCAGACAGCATCCTCGAAGGCCGCACGCGTCTCCGGCTCCTCATAGGTCATCTTGTGATCGAACGCATGGCGCCACGTCGCCTCGTCGGGCCATTCCGCATAGCCGACGAAACGGCCATCGGCATCGCGATGGAGCCGCGAGCCATAGCTGCCGTAAATATCACGGATGAGTTCGGTCCCGCGCGTCCAGGCGCGGATGAACTGTTCCTCTTTGCCCGGGTGGACCCGCCACCAATAGACCGCGACGAACATGCCGTTTCTCCCAGTCTTGTATCCGCGACTATAAATCCGGCAGGGCCTGATCCGCCAGGCCCCACCCCTTCAGCGCCTTGGATGAGGCCCGCGTCGCCAGTTTCTTCGCATCCTTGATCGTGAAGGCGCCCGCCTTGTCGAACCCGTCCAGCTCCGCCCAGCTGACCGGAGCCGCGACCGGCGCGCCTTCCCGCGCGCGGACGCTGAACGGAACGACCGCGGTCGAGCCGCGCTGGTTGCGCAGATAGTCGATGAAGATCCGGCCGACCCGTTTTGCCTTGGCCATGGTGGCGACGAAGCGCTCCGGTTCGGCCTGCGCCAGCGCCTCGGCGAAGCGGTGCGCGAAATCCTTGACCTTCGGCCACTCCGCCTCGGGTCGCAGCGGCACGACGACATGGATGCCCTTGCCGCCCGACAGCATCGGAAAGCTCACCAGCCCGATATCCGCCAGCATCGCGCGGATATCCTGCGCCGCCTTCTTCACATCGGCGAAATCCAGCCCCGCATCGGGATCGAGATCGAAGATCATCCGATCGGGCTTCTCGACATCGTCGATCCTGGATCCCCAGATATGGAACTCGATCGTCCCCATCTGGATACAGGTGAGAATGCCCATGACATCCTGGATATAGATATAGTCCTCCTTGCCGCCATCCTTCTCCAGGATCGGCACATGGTGGACATGCTCCCCGAAGGAACCCGAATCATGCTTCTGGAAAAAGCACTGCCTCGCCCGGCCCTGCGGGCAGCGGACGAGGCTGACCGGCCGGTGCGCGAGCCATGGCAGGATCAGCGGCGCAACCGCCTGATAATAGGCCGCCAGATCGCCCTTCGTGGCCCCGGCCTCCGGGAAGATCACCCTGTCGGGATTGCTGATCCGGACCGGCGGCTCCTCCGGCTCGACGGCCTGCTCGATCGGCATCGGCTTCTCCGGTTTGACATCGGCCGCCTTCTTGTCGGACCGCAGACCCAGGAAACTAGCATGGCGTAGCACATGGTCGTCGGTGAATTCGGCGAAGGCGATCTCCGCGACGAGGTCGGGCTTCACCCAATGCGCCCCGCGGGCTTCGGCGCGAGGCACATCGACCGGGGCGGTCTTGCGTTCGCGCGCCGCGAACATCGCGGACAGCTTGTCCATCGCGTCCTGATCGAAGCCCGTGCCGACCTTGCCAGCATATACCAGTTTGCCGTCGCTGTTCTGCGCGAGCAGCAACGAGCGGAAACGGCGGCCCGCCGCGCTGCTCGGGCTCCAGCCGATGATCACGAATTCCTGCCGCCGCGTGCATTTCACCTTGAGCCAGCTGGTCGTGCGGTCGCCGCGATAGGGGGCGTCTGCACGCTTGGATATGATACCTTCCTGCCCGGCCGTGCACATTGCGTCGAACAGCTTCTCGCCCGCGCCGACGACATGATCGGCATAATGAACGATCGGATCGTCGGACGGTAGAATCGCCGCCAACCGCGCCTTGCGCTCGACATTGCCGAGCTTCGTCAGGTCCTTGCCATCCAGCGACAGCAGGTCGAACGCGAACAGTTCATAACCATCGCCGTCTCCCTTGATCGCCTTCTGCAGCGCCGAAAAACTGGGATTGCCGTCCGCGCCGCGCCGGATGATCTCGCCATCGATCAGGGCGGGCGGCAGGTCGAGCGCGGCTAAGGCCTTGGCGACGGGCGCGAATTTCTCGGTCCAATCCAGGCCCGAGCGGGTGTATATCTTCACCTCGCTGCCCGCCGCGGCGATCAGGGCGCGATAGCCGTCGAACTTGATCTCATGGATCCACTGGCTGCCGGTCGGCACATGGTCGACAAGTGTGGCGAGCTGCGGCTTCCGGAAGGCTGGAGGTTTGGCGCCGCTGCGACGCGGGCGGCGATCCACCTTGGCCGTGTGTCTGTCGGCCTCCGCCATGATCGCATCGAATGCCTTGCCGCGCTTGCCCTTGAGACTTGCCTCGCCCTTTTTGTCGGCGGCGATCTCGGCCATGGTCCGGCCGGTCTTGATGCTCGTCAGCGCGCGCGCGACCAGATCGTCGGTGCCGCCCGCGGCATCGTCATCGATCTTGCGGAGCAGCCAGTTTTCGCGCTTTTCGCCCGGCCGCCCCTTCATCCGCACGAGCAGCCATTCGCCCTTCATCCGTTCGCCATCGAGGGTGAAATGGAGATGGCCCTTCTCGATATCCTTCGCGCTCTTGCCTTCGATCGGCGCCCAGCTGCCCCTGTCCCACAGCATCACCGTGCCGCCACCATATTCGCCCGCGGGTATGGTCCCTTCGAACTCCGCATAGGAGATCGGATGATCCTCGGTACGGACCGCCAGACGCTTCTCGGTGGGATCGAGGCTGGGGCCGCGCGTGACTGCCCAGCTTTTCAGTACGCCGTCCATCTCCAGCCGGAAGTCGTAATGAAGCCTGGTCGCATCATGCTTCTGAACGATGAAGCGATGGCCATCGCCCTCGCCGAGCCTGCCCGCCGGCTCGCGGGTCCGTTTGAAATCACGCTTGCGGTTATAGTCGTCCAGGCCGGCCATCGATCAGGCCCGCTTCCGCGCCGGAGTCTTGGCCGCCGGGTCCTTGGCCGCAGCCTTGCGCGCAGGCGCCTTGGCGGCCGCCTTCTTCGCGGCGGGCTTCGATCCGCCGCTGCCCCCTTCGACCGATTTCTTGAGCGCGGCCATCAGGTCGATGACATTGCCCTTGCGCGCCGGGGCCTCGTCCAGCTCCTCGATGATCTTCTTGCCCTTGGTCTTCTTCTTTTTCTCGATCAGGCTCCGCAGCGCGTCGACATAGCGGTCGTGGAAACCGGCCGGGTCGAACTTCGCGGTCTTCTTCTCGATCAGCGTTTCGGCGAGCTCGAGCAGATCGTCGTCGGGCTTGCTGTCCGGGATATCCCGGAAATAGCCCTGTGCTTTCCGCACTTCGTCGGCGTAGCGCAGCGTTTCGAGGACGATGCCGCGCCCGCAGGGCTTGAGGCTGACGATATATTCGCGGCCCCGCATCGCCAGCTGCCCCAGCCCCACCTTGCGCGTGCGGCGCAGTGCCTCGCGCAGAACGATGAACGCTTCCTCGGCCAGATCGTCGGCGGGGACGACATAATAGGGCTTCTCGAAATAGAGCACGTCGATCTCGTCGGCATCGACGAACTGGATCAGGTCCAGCGTGCGCTTGCTCTCCAGCTTTACGGCGTCGATCTCATCCTGTTCCAGCAGGACATAATTGCCCTTCGACACCTCATAGCCCTTGACGATGTCGTCGGGTTCGACCGCGCCGACACCCGGCACCACCTTTTCATATTTGATCCGCTTGCCCGACGGCTCGTGGATCTGATGGAAGGCGATCTGCGCGGTGCTGCTGGTCGCATTATATATCTCGACCGGGATCGAAACGAGCGCGAGGCGGATCTGCCCCTGCCAGTAGGCGCGCGCGGCCATGATGATTCCTCCTGCGGAATGAACTGGACGATTCAACCGCAGGCGATGCGCTTCGTTCCCATGCGGGCTCACGCTGGTGGAAATGCAAGCGGCTATGCGCCGCCCGCGGTCGCGGTCATAGTGCGCTGATGGAGCTTTCACGACGCACCCTCCTCACCGGCGCCGCCGCGCTGCCCGCCCTGGCCAGCGCCGCCGCACCGGGCGACGAGATGCCACCCCCTGCCGAACTGGCGATGGACGAGGCATGGTGGTCACGGGTGGCGGCACTGTATGACGCGCCGCCGGAGGGAATGATCCAGCTCGAATCGGGGCAGTTCGGCGCGATGACGACCAATGTCCGCCGGGTCTATGAACGCCGGATCGCGCGCATCAACCGGGAGACGACGCTCTACACGCGGGGCCAGCTATATGCCGATCTGGCGGATGTCCGCGGAAGCGTGGCAGCGATGCTCGGGGTGGATGCCGACGAGATCGCCTTCACCCGCGGCGGAAGCGAATCGATGGCGACGCTGATCGGCGGCTATAACCGGCTGAAGCCCGGCGACGCCGTGCTCTATGCCGATCTCGATTATGATTCGATGCAGACCGGGATGGAGGCCCTGGCGAAGCTGCGCGGCGTAAGCGTCGTCAGGATCGAACTCCCGGAACCCGCCACCCGCCAGAACGTCATCGATGCCTACGAACGCGCGCTGCGCGACCATCCGCGCGTGCGCATGATGCTGCTCACCCATCTCAGCCACCGCACCGGCCTCGTCCCGCCGGTCACGGAGATCATCGCGCTCGCCCGTGCGCGCAATGTCGACGTGCTGCTCGACGTCGGCCATGCGCTGGGCCAACTCGAATTCTCGCTGCGCGACCTGGGCGTCGACTTCGCCGGGATCAACCTCCACAAATGGATCGCGAGCCCGCTCGGCGTCGGCCTCGTCTATGTTCGCAGGGAGCGCATCCCCGACATCGACCCCTGCCTGCTCGAAGGACCGAGCGAGAAGATCGACGCCCGGGTCCATACTGGCACCGTCAACTATGCCGCGCTGCTGACCGTGCCCGACGCGATCACCGTCCACCAGTCGATCGGCCTTGCCAACAAGGCGGCGCGGCTGCGTTATCTGCGTGACCGCTGGGCCGAGGTGCTGCGCGCCGATCCGCGCTTCGAGATACTGACCCCGAACGATTCGGCGATGCATGGCGGCATCACCTCGTTCCGGATCAAGGGCAAGACCAGCCCCGCCGACAATCTGGCGTTGCGCAAGGCGCTGTTCGAACGGCATGGCATCTTCACCGTCGAGCGGCTGGGGCCGGCGAAAGGCGCCTGCGTCCGCGTGTCGCCCAGTTTCATCAACGACGCGGCGCAGATCGATAGACTGGTGGTGGCATTGCGCGAACTGGCGACGGTGAGGGTCTAGAAAATATCCGGAGGATGAACCCAAAGCACGCTTCATGCGTAGATAGGAGGACGAGTATGTGAGTGTCGGAGTTGCGTATGATCCTCCAGTCTTCGCGCCGCCTGCCCCTGAAGCTGTCCTTCCTTGCCGCCATCGCCATGTCATCGGCCGGTCTGTGTGAGGAGAAGCCCGTGAACGCGGCCGGCTATCACACGATCACCCTCGCCGAGGCCGGCCTGTCGGTGATGGCCCCGCACCCGTCCAGCGGGACCGCGACCAGCCCCGAATATGCGCGGAGCGTGCGGCGCGGCGGCCAGACGGTGAAGGTCGACCGGGCCCGACAAGGCAATCGCTCGGCCGCTTCCGGCTCCAGCGCGTCCGCGACTGCTTCGGCGGACTGATATCCTTTAGCTGATCAGCTTCCGCAAGGCTGCGATCGTATCCGCTTCCTCCGGCGGCTTGTCGCCCCGGATACGCGCGATGCGGGGAAAGCGCATCGCGATCCCCGACTTGTGACGCTTGCTCTCATGCACGCTGTCGAACGCAAGCTCGATCACAAGCGTCTTCTCCACCTCCCGCACCGGCCCGAACCGGTTGAGCGTATTGTTGCGCACGAAGCTGTCCAGCCATCTCAGTTCCTCGTCGGTAAAGCCCGAATAGGCCTTTGCGACGGGCAGCAGCTCCCCCTCTTCGGACCAGCAGCCGAACGTATAATCGGAATAGAAACTGGACCGTTTGCCGTGGCCGCGCTGCGCGTACATCATCACCCCGTCGATCGTCAGCGGATCGCGCTTCCACTTGTACCAGAGGCCGGTGCGTCTTCCCGCTACATAGGGACTGTCGCGGCGTTTGAGCATGACCCCCTCGATCGCCGCATCGCGGGCGCCCGCGCGCGTTTCGGCAAGATGATCGAAATCACGCGCCGCGATCACCGCCGAGATGTCGAAGCGGTCATTGTCCAGACGCGCCATGAAGGCTTCGAGCCGCTGACGCCGCTCCTGCCAGGCCAGCTCGCGCAGATCCTCCTGGCCGTCGATCAGCAGGTCGTAGAGCCGGACGAAGGCGGGATAGTCTGCCAGCATCTTCGCCGAAACATTCTTGCGGCCGAGCCGCTGCTGAAGCGCGTTGAACGAGGCCGCCGACCCGCCATGTTCGGCCGCGCCCTGCGCCTCGCCGCGCACCAGCATCTCGCCGTCGAGCACCCCCTCTATCCCTGCCGCGGCCGTTGCGATGTCCGGGAAGGTGGCGGTGATATCGTCGCCCGCGCGGCTGTAGAGCCGCGCCTGACCTCCGGTGCCGACGATCTGGACGCGGATACCGTCCCATTTCCACTCGGCGGCATAGTCGGCGAGGTCGACGATGCCCTCCTCCAGCGGATGGGCAAGCATGAACGGGCGGAAAAAAGGCGTGCCACGCGGGTCGGGCCGATCACCCCCGCTGCCCCAGGCGAACAATTCAGCATAAGGCGGCTTCAGCGCGTGCCACACCTCCTCCACCGCATCGACGTCCAGCCCGAACGCCTGGGCGAGGCCGGTCTTGGCCAGCCGCGCCGAGATGCCGACCCGCAGCCCGCCTGTCGCGAGCTTGAGCAGCGCGAAGCGGCCGCTGGCATCGAGATGATCGAGCATGTCGCCGAGCGCCGCCGGAGCGTCGGCCCGGCCCAGCTTCGCCAGCCGCTCCACCACGGCCGCGAGCGTCAGCGAACCATCGTCGGTCTCGGCGGGCTGGTCGATCCGCTTGGGCCAGATCAGCGCGACCGTCTCGGCGAGATCGCCGACATAGTCGCGGCTCATCCGGAACAGCGTCGGATCGACCCGCTCGTCGACGATCGCGTGGATCGCCGCGCTCTTCACCGCAGGCAGGCTCAGATCGCCGGTCAGCGCCGCGAGCGCCCATCCGCGATCGGGATCGGGGGCGTCGCGCATATAATCCGCGATCAGCGCCAGCTTGGCGTTGCGCGAGCGGGTGTAGACGAGCCCATCGAGCAGCTGCGAAAAGGCCCGCATCAACAGCTCCTCCCCGGCACGGGGAGGGGGACCATGCGCAGCATGGTGGAGGGCGCGCGCGGCAAGCGGGACGCCAATGGCGATCCCCCTCCACCCCGCTTCGCGCGGTTCCCCTCCCCGTGCCGGGGAGGATTGAACGTGCCTCCCCTCATCCCTCGTCCTCGTCCTCATAGCCAACCAGCGCGAGCGCGCGGGCCTGCATCTGGTGCAGCCCGCACCAGTGGACCAACGCCTCTTCGCGGCCGTGCGTCACCCAGATTTCGGACGGCGCCACCTCGCGGATCGTCGCGGTCAGTTCGTCCCAGTCGGCATGGTCGGAAATCACCAGCGGCAGCTCGACATTCTTCTGCCGCGCCCGCTGCCGGACCCGCATCCAGCCCGAGGCCATGGCCGTGATCGGATCGGGCAGGCGGCGCGACCAGCGGTCGTTGAGCGCCGAGGGGGGAGATATCACGATCCGGCCGCGCAACTGATCGGCGGACGCCGAGGTCGCCGGGTGCAGTTCGCCCAGATCGACCCCGAAATCGCGGTACAGATTGCACATGCGCTCCATCGCGCCATGGATATAGATGGGATCGCCATGGCCGTGCGCGCGCAGTTCGGCGATCACGCGCTGTGCCTTGCCCAGCGCATAGGCGCCCACCAGCACGCAGCGGTCGGGCGCGGCGTGGAGGGCGCCCAGCAGCCGATCCATCTCCTGCCCGATCGGCGGATGGCGGAACACCGGCAGGCCGAAGGTCGCCTCGGTGATGAAAATGTCGCAGTTGACTGGCTCGAACGAGGCACAGGTCGGGTCGTCGCGGCGCTTATAGTCGCCGGTCACGGCGATCCGTTCGCCGGCATGCTCCAGCAATATCTGCGCCGATCCCAGCACATGGCCCGCCGGCACATAGCTGATATCGACCCCGCCCAGCCGGATCGTCTCGCCATAGCCGACCGGCGTGCCTTCGGTGGTGCCGTAGCGCAGCGCCATGATCGCCAGCGTCTCCGGGGTGGCCCAGCTGTTGCCGTGGCCGCCACGCGCATGATCGGCGTGGCCATGGGTGATCAGCGCGCGATCGACCGGAACCGAGGGATCGATCCATGCGTCGGCGGGCCGGACATGGATTCCCTGGGGTGATGCTTCTATCCAATGCGCCATCACCGCTAGACGATAGCGGATGATGACGGTTCCATCCATCGCCGAGAACTGCTGTAACTGTTAGAATACAGCCCTTTTCTGGTGACGGGCCGATCTTCGTTGGCTACAATGTTACGTATAGTAACATCGGGGGAACCGCCCATGGCCTTCACACTCAAAGTCAACGGCACGGAACGCAATGTCGACGTCGATGAGGATACCCCCTTGCTGTGGGTGCTGCGCGACGATCTCGGCCTGACCGGCACGAAGTTCGGCTGCGGCGTGGCGATGTGCGGCGCCTGCACCGTGCACATGGACGGCCAGCCGTTGCGCGCCTGCGCGATGCCGGTTTCCGGCGTCACCGGAGAGATCACGACGATCGAGGCGGTGGACGGGCGCGAGGCCCGCGCGGTGCAGGATGCCTGGATCGCCCATGATGTGCCGCAATGCGGCTATTGCCAGTCCGGCCAGGTGATGAGCGCGGTGGCACTGCTGCGCGAGAATCCGAAGCCGAACGATCAGGACATCGACCTGGCGATGAACGGCAATCTGTGCCGCTGCGCCACCTATGTCCGCATACGCGCCGCTATCCATAGCGCCGCCAGCGCGTTGGAGGCTTGATCATGGGCAGCCACGACCTCCGCCTGTCCCGCCGCGACGCTCTCAAGGGTGCCGGCGCGCTCGTCATCGGCCTGAGCCTGCCGGTCGGCGGCGCAAAGGCACAGCAGGCGCCGAAGGGACCGCCGCCGATCCATCCCAATGCCTTCATCCGCATCGGTGCCGATGACAGCGTGACAGTCATCGTCAAGCATATCGAGTTCGGCCAGGGGCCCTATACCGGCCTTGCCACCTTGGCCGCCGAGGAGCTCGATGCCGACTGGTCGAAGGTCCGCGCCGAAAGCGCGCCCGCCAACGTAAAGCTCTACGCCAATCTCCAGCTCGGCGCGCAGCTTACCGGTGGCTCCTCCGCGATCGCGAACAGCTATGATCAGATGCGCCGCGCCGGCGCGATGGCGCGGGCGTTGCTGGTGCAGGCCGCCGCGACCGAATGGAAGGTGCCGCCTGCCGAAATCGACGTGAAAAAGGGAGTCATGAGCCACGCGGCAAGCGGTCGCTCATCGGGCTTCGGGCCGTTTGCAGCGGCGGCGGCGAAGCTGCCGATGCCCCGCCAGGTGAAACTCAAGGATCCGTCCGCCTTCACATTGATCGGCGCCGACCAGCCGGGCCGCAAGCTCGACAGCGCCGACAAGGTTACGGGCCGCACCAAATTCGCCATCGACCAGAATGCGCCGGGCATGCTGACCGTATTGGTGGCGCGCAGCCCGCGCTTCGGCGGCTCGGTCAAGAGCTTCGACGCAGCCGAGGCGCTGAAGATCAAGGGCGTAGTCGCCGTCAAGCAGGTGTCCAGCGGCATCGCCGTCTATGCCCGCGGCATGTGGCCCGCGATCAAGGGCCGCAAGGCGCTCCGGGTCGAATGGGACGACAGTGCTGCGGAGACGCGCGGTTCCGAGGACATGATCGCCGCCTATCTGGAGCAGACCCGCAAGCCGGGCGCTGTCCATCGCAAGACGGGCAACGCCGATGCGGCGATCGCCGCGGGCGGGACGGTGATCGAGGCCGACTATGTCTTCCCCTATCTCGCCCATGCGCCGATGGAACCGCTCGACGGCTTCATCATATGGGACGGCACCACCGCCCGCGCGCGTTTCGGCTCGCAGGCCCAGACATTTGATCAGGGCGCGATCGCCGGGGTGTTGGGCATTGCGATCGACAAGGTCGAGATCGAAACGCTCTATGCCGGTGGCAGCTTCGGGCGCCGCGCCACGCCGACATCGCATCTTGCCGTCGAACTGGCGGAGGTGGCCAGGGCCATGCCGCTGGGGACACCGGTCAAGCTCGTATGGACGCGCGAGGACGATATCCATGGCGGCTATTATCGCCCGTTGATCGTCCATCGCCTGCGCGGCGCGGTGAAGGACGGGAAGATCAGCGGCTGGTCGAATACGATAATGGGCCAGTCCTTCGTGATCGGATCACCCTTCGAAGCCATGGCCGCCCCGAACGGAATCGATGCGTTGATGACCGAAGGCGCCAGCCACCTGCCCTACGAGATCGCCGATTTCCAATGCGACGCGCATGTTGCCAAATCCCCGGTGCCGACATTGTGGTGGCGTTCGGTCGGCCACACCCATACGGGCTATGCCGTGGAATGCTTCGTCGATCAGTTGCTGATCGCCGCGGGCAAGGACCCGGTCGCCGGACGTCTGGCGATGATGGGCAAGAGCCCGCGCGCAGCGGCTGTGCTGAAGGCCGTGGCGGAGCTGGCGCAATGGAAGGGCTCCGGGGGTGCCGACGGCCGGGCCCGCGGCGTCGCGGTCGTCGAAAGCTTCAACAGCTTCGTGGCCCAGATCGCCGAAGTTTCGATCGACGAAAATGGCGAGCCAAAGGTGCACAAGGTCTGGGCTGCGGTCGATTGCGGCGTCGCGGTCAATCCCGACGTGATCCGCGCCCAGCTGGAAGGCGGGATCGGCTATGCGCTGGGCCATGCCCTCTATGCCGAGGTGCCGCTGGCGGGGGGCCTCCCCACCGTCTCCAATTTCAACGACTATCGTTCGCTGAGGATCAACGAGATGCCGGAGATCGAGGTGGTCATCGTCAAGTCCGCCGAGCCCCCGACCGGGATCGGCGAGCCCGGCGTCCCGCCGCTGGCCCCGGCCGTCGCCAATGCCATGGCGGCACTCGGCCATAAGCGACCGAACCGCCTGCCGATGGTGCGGGCATGAGCGCCCGTCTCGCCGCCGTCGCGGCGCTCGCCGGGTTCGCGCTCGCAGGCGTCGGCATCGCCGCCGACAAGGCCCCGCCCGCTCCGGCGATGGCGACCGAGCTCAAGCCGCTGTCCGCCTTCCAGTCGATCACGAATCGCAAGGCGCGCTCGCTCGCACTCTTCGCGGAGGTCGGGAAGGTCATCCAGCATCCTCGCTGCCTGAACTGTCATCCCGTCGGCGAACGCCCGACCCAGACCGATGCGATGCGCCCGCATATGCCGCTGGTCATCCGCGGGGACGGCGGCATGGGCGCAACCGCCATGCGCTGCTTCACCTGCCACCATGATCGCAATTTCGAGCCGGCCGGCGTTCCCGGCAATCCCAAATGGCAGCTGGCACCCCCGGAGATGGCCTGGGCCGGCAAGTCGCTCGGAGCGATCTGCGAGCAGATCAAGGACAAGCAGCGTAATGGCGGCCGCGACATGGCCGGACTCGTCCATCACATGGCGGAGGATGAGCTGGTCGGCTGGGGCTGGCACCCCGGCGGCAAGCGGAGCCCGGCACCGGGCAGCCAGGCGCAGTTCGGCGCCTTGTTCAAGGCCTGGGCCGATTCTGGAGCCTATTGCCCCCCGGCCGGCTAGAGTATCGAACCATGTATCTGAACCGCTCGTCCTGAGGAGCCACTGAGCTTGTCGAAGTGGCGTCTCGAAGGACGCTACGGATCCTTCGAGACGGGTCTTCGCCTTCGCTCAGCCCCTCCTCAGGATGAGCGGATTGGGGCGATTCCGATAAAGACACCGCGCTCTACTCTAGTCGGCGCGATAGGTGGCCAGTTCCTCGCTGACGCGGCCGGAGCGGGCAATCTGCTCACGCTGTCGCGCCGCCGCCTCGTCATAGAAGAAGGGCAGGAACGCATAGCGCCTGCCCCGTAGCACCGGCAGCGCTTCGTGCAGCATGCCGCAGCCGAATATCGCCGCCCCACCCGTGGGCGCACGATAGCGGCGCGTGCCGAATTCGGGGAAGATCAGATCGCCGCCCTCATAGTCCTCGGCGTTGAGGTTGATCGTGCAGGCGAAGCGGCGATGGGCCGTGCCCGCCGCCGTATTGTCGCGATGCGCCCGGAAGAAGCCGCCATCCCCATCGCCATCGTAGCAGGCCACGACATAGCGTTCGAGCCGTGTGACCTGGAAGTTGAGGAAGCGTTCGATCAGTGGAACCAGGCGCCGGCGGAAGCGAACCTGGATCTGCTGGCGCAGCATTTCGTCATCGCGGATGAACAGGTCGGATCGCCGCTTGACGCGGCTGTCGGTCATTCCGATCGTCTTGCCGTCCACTTCGCGCATGAAGCCCGATGGCTGGCCGCCCCGCTCTTCATAGAGGCCGATCAGATGCCGGCAGAAGTCCCGCTCGAATATCTCCGGGATGACGAGGACAGGCGCGATGGCATCTTCCCGCGACACCGCGACCAGACTGCGGAGCCGCCGGAAGATATGCTCTGCCCGATCCAGGCCCTCGCAGGCCACGACCCGCATCATCGGATCGAGCAGCACCCAGAAATCGCGATCGGGCTGGCCGTCGGCCACGGCGCCATAGCGACGCGCGATGGCACCGTCATAGTCGAGGAACCATCTGATCCCCGGCAGCATCGGCGCGATCCGCTCCGCCTCGACATCGGTTCGGTCGCGGGTAACGCCAAAGAAGCTCGCGCGCTGGTCGTCGAACAGGTCGCGATGCGCCGCCAGCTGGCGGAGGGGCGCACGGACATCGTCGCCCCCCATGCTGCCGGAGAAGAGGAGCAGAAGATGGCGGCCCGCCATCGAATCGAACACGAAATGCGGATTATTGTTCAGGACGGTTCCTTGAAACCAGGGCGCCACGTCGCCTGGCAACAGCCCCCGCCGCCCCCCCACCATCGTCGACATCAGCTCTCCGCAGGCTCCTCCGCGAGATCCTCGGCGACGCCATCGATCGTCTCGGTGGTTTGGCCGCCGGTCACGGCGTATGACATGTCACCTTCGCGCCAATAGGCGACCGAGGCGCCTTCATGGCGGATTGCCGTCGGCTCGCCAGGGGCATCGCTTTCCGCACGGACCGCGAATATCGACAGCTTCTGGTCGTCGGCCGTGCGGACCATCAGCTGCAGCGCCGGCCCCTGCTGCGATGGGAATATCTGGGCGTCGGTGACGGTCCAGTGCGCCGGCAGACGCGGCAGGCGGATATGCGCTTGGCGCTGGACTTCCTTGGCATCGAAGCGCGGGGTTTCGACCTGGGAGATCATCGACGCCCGCAGCAGCCCGGTATGATAGGCCTCGACCGCCTCGCCGACATAGCCGGGCGGGCTCGCCACCACGTCGCGCGCGGGCAGCAGCACGATCAGCAGCATCGCCGCCGCCGCGAGACCCTGGACGATGCGGGTCGTGAACAGGCGGCGCAAGCGGCGCGGAGGTGCATCGGCGAGCCGTGTCGCAAGGCGCGCCGCCGCATCGCGCATCGCCGCAGGAGGATCGTCCATCTCATCGGCGAGCAGGCGCAACATCGTGCGGACCCGCAGATCGTCGAGGAAATGCTGCGCCGCCACCGCATCGTTGGCGAGATGCTCTTCCACCGCCAGCCGGCGGCGCAGATCGAGTTCGCCATCCAGATAGGCCTGGATTTCGGCATCGCTGATATTTTCAGGATGCATCTTTGCCTCCCACAATATGAAGCCGCGCAGCATCGGCCGCCCGCGGTTCGCGCAGGGCAGCCCGCGCCCGGTGAAGCCGCGACATCACGGTGCCGACCGGCACGCCCAGCGTGGTTGCCGCTTCCTGGTAGCTCAGCCCTTGCACCCCGATCAGGCTGAGGACGGCGCGATGCTCTTCGGGCAAGGCCTGAAAGCGATATTCGATCTCGCGCAGATGGACGACATGCTCCTGCTCGGCGGGCGCGACCCGCCCTTCCTGCAGCTGCCCTATCCGCGCGTTACGGCGCAGTTCGTTGCTTTCGCGGCGCTTGGAATCGATGAACAGATTATGCAGGATCGCCAGGAGCCACGACCGCAGCGCATGCTCCGCTCGATAGGTCGCGGCGCGCTCATAGGCGCGCAGCAGCGCGTCCTGCACCAGATCGTCGGCAGCGACGGGATCCCGCGCGAGCGCCCGTGCATAGGCGCGCATCTTCGGCAGTTCGCGCTCGATATCGCTGGGGGTCCATCCGCTCATGCCCAAGGATACGGCAGGGGAGCGGATTTATTCCAACGATTGAACGATGCCCGGCGCGGCTGGATTAGGACCGGGCGCCCTTTGCCCTCTTGATGGCACGCGCGCCCAGATAGTCCGCCACCGCGACGCCGGCGACGATACCCAGCGCCAGCCATGCCATCTTGCGTTTCGGATTGGCCGGAGCCGCGATATAGGCCAGCGCCGCCAGATCGAAGGCGTCGCCCGCCATGCGCCAGTGCAGCGGGGCGACACTGCCCGGCGCGAACAGCCCCGCCACGCCGGTGACGACCTCGCGCACGCCGACGATCTGGAACAGCCGCCCGCCCATGTCCTCACCGGCCCCGATACCGCGCCCGAAGGTGCGGCCCATCACGATATCGGTGATCCCGAACGTCAGGCTCGCCACGCCGATCGCACGGCCGACAATCTCCGCCTTCATCCCAGTCTCCATGCTTGTCGTCGCCCATCCAACGCGAATGGGGGACGAAAGCTCCTTCAATCGCCTGCCGTGCCGGGCTCCGCCATGTCGCGGTGCAGCCGCTCAGCAAGCTGCCCCTGTCGTCCGCGATGCTGTGAGCGGCAGCATCGATGACGTCGCCCTCTTTGGACGTCGTGAGCGGGGCATCGTCGCCGCGTGCGCGGCTGTCGGTACCGGTCAAGACGGCCCCCATGGTAGTGACGCCTTCCCAACCGCATCGGGTGCCGGCCGTTCCTATCGTTCCGCAGACGATGTCAATTAATTCAATAAGTTAATCTACATCAATTTGGGTTGAGAGTCGTTCTCATCTGCACCCAAAAGTGCAGCAGCGCGTTCAGCGGCAATCAAAATGGAGGACTGTATGGCCACGCCCGAATTCACCGACGCGATTGCATTGCTGAAAGCCGATCATCGCAAGGTCGAAGACTTGTTCGAACAATATGAGAAAGCGAAAGGCGCTTCGACCAAGAAGAAATTGTGCCATGAGATTTGTACGGAGCTGAAGGTTCATACCTCGATCGAGGAAGAGATCTTCTATCCGGCGCTGCGGGGCAAGATCGAGGGCGATTCGCTCGACGAAGCCTATGTCGAGCACGATGGTGCAAAGGTGCTCATCAACGATCTCGAAAGCTCGTCGCCCGACGACGACTTCTACGACGCCAAGGTCAAGGTGCTGTCGGAGGAAATCAAGCACCACGTCAAGGAAGAGGAAATGCCGAAGGACGGCATGTTCGCCCAGGCCCGTGCGGCCGATGTCGATCTGGTGGCGCTTGGCGACCAGATGGCCGCCCGCAAGAAGGAGCTTATGGCGCAGGCGAAGAGCGGCGGCCTGCCCATCGCCAAGCCGAGCGCCGTCAATCTCGTCACCGCGTAAATCCACGACGCCGTCTCCCGCCTGGCGGTGAGACGGCGGATTTGCGGCTAGGCGCGGCCCGATCAAATCGCTATCGGCTCGCCCATGACCGATTCCGCCCCCATCACTCCCGAAATCGTGGCCGAGCACGGCCTGTCCCCCGAGGAATATGAGCGCATCCTGCATGCGATGGGCCGGACGCCGAACCTGACCGAACTCGGCATCTTCTCGGTGATGTGGTCCGAACACTGCAGCTACAAGTCGAGCCGCATCCACCTGAAGAAGCTGCCGACCACCGGCCCGCAGGTGATCTGCGGTCCCGGCGAGAATGCCGGCGTTGTCGACATCGGTGATGGCCAGGCCGCGATCTTCAAGATGGAGAGCCACAACCACCCGAGCTATATCGAGCCCTATCAGGGCGCGGCGACGGGGGTCGGCGGCATCCTGCGCGACGTCTTCACCATGGGCGCCCGCCCCGTGGCGAACATGAACGCGCTGCGCTTCGGCCGGCCGGAACATCCCAAGATGCGCCACCTGATCGCCGGCGTTGTTCATGGCATCGGCGGCTATGGCAACTGCGTCGGTGTCCCCACCGTCGGCGGCGAGGTGAACTTCCACGCGGCCTATGACGGAAACATCCTGGTCAATGCGATGACGGTTGGCATCGCGGAGACGAACAAGATCTTCTATTCGGCCGCTTCCGGCCCGGGCAATCCGATCGTCTATGTCGGTTCCAAGACCGGCCGCGACGGCATTCACGGCGCGACCATGGCGTCCGCCGATTTTTCCGAGGATTCGGAGGAGAAGCGCCCCACCGTCCAGGTCGGCGATCCCTTTACGGAAAAGCTGCTGATCGAGGCCTGCCTGGAGCTGATGTCCTCGGACGCGATCGTCGCGATCCAGGACATGGGCGCCGC
Organism: uncultured Sphingomonas sp.; assembly: GCA_964549965.1. Classification (GTDB taxonomy): domain Bacteria; phylum Pseudomonadota; class Alphaproteobacteria; order Sphingomonadales; family Sphingomonadaceae; genus Rhizorhabdus. The sequence goes on along the minus strand of CAZJXG010000020.1, from coordinate 15,252 downwards.
CGGGCTCACCTCCTCCTCGGTCGAGATGGCCTCAAAAGGCGGGGTCGGCATCGAACTGGACATGAACGCGGTGCCCTGTCGCGAGACCGGCATGACTCCCTATGAGATGATGCTGTCGGAATCGCAGGAGCGGATGCTGATGGTGCTAAAGCCCGGCCGCGAGGCCGAGGCCGAGGCGATCTTCCACAAATGGGAACTCGATTTCGCGGTGATCGGCCGCGTCACCGAGACCGGCCATATGGTGCTGCGCTTCAATGGCGAGGTCGTGTGCGACATCCCGCTCGGCCCGCTTGCCGATGAGGCGCCCGCTTATGATCGCCCCTGGGTCCCGACCCCGCCGCGCGCGCCGCTGGGCGAGGTGCCGGCCAAGGGGAGCGTTCCCGATAATCTGCTGGCGCTGATGGCGTCCCCCGATCTCGCCAGCCGCCGCTGGATCTGGGAACAATATGATCACATGGTCGGGGCCGATACCGTGCAGCGGCCCGGCGGCGATGCCGCGGTGGTCCGCGTCCACGGCACGAAGAAGGGCATCGCGATCAGCACCGATTGCACCCCGCGCTATGTCTTTGCCGATCCGGTCGCGGGCGGCGCCCAGGCGATCGCCGAATGCTGGCGCAATATCACGGCGGTCGGCGCGAAGCCGCTGGCGACCACCGACTGCATGAACTTCGGCAATCCGCAGCGTCCGGAGATCATGGGCCAGTTCGTCGGTGCGATCGAGGGCATGGCCAGGGCCTGCTCGGCGCTCGACTTCCCGATCGTGTCGGGCAATGTCAGCCTTTATAATGAAACCAAGAATGACGACGGATCGGGCAGCGCGATCCTACCGACCCCGGCGATCGGCGGCATCGGCCTGCTCGACGATATCGACCAGATGGCGACGATCGCCTTCAAGGGCGAAGGCGAGCATATCGTCCTGATCGGCGAGGAAGGCGGACATCTCGGCCAGTCCTTGTGGCTGAAGACCATCGCCGGTCGAGAGGATGGCCCCCCACCGCCGGTCGACCTGGCACTGGAAAAGCGCAATGGCGATTTCGTCCGGGACCTGATCCTCGACGGGCGGGTCAGCGCGGTCCACGATATTTCCGATGGCGGCCTGCTCGTGGCACTCGCCGAAATGGCGCTGGCCGGGAGCATCGGCGCCAAGATCGACGAGCTCGACCATATGAAGGCCTTCGGCGAGGATCAGGCCCGCTATATCCTGACCACGAACAATTCGGACGCCATCCTTGCGGCGGCGCTGACCGCGGGCGTTACCGCGCGGCGCCTCGGCGCCACCGGCGGCGACACGATCGTCGGCGTGCCGCTGACGAAGCTGCGCCAAGCCCATGAGGGCTTCTTCCCCGCACTGATGGGGTAAGGACGGCGATGCTCCCTGTCGCTCAGCGGCGGGGAGGTCTTTCTATCCGCCCGCGCTACGCATCATCTTTTGCGGGGTGAGCTGCTCGATCTCGATCGGCTCGTCGAAGGCGACCCCGAACCGCTCCTCATCGGCCCAGCGGACCGAAGCATCGACCCAGTGGCTGTCGCCAAAGTCGATCTGTACCGCATCGCCATCGCGGAAGCCGATGCTGCACTCGATCATCGCACCCGAACGCGACAGGTTGCGGACCCGGCAGCTCTCGGTCCCCCGCGCGCTGCGCACTGTCGCCGAACGGAGCACGGCGACGCGGGGATCGCGGGTCACGAGCAGACCCGGCATCACCAGTTTCGTCGACCCCGCCACCCTGGCGCGCGCCTCGTCCGACACCATCGGCCGGCCGAAGATATAGCCCTGGATATGGCTGCAGCCGAGCGATCGGATCAGCGCCAGTTCGTCGGTCGTCTCGGCGCCCTCGGCGGTGGTTTCCATGCCCAGGCTATCGGCTAGCGCCACGATCGCGCGGATGATCGCGGCATTGCGGTTGCCCGGAACGGCGGCACCGCGCACGAAGCTCTGGTCGATCTTGATCTTGTTGAACGGTGCCTTCTTCAGATAGCCCAGCGACGAATAGCCGGTGCCGAAATCATCCAGAGCGAACCGGACGCCGATCGCCTTGAGCTTGGCGAACATCGCATCGGTGGCGGCATCGTCGTTGAGGAACACCCCTTCGGTTATCTCCAGCTCCAGCCGGTGGGGTGGCAGCTGGGCGGCGGCCAGCGCGGACATGACGATGCCGGGCAGCGCCGGATTGGCGAACTGGATCGGCGAAATATTGACCGCGATACGCACCGAATCCGGCCAGTTCACCGCCTCGAGGCAGGCCGTGCGCAGCACCCATTCGCCGATCTGGGGGATCAGCCCGATCTCTTCGGCGATCGGGATGAAGTCGGATGGAGACACCGGTCCCCGCGTCGGATGGTTCCAGCGCACGAGCGCTTCGAAACCCACCGTCACCTCGCTCTGCGCATCCACCACCGGCTGATAGACGAGGCTCAGCCCGCTTTCGCTGAGCACGTTGCGCAGATCCATTTCCAGCAGGCGGCGGTCCTTGGCGCTGGCATGCATTTCCGGCTGGTAGAAGCGATGGACGCCCTTGCCATCGGCCTTCGCCGCATACAGGGCGAGATCGCCGTTGCGGACCAGGGCATCGGCGGTCGCGCCGTCCTCCGGCGCGATCGCGATGCCGATCGATGCGCCGATCGAGACATGCGAACCTTCGACCATATAGGGCCGCGACAGATTTTCGATGATCGCCTTGGCGAGATGCTCCAGACGGTTCCGCTCGACGATACCCGGCAGCACGACGTTGAACTCGTCGCCGCCGAGTCGGCCGACCTGGCCGTCATTCTGCACGACCCGCTGGAGGCGCTCCGCGACCTGGCGGAGCAGGACATCGCCGACGGGATGGCCGAGCGTGTCGTTGACCATCTTGAAGCGATCGAGGTCGATTAGGAACAGCGAAACCTTCTTTGGCCGACCGCCGATGTCGCGCAGCGATTCGTCCAGCGTACGGCGCATCAGGATACGGTTGGGCAGGCCGGTGAGCGGATCATAGCTGGCCAGCCGCTTCACCTCGGCTTCCGAGCGGCGCATCTCGGTGAGATCGGTGCCGCTGCCCCGGAAGCCCAGAAAATTGCCATATTCATCAAAGGCAGGACGGCCGGACAGCGACCACCAGCGGACATCGTCGCCCAGCGCCGCGCGCACCGCAATCTCGGAAAAGGCAAGCCGGGTCGAAAGATGGAAGCCCAGCGTCCGTTCGCCATCGCCCGTGCCCCTGCCATCGCCGCTCTCATGGAGGACAAGCCCGGTGATCTGGGTACCGAGCAACTGGTCGATCGACAGGCCGAAAACGGCTGGAATCTGCGGCGATATATAGCTGATCAGTCCCCGCTCATCCGTCTCCCAGAACCAGCCGCGCCCGCTCTCCTCAAACTCGCTGAGCAGCACCGACGCCTTGAGCGCCGCCGTCGCGTTCGCCAGCCAGCGGCGCGAGGCGACATAGCTACGCTCGGAGATTCCGCCGAGTGCGATGACGCCGATGCCCAGCAGCGGCAGCAGCATGACCAGCGTCGCCCACTGGTCGAGCGCCACCGCCGCGGTGATCGACAAGGTCAGCCAAAGCGCCAGCGCCGCGGTCGGCACCGGCGCGAACACCAGGGTCGTGATGACCAGCAGCGCCGAATAGGCGATCGCGGCGATCGGCCAGTGCGCCGAGGTCATGTCGCTGGCGGCGCCCAGCATCCACACCGACCAGCCAATGCCCTGGATCAGGCCCAGCAGCGCGATGACACTGTGCATCTGCTCGGAACTGCCATGCCCGGCTCGGCCGCGATAGGCGAGCAGCCTGACAAGCCCGCCCATCGCCAGCATCGCCAGCAACGGCCCGGCAATCAGCCAGAAGGCCGTGCTGCCTGGGGCCGGCGAGCGGATCAGCCAGAGGCCGGCCGCGACCGTGACATTGGCCAGCAGGAGCATCGGCGAGGCATCGATCACCATGCGAACGCGATTGGCGACCGACTGGCGATCATGGACATCCCCGCGCGGAAACAGCCCGCGCAGGAACCGCACGCCCTTGCCATCCGTGTCGCCTTTGGCCTCGATCGCCAGGGCCGATCTTCCACGCACCCGCCGCATCCGGCGAAACTCCTCGATACCGGACATCCGAATCGCCGCCGCCCCCGTGGCGGAACAGCATCCGAATCCCCGATTCGCGGCTTAACCCAAGCTGCTTAATTTCGTTTGAACTTCCCCGTCGATCACGCTGGCGCGCAGCAACCAGCGTCGATCGCCCTCGAGCCCCAGCGCCGTCAGCGTCCCGCTACGATAGGCGCCGGTGTCGATACCCATGCGGTTGGGCTGGATATCGGGTTCGGTGCTGATCGAATGGCCATGGACGATGAACGCGCCGTGATCGCCGCGATGCTCCAGAAATTCGTGGCGGATCCAGCGCATGTCGGTGGGGTCCTGCTCCTCCAGGGCCACGCCGGGCCGCACGCCGGCATGCACGAAGACATAGTCGCCGAAACGGATCGCGTCGGGAAGATTGTCGAGGAACAGGCGGTGCCGCTCCGGAATATACTGGCGCAGCGTCTCGACCGTCGGAAGCTCGTCGCCCAAAGTGGCGACCGGCACGCCATAGCTGGCCAGTGTCTCGTAACCGCCGAATTTCAGCCACAGATTCTGGCTGCGATCCTCCAGCGGGTCCATCGCCCGCATCATCGCTTCCTCATGATTGCCCATCAGCACATGGAAGGTAGCGAAGCCCGGGAGGCCGCTGATCGCATATTCGACCGTCTCCGCCGAATAGGGGCCGCGATCGACCAGGTCGCCGAGCAGAACGACATGATTGTCGGCCTGCGCCCGCGCGCCGATATCGTCGCGCACATGGGCCAGCAGCGGCAGCAGCAGATCGAGCCGGCCATGGACGTCGCCGATGGCATAGACACGCTGTCCGGACGGGATTTGCGGGCGGGGCGCGTCGCCACGCCGCTGCGTCAGCGTGTTCATCCGCTGCCGCCAGCCCCGATCGGCTCCCTGATCTGCTCCCGGTTGGTTCAAAATATCGTCTCCGAACGGATAAATATGGCGCTCCCCTGTTGGATTGGCAATGCAAGCCGCCGATGCGCCACGGGCAAAGTTCGGGCAGCCGGGTGATTCATATCACCGCACCAACGGCGAAAGGCCCATCTAGAAGGTTGAAAACCGGCCCCTGTATCGTCATAGAGCAGCCGATCTACCATGACGTTAAACGAACCCATCCCGTCCCGCACATCGCCATCCCCGGAAAGGTCGCTGCTCCGCTCGGTCGCGGCCCGTGCCTGGCGATGGTGGCATGACCGGCGCACAGGCGGCCGCCGTGACGAAGTGCCGCTGGCGCTCCGTCCCTTTTCCTTCTGGCCCGGCCAGACCAGCGCGCTTTCGGGCGAAGGCGGCAGCGAGCCGAGCCTGGTGCCCGGCTATGCCTTCCATACCGACTATGTTCCGTCGACCGGCGGCCGACTGAGCTACCGCATCCGCCTGACCGGGCTGAACGGCACCACCGGCCAGCTGATCATCAATATCAACGGCATCACCGAATATGGCGAGTCGGTCTCTCCCAAGGTGATCGCGCTGCCGATCGACAAGCTCGTCGCCGACGGCGGCGATGTCGAAGTGTCCAAGCTGGGCGCGCCGGGCCACAGCTATGCGATCATGGGCACGCTGACCGAGGATTCGGATGCCCGCGCCGAACGGATCGAGATCAGCCTGACCGGCGGCGACAGCAGCGATGCGCTGCGTGCGCGCTATGACGCGGCCCGCCGCGAATTCCTGTCGGCACCCGGAAAGGGGCCGCTGAAGAAGCTGATCGTCCAGCGTCGCGCCACGCTGGCCCAGCCGATCTCGCAGATGTGCACCGCCGCGCAGCTGGCCGAGCCGGTCTATGCCGAATGGTGCCATCGCATGGCCAATGTTCCCACCCGCCACCGCAAGCAGTGGGAGTTCGTCTTCATTCTGCGCGCGCTGGAATATTATGGCGCGCTGGCGCCCGGCAAGCGCGGACTGGGCTTCGGCGTCGGGATCGAGCCGCTGTCGTCGATCTTCGCGGCCAATGGCTGCGAGGTGGTCGCAACCGATCTGGCTGCCGATGATGATCGCGCCCAGGTGTGGAACAACACCGACCAGCTCGGCTCCAACCTGCGGCAGATTCACAATCCGCATCTGTGCGACGAGGCCACCTTCTTCGAGCGGGTCCGCTATCGCGCGGTCGACATGAATGCGATTCCCGCCGATCTGGTCGATTTCGACTTCACCTGGTCGTCCTGCGCCTATGAGCATCTCGGATCGATCGAAGCCGGGCTCGCCTTCTTCGAGAATTCGGTCAGATGCCTCAAGCCCGGCGGCATCGCCGTCCACACCACCGAACTCAACCTCAGTTCGAACGGCACGACCCTCGACAAGGGCGGCACCGTGATCTTCCGCCGCCGCGATTTCGAAGCGCTGGCCGAACGGCTGACCGCGGAAGGCCATGAGGTCATGCCGATCACGTTCGACAGTGGCGACAGCGACCTCGACCGCTTCATCGATCTGCCGCCTTATTCGAGCGATCCGCATCTCAAGCTGCAGTTGCTCCGCTGGGTATCGACGTCCTTCGGTATGATCGTGCGAAAAAAGGCCTGAAACCTTAAAGGCGTTGTGGCCGTAGCTCCGTCAAGGGAACAGAAGCCGCGACCAATTGTTGCATCGCCACAATTTGGCTATTGCAACATATGCAAGCCTGTATATTTTCCACCCACGCGGCGGGGCCAGGGAGACGAGCGTGATAACACACGACATCCGGTCCAATGCGACCACACAGGTACTGCTTGAACGCGGCCGCGAAGTCATCCGGGCCGAGATCGACGCCCTCATCCAGCTTGAAGCCTTTCTCGACGAGAATTTCTCTGCGGCGATCCATATGCTGGACGCAACACGAGGCCGCATCGTCGTTACCGGCATGGGCAAGTCGGGTCACATGGCCCGCAAGATCGCCGCGACCTTCGCCGCCACCGGCTCGCCCGCCATCTTCATCCATCCGGCCGAAGCCGCCCATGGCGACCTCGGCATGGTGCAGGAAGGCGATACGCTGATCGTCCTGTCCAATTCTGGCTCGACCCCGGAATTGACCCCGTTGATGCAGCATTGCCGCAGCCTCCGTATCCGGATCATCGGCGTGGCATCGCGACTGGATTCACCGGTCATGCAGGCCGCCGACATCAAGCTGCTGATTCCGCAGGTGCGTGAAGCCTGCCCCAGCAACATCGCGCCGACCAGCTCGACCGCGATCATGCTGGCGCTGGGCGATGCGCTGGCGATGGCGCTGATGGATCTGCGCTGCGTGGAGCGGGACAGCCTGAAGCAGCTGCATCCGGGCGGCGCGATAGGCCTGCGGCTGATGGCGGTGAGCGAAATGATGCACAGCGGCATGAGCATGCCGCTTGTCCGTCCCGAGACGCCGATGCGCGACGTGATCATGACGATGACGTCGATGGGCTTCGGCGCAGCCGGTGTCGTCGCCGAGGATGGCAGGCTCGTCGGGGTCATCACCGACGGCGATCTTCGCCGCCATGTCGGCGATCTCGGCGATGGCCATGCCGCCGACGTCATGACGCGGAACCCGAAGACGGTTCCGATCGACATGCTCGCCGAAGATGCCCTGATGATCATGAACGACTGCAAGATCACGACCGTCTTCGTGATGGAGGATCGCCGCCCCGATTTCCCGGCCGGCATCGTCCATATCCATGATTTCGTGCGCTACGGCCTGAGCTGAGGCGATCGTCACTGCCATGGCCGACGTCGCGGTCATCATTCCCGCGCGTTACCGGTCGTCGCGCTATCCGGCCAAACCGCTTGCCCCGCTTGTCGGCGCCACGGGCATCGCGAAACCGCTGATCCAGCGTAGCTGGGAATGCGCCGCCACGATCGTCGATCCCGCTTCGATCTGGGTCGCCACCGATGACGACCGCATCGCCGATGCGGTGCGCGGCTTCGGCGGTCAGGTGGTGATGACCGCCGAAAGCTGCGCCAACGGGACGGAGCGCTGTGCCGACGCCATCGCCCGCCTCGGCATCGATCCGGCGGTCGTCGTCAATCTGCAGGGCGACGCGCCGCTAACCCCCGCCCATGTCGTCACCGCGCTGATCGATGCGCTCGGCTCGGCGCCAAACATCGCCATGACCACGCCGGCGATCCGCTGCGCCCAAAGCACCTATGCCCATCTTGTCGGCGATCAGGCACAGGGCCGGGTCGGCGGCACGACCGTCGTCTTCGGCGGCGACAATCGGGCGCTCTATTTCTCCAAGCGGGTGATCCCGCACCTCCCGCCGGAACAGGCCGCGCTGCCCTTTCCGCCGGTTCATCTCCATCTCGGCGTCTATGCCTATCGGCCCGATGCGTTGCGCCGCTATGTCGCGCTCGGGCCGAGCGAACTGGAAGCGCTGGAAGGGCTTGAGCAGCTGCGTTTCCTCGCTGGCGGGATCGCGGTCGGGGTTGTTCCCTTCGATCCGATCGGCTGGGACGCGATCGAGCTGAACAATCCGACCGACGTGGCGCCGATCGAAGCCATCCTCAAAACCCGCGGCATCGAATAAGACAGCGCATGGCCGGATCGATTCTGCGTTCACTCCTGGCACCCTGGTGGGCGGCGCAGCTGCTCACCGGCGCGAAATCCTTTCTTGATAATCCACTGATCGGATCGGATCGGCTCAACCGCCGCGGCCTGCATGCCGGCCGGGTCAGGCTCGCTTATACCCTTGCCGAGCGGCGCCGCAGGCGGATGGCCGCCGCACTCGACCCGGCCGATCGCGCCGCGTTCGAGCGGGACGGCTTCGTGATGAAGCGCGATTTCCTGCCCGCCGATGTCTTCGCCGCGCTGCGCGAGCAGTTGCTGGGCTGGGCGGGGCCGGCGCGCGAAATGGTGCAGGGCGACACCATAACGCGTCGCTATGCGGCAGATCCCGAGATGTTCCGCGCGGTGCCGGCCATGCGGCGTTTCGCGCACGACCCGCGCTGGCAGGCGCTGGCGCGCTACGTCGCGAGCTTCGATGTCGAGCCGCTGCTCTACGCCCAGTCGATCCTCAGCCACCGCCGCGCGTCCGCACCCGATCCGCAAACGGCGCTCCACGCCGATACCTTTCACCCGACCATGAAGGCCTGGCTGTTCCTGGAAGATATCGGTCCGGACGATGGACCGCTCACCTATGTCGCCGGCTCGCACCGGCTGACGGCCGAACGGATCGCTTGGGAGCAGCGCCGCAGCGTTGACGTGCGCCGCGAGGGCGACTTCCTGTCGGCGCGCGGCTCGTTCCGGATCGAGCGGGCGGAGCTGCCCGGTCTCGGCCTGCCGCCGCCGACCGCCTTCGCCGTACCCGCCAACACCCTGGTCGTCGCCGACACCTTCGGCTTCCACGCCCGCGCGATGAGCACCCGGCCGACCACGCGGATCGAACTTTTCGCCTATAGCCGCCGCAATCCTTTCCTGCCCTTTGCCGGGCTCGATCCCTGGAGCCTGCCGGGGATAGCCGAGCGACGCGTGCCGCTGCTGTGGCTGACCCACGACATCTACCGCCGCTGGATCGGCCAGCCCTGGGCGAAAGCCGGACGCAAAAAGCCGGGCGAGGAATGAGCCGCGCCATTGCGATGACCGGGTTTGAACCCTAAGGGGCGGCGATGGAAGCAGGCACCCAGGACCCTATCCGCGATCTCGACCCGTTCGGGTTCATGGACGGCCAGGCCAGCGCCGTCCGGCCGCTGGGCGGCAGCAAGCCCAGCCTCGATCCGCGCTATGTGTTCCACACGCCCTATGTCGAGTTTCGCCCCGGCCGGGTGATGTTCACCGTCCGGTTCGACCAGCTCCGCGCGACCTTCGGCGAGCTGCGCGTCAACATCAACGCCTTCATCCCTGGAAGCGGCCGCGACGCGATCTTCGTGACATCGGCGCGGATACAGCTCGGCGACAGCATCGCCGCCGAACGCGGCCTGTCGATCGCGTTCATGACCGTCGCGGGCGCGACCTATGCCGCCTATGGCTATTGTACGGAGGGTACCGACGCCCAGGCCGCCGGGCTATCGATCCGTGCCGAACAGATCGAGAGCAGCGATGATCCCGCCCTTCAGCAGCCGCTGCTGCCGACCCGGCTCGGCGCCCCGCCTCTGCTGGCAGCAGCCAGACTGGTCGAGACATCACCGGTCTCCTTCCAGGACCCGGTATCGCAGCTTATGACCGCCGGGCAGCTTGCCGAGACACCCGCGCAGGGATGGCTGTCGGCGCTTTCCCCACGGCCCCGCGACGCAGCGGCGCAATGGCGCCTCGCCTTCCTGGCACAGGCCCTGGATCGCTATGGCGCGCTCCAGCCCGGCGCGCGCGGGATCGGCTGGGGCGAGGAGAGCCGCGCGCTTGCGCCCGTCTTCGCCAGGGCGGATGTCGACGTGATCCTGGCCCATTCACCCGCCGAGACCGGCGCCATGCCATCCTGGACCGCGATCAGCTGCTCGGCGCTCGACGCTGAGCCCGGCCCCGACGGCAGCTGGCCGGAGACCCTCCTTTCGCTCGCCGATCTGCCGGCCGACCAGCGTGGCTATGACTTCCTCTGGTCAATCGGCGAAGTCGAACAGGGCCATGCGGCCGGAAGCAGCGCCAACCATCTCGTGGAATTGATGTCGGTGCTGCGGCCCGGCGGCTGCGCCGTCCATATCTTCGACCTTGCCGCAGGTCAGAATACCGGTGCCGCACTTCCGCGGCGTGAGGTCGAGCGGCTGGCCGTGATGATGCTGTCGCGCGGCTTCTCGGTCGCTCAGCTCAACTTTGCCGACCTCGCCGAGCGCAACGGCGCCGTCCCCTTCGCGCTGATCGTTCGCAAGGACTGACGAGCCCGAACCGGCATCCGATCCTTTCGGATGCCCAAAAAGCCGACTGGTGCGTTGAGCGGAAATATTCCGGGGAGCCCATATGACCCAGCCGCAGATTTTCGCCTTCCTCATCCTGGGCGGCATGATGCTCCTCTTCATCTGGGGGCGATTGCGCTACGATGTGGTTGCGATGGTCGCGCTGCTCGCCTCGATGGCGGCGGGCACGGTGGATCCCAAGAAAGCCTTTACCGGCTTCAGCGACGATATCGTCATCATCGTCGGCAGCGCACTGGTGGTGAGCGCGGCGGTGGCGCGGGCCGGCGTGGTGGAAAATCTGCTCGAATGGATCGCTACGAAGGTCACGCGGATTCGCTGGCAGATCACGGTGCTGGTCGGCTCCGTCACCCTGCTTTCGGCGCTGGTCAAAAATATCGGCGCGCTGACGATGCTGATTCCGGCAGCCGTGAAGATGTCCAAGCGCTCGGGTGGGTCGCCTGCGGTATTTCTGATGCCGATGTCGTTCGGATCGCTGCTCGGCGGACTGATCACCCTGGTCGGCACGTCGCCCAATATCATCGTCTCGCGGGTCCGCGAGGAGATGACCGGGCAGCCGTTCCTGATGTTCGACTACGCCCCCGTCGGCATCGGCCTCTCGCTGGCAGGGCTTATTTTCCTGCGCTTCGGCTATCGGCTGATCCCGCGCGATCGCCGCGCCGCGGCATCGCTGAGCGAGGCGCTCGACATCGCCGATTATAATACCGAGGCAGAGGTACCGCCCGGTTCCGCCACCGAAGGCCGGACGATCGCGTCGTTCATCGAGCTCAACGACGGTGCGATCATCGTCACCGGTATGATGCGCGGCACGCGGCGGCGCGCCGTGACGCTGCCCGATTCGATCATCGAAGCGGGCGACACCCTGTTCATGCGGGGCGAGCCCGATGCACTGGGCAATGCCATCGAGCGGGGCGGGCTGGAGCTTGTCGGCCAGGATCGCAGCATGGTCACAGGCACCCGCGCCGAGTTGCGCGGCGTGATCGAGGCGGTCGTGATGCCCCACTCGGCCTTGATCGGCGAGGCGGCCGGGGGGCTGGCGCTGCACGATCGCCACGATCTCAATCTCATCGCCATCTCCCGCGCCGGCCATGCGATGGTCGATCGGCTCGGGGACACGCGTCTTGCCGTCGGCGATGCGCTGGTGGTCCAGGGGCCGATCGATATCCTGCCCGAACGGATGCGGGCGCTGGGCCTGCTGCCGCTGGCGGAGCGACCGATCCGGCTGGGAAGCGTCCGGCGGGGCCTGCTGCCGATCGCCATCCTCGTCGCCGCCATGGCCGCCACCGCGGCAGGGCTGATCCCGGTCGCGGTCGCCTTCTTCGCGGCGGCGGCGGCGGTGATGCTGACCGGGTCGATAAGCCCGCGCGAGGCCTATGAGAGCGTCGAATGGCCGATCCTGATCATGCTGGGCGCGCTGATCCCGGTCAGCGAAGCGCTGCAGACCACCGGCGCCACCGACCTGATGGCGCACTGGTTGTCGGACACCGCCCGGCAATTGCCCGTCTGGGGTGGGCTGGGCCTGATCCTGGTCGCCGCCATGGCGGTGACGCCGTTCCTCAACAATGCCGCAACCGTGCTGGTGATGGCGCCGGTCGCCGCGCTGTTCGCGAGCGATCTCGGCTACCGGCCCGATGCCTTCCTGATGGCGGTGGCGGTGGGCGCGGGCTGCGACTTCCTCACCCCGATCGGGCATCAATGCAACACGCTGGTGATGGGTCCGGGCGGGTACAGGTTCGGCGATTATGCCCGGCTGGGGGCGCCCCTGTCGCTGATCGTCGTGCTGCTGGGCGTCCCATTGATCCTGATGACTTGGCCGGTCCATTGATAGCAGGCTAAGCGGGGGCATGAGCCTCGAATCCGTCCGCGCCTTCCTTGGCGAACATGCGCCCGACATCGCCATCATCGAACAGGGTGCCAGTACCGCCACGGTAGCCGAGGCGGCCGCCACGCTGGGCGTGCTGCCCGGCCAGATCGCCAAGACGCTGTCGATCCGCGTCGGCGATATCGTCATGCTGGTCGTCGCGCGCGGCGATGCGCGGCTCGATAATCGCAAGACCAGAGACGCGCTGGGCGGCCGACCCCGCATGCTGGGCGCGGAGGAGGTGGAAGCGCTGACAGGCCATCCGGTCGGCGGCGTGTGCCCGTTCGGCCTCGCCCGGCCGCTGCCCATCTACTGCGATCTGTCGCTCCGTGATTTCGACATCGTCTACCCGGCGGCGGGATCACGCACCGCCTCGATCCGCCTCTCTCCCGATCGGCTGGCCGATCTGACCGGCGCGCGCTGGATCGATGTCTGCCAGCCGCCGGGCGACCAGCCCTCCGTCGTGGCTACCGGGCCGGCGCAGCTATCTGGACAATAAAAAGGCCGGCGGGGCAATTGCCCGGCCGGCCTTCATGTCCTGGGGAAGAAGCGGCGATCAGGCCTTGCAGCTCTGCGCCGGCTTGCCGGGGGCGGTGATCTCGACCTGCGGGCCATCACCACTCACCGAATAACCTTCGGCGGTATAGGGCTTGCCGGGCTCGGCGGCGGTCAGCGTCGTGCCGGGGCTCTGCTTGTCGGTCTTGTAGAGCGCGGTGTTGTTGCTGAGGAAATCGACATAGACCAGGCTCGCATCCTTGCAGCGGAAGGTACGGCTGTGGACCACCATCGGGGGCAGTTCGACCGGCTTTGCGGCATTCAGCGTCGCGGCATCGGGATCGTTATCCCCGGCGGTAACGGTTTCGGGTTTGCCACAGGCGGTCAGCATCAGGGCGGAACCGAGGAAGGCGGCGGTGAGGAAGCGGTGGGGATGATTGTGCATAGCGGCGATGTCTTTGCGTTCCTTGTGTGCGGTGCGTCAAGTACGCCATGCCGATGAAGGACGCCTGAACATCAAAAATTCGGCTCAAATGTCGGAAAATTTCCCATCCTCGGCCAATATACCCCTCAGCTGCACCCATCGCGCCCGCTTCTCGGCATAGGGCAGCGTGTAGGCGGGGCTGCTCGATGGCAGGTCGAACATCCGAAGCGACACCTGGCCTTCGATCAGGCGCCGCCCGATTCGTGCCGCCGTCCCGCCATTGAACCCGATCGCCGCGAGCGACGGCAGTGCGGATATCAGCGCAACCAGATCATTCGCCCGATGATCGCGGATCGCACCATCGAGGCTGCCGGGGCGCACTGCGTCGGCGACCACATCCCACAGGCCGACCTTGGCCTTCTGCAACGCAACAAGCCGTGCCTCATATTCGAGGTCATGCAGATCCTCACGGCCGATCGCCGCCCCGATCAGCCGCCAGAACTGGTTCCGGGGATGGGCGTAATAGCGGGTCGCGCGCAACGATGCCTCACCGGGCAGGCTCCCGAGCAGCAGCAGCCGCGTGTCGCGCCCGACGATGGGGGGGAAGCTGGCCTTGCGATTCATGATGCCCCAAGCAGCACAGTCCCGCACCAAAGAGAAGCTATGTTGGCAAGCGCGAGCACGCTCGGCTAGGAATCCGCGCATGGCACAAGACAGCATCGCGCCCAGCGCGCTCGCCCTGATCGGCAACACCCCCCTGGTCAGGCTGAAGGGACCGAGCGAGGCGACCGGCTGCGAGATTCTCGCCAAGTGCGAGTTCATGAATCCGGGCGGCTCGGTCAAGGACCGCGCCGCGCTGGCGATCATCACCGACGCCGAGGAGCGCGGCCTGATCGCGCCCGGCGGCACCATCGTCGAAGGGACCGCCGGCAATACCGGGATCGGGCTGGCGCTGGTCGGCAATGCGCGTGGATATCGCACGATCATCGTGATGACCGACACGCAGAGCCAGGAAAAGCAGGCGACGCTGCGCGCGCTGGGCGCCGAACTGGTCCTTGTCGCGCCGACGGCCTATTCGAACCCGGCGCATTATGTGCACACGTCGCGCCGCATCGCCGAGGAAACGCCGGGCGCGCTCTGGGCGAACCAGTTCGACAATACCGCCAACCGGCTGGCCCATATCCGCACCACCGCGCCGGAAATCTGGGCCCAGACCGACGGCCGGATCGACGGCTTCACCTGCGCCGTCGGCACCGGCGGCACGCTCGCCGGCGTCGGCCTTGGCCTCAAGGAATATAAGGATGATGTGGTGATCGGCCTGACCGATCCCTATGGCGCGGCGCTCTACAATTATTTCGCGCATGGCGAGCTCAAGGCCGAGGGATCGAGCATCGCCGAGGGCATCGCCCAGAGCCGGATCACCGCCAATCTCGATGGCGCGCCGGTCGACACCCAGTTCCGCATCTCCGACGAGCAGGGTCTCGAACAGGTCTTCGCCCTGCTCGAGCATGAGGGTCTGTGCCTCGGCCTGTCGTCCGGCATCAACGTCGCCGGCGCGATCGCGCTGGCGAAGGAAATGGGGCCGGGCAAGACGATCGTCACCATCCTCTGCGATTCCGGGATGCG
>CAZJXG010000019.1:0-33100 GCA_964549965.1 uncultured Sphingomonas sp. | reverse complement strand
AGACATCACGGCCGGTTCGTCGGTATCCGGGGTCGGGTTCGAACGCATATTGGCGGAGATGGCGGCTTTGCCGACATTCTTCGCCAACTGGGCCGAAGCGCGCAGCTACTGGCGCAGGCTGCGGCCGGGCGTATCCGACGCGGCGATCGAGGAGCGCCTTTTCGAATCCATGCGCGTTGACGATGACGGCGCCGTCGTCTGGCGGTACGACGCCGAGGGCATCGCTGCGACGCGCGTTTCGGCGGATCCGGCCCGCGTGGTCGATCTGCATCCCGTGATCGCGGCAATCCGCACGCCCACGCTGGTGATCCGCGGCGGACGCTCCGACTTCTGCAACCTGGCCAAGGTGCGAGAACTCGAAGCGGAAAATCCGGCACTGACCCACGCCAGCGTAGCGAACGCATCGCACTATGTTCACGATGACGCGCCGGACAGTTTCGCGCGGCTTGTGGAAGGCTTTCTGGCCGGGCTCAAGGCCGGCCGGATCGCATCGAGCTGACAGGATGACGACAATGACCGACCAGATTGCTCCGGATGCTGCCATCACCCCGCAGCTTGGCGCGGACCTGCTGCTTGACAGCCTGTATCGGGGCGGCGCGCGGATATGCTTCGCCAACCCTGGGACGACCGAGCTGGGTCTGGTCAGCGCGTTGGCGCGGGACGGGCGGATACGCTGCGTGCTCAGCCTGTTCGAAGGTGTCTGCACCGGCGCTGCGGATGGTTATGCGCGGGTTTCCGGGCAGGTTCCGCTGACCTTGCTGCATCTCGGGCCGGGCTTCGCCAACGGCATTGCCAATCTCCACAACGCCCGACGCGCGGGATCACGGATCGTCAACCTGATCGGCGACCATGCTACCTGGCACCTGTCATATGATGCGCCGTTGACGTCCGATATCGCCTCGCTGGCCCGTCCGGTTTCGCGCGAGGTCATTTACCTCGACAGCGCCGAGGCCATCACCGGCGGAGTGCGCCGCGCATTTGCCGCCACCAATCAGGATGAGGGCGGTGCGGCCACGCTTGTCATCCCTACCGACGTGGTCGATGCCCCGGCTCCGGCAGCGGCGGTACCGGTCACGCCGGCACCTTATCGGCCTGCGGCCGTGGCCACGGGCACGATCGCGGCGGCGGCGTCCGCCTTGGCCGGACCGTCCCGAACGTCTCCAGAAACACCAGGCCAAACAATCATCCTGCTCGGTGGCAATGCCCTGACCGAAGCCGGCACCCGGGCCGGCGCGGCGCTGGCGGCGGTGCTGGGTGGGCGGCTGCTGATGGAACCTTATCCCGCGATCGCGACGCTCGGCGGCGACCTGCCCATGGTTGAACGGCAGGCCTATTTCCCTGACGACGTGATCGCGCAGATGGGCGAGGCGCGGGTCGTTCTGGCCGGCGCGCGGATACCGATCAGCTATTTCGGCTATGATGGCTGGCCGAGCCAGCTCGTCCCCGACAGCCGTCTGGTCCGCCTCGCCGAACCGGGGGAGGACGCCGTGGGCGCGCTTGAGGCGCTGTCCGCGCAGCTCGGCGGCACCGCCATCGCCACCGCCATCGATACCGCTCTCACGCCGAGCGCTGCTACGTCGCCGGAGCCAGAGGCCGTGCTTTCGCCGTTTTCGGTGGTCGAGGAACTGCTGGTGCAATTGCCGCAGGATGCGATCATTTCGCTCGAAGGTTCGACGCTTGGCGGACCATGGCTGCGCAATGCCCATCGGGCCCGTCGCCACCGGGTCATGACCAACACCGGCGGTGCGATCGGACAGGGGCTGCCCTGCGCGGTCGGCGCCGCCCTGGCCGAACCGGAGGCGCGGGTAATTTCGCTGCAGTCGGACGGCAGCGCGCAATATACGTTGCAAGCTTTGTGGACCATGGCCCGCGAACGCCTGAAGGTTACGGTGATCCTGGCGGCGAACCATCGTTATGCCATCCTTCAGACCGAACTGAACCGCGCCGCCGCGCCGCTCGACGATAGCGTCATCGCCAGCCTCACCCGGCTCGACAAGCCCCGGGTGGACTGGGTCTCGCTGGCTACGGGATATGGCGTAGAAGCCGTGCGGGCCTCTACCAATGCCGAACTCGCCGCAGCGCTGCGCCGCGGCCTGACGCTCGATGGTCCGCTGCTGATCCAGGCCGAATTGCCATGAGCGACGTAGCGCGGGTCGCCATCCTGACCGGCGGTAGCGGCGGGCTGGTTCCGGGCATTGCCGCGGAGCTCGCACGGGCGGGTTTCGCCATCATTCTCACCGCACGCGGCATCGATGCGCTTCAACTGGCGGGCGACAGGTTGCGGGCAGATACCGGCGGCGCGATTACGGCCATCGCGTCGGACGCACGCGACGCGGCTTCCGTGAAGGCACTGGTAACACAGGCGCTGGACCGGTTCGACCGGATCGACGTGCTGGTCAACGCTGCCGCCAGCTCCAATCCGATCGGCGGAGCGATCGAAGATGTCGATGTCGCCGCCCTCATGGCCGATGTCGATGTCAAGGTGGGCGGATATCTGCGCTACGCCCAGGCGGTCGTTCCGGCGATGAAGCGACAGCGGGCAGGGCGCATCATCAACATCGGCGGGTTGACTGGGCGATCGAGCGATACGCTCAGCGGCCTGCGCAATACCGCCGTTTCCCACCTGACGAAGGTGCTATCGGACCAGCTTGGCCCGTTCGGGATATCGGTCAACGCAGTTCATCCGGGGATAGTGCACACGCCCCACCTCGATGAGCTGTTTGCCGAAATGGCCAAGGAACGCGGCATCCGGGTCGAAGACATCGCAGCCGAATTCGTCGATCAGATACCGGCGGGCACGATTCTGTCGCCCGCACAGATCGGCCGCATGGTGGCCTTTCTGGCAGAGGCAAAGGACGCGGCGATCACCGGCCAGTCGCTGACCGTCGATGGCGGATATTCGCGCGGCGTCTTTCTGTGAACCGAAGGGGACAGTCATGAACACCGAATCCCGATCAGCAGGTCTCAAATATCCGTTGTCGATGCGCCTGCTGCACTGGGCGCGCGCCGCGATCATCCTCGGTCTGATCTGGTCGGGCTGGTACATGACGAGCCTGCCCGAGACGACGCCAATGGAGACCTTCGACCTGTTCTACCCGAACCATAAACAGTTCGGTGTCCTGATATGGCTGCTCGCGCTGGTTCACATCACGATCCGCTGGCGCAATCGGGCGATCCTTCCGCAGACCCCCGCAGGCTTGAGCAGTTGGGAAAAGACGCTGTCGCATCTGGTGCACCGGCTGATCATCGGATTGACCTTGCTCGTTCCGCTGCTCGGCTATTCCATGTCGTCGAGCTTCACCCAGAGCGATGGCGTACCGTTCTTCTTCGCCGAACTGCCTGAGCTGCTGCCCAAGAACGACGATGCATTTGCCATATTCGACGGCCTGCACAAATATAGCGCTTATATATTACTGGGTTTGATCGCGCTGCATGTCGCCGGGGCGCTCAAGCATCGCCTCCAGGACAAGGGCGGAGAGACCGATGTTCTGCCGAGGATGCTCTGAATCCTGTCTCGGTTGGCACAATGCCCTGAAGCATGACCGAGGTCCGCTGCACCTCCGGCGGTAGGACGGCCTCGCCGCCGGGGGCGGGGCATCCGCCGCCCCCGGCTAAGGATTGCGGAGCGGCCCTGCTGGTATGTCATCGTCAAATATGCCTGATTTTCGGCATGTGGGCTGTCATGAAAATGGAGTGAAAGCGGTGGACGACATCCGTTTTGAGCAGGGGCTGGCCATCCGCAAGGATGTGCTGGGCTCGGAATATGTCACCCGCTCGCTGGAGCAGGCCGATGATTTCACCCGGCCGATGCAGATATTGTCCACCACCTATTGCTGGGGCGAACTGTGGTCGCGCGAGGGGCTGTCGCGACGCGACCGGAGCCTGCTCAACCTGGGCATGATCAGCGCCCTGAATCGGCCACATGAACTTCGCCTGCACGTGAAGGCTGCGCTGCGCAACGGTCTGACTCGCGAAGAAATTCGCGAGGCTCTGTTGCAGGTAGCGGTCTATTGCGGTGTTCCCGCCGGTATGGATTCCACGCGTATCGCACGCGACGCCATCGCCGAATATGATGCGGAGCTGGCCGAAAAGGCAAGATAGATCAGACCAGCGGAAAATGGAGCGGTCAAGCGACGCAGCCCCTTGTGTGGGCCGGGGCGTGGAATAGCCAAGGCCGCGCAATCGGACCCGCCGGTTAACATGGCTGACCGAAATTGTAGCCTATCGGACCTTCTGGGCAATTCTGTTCCGCGCAAGCCGTGTCATTCTAAGCTTGAAACAAAATGGTCACGAAAACTGCATCAGGCACGGGGAGCCCGGTGAGGCTGTGTCACCTTTGATGATATAGCCCGATCCATCGCCTCCCCAAGACACTGCAGTTAGCCAACTGGCGCCGCGGAGATAGCAATTGGGCAGTCCGACGCGAATGCGGAACATGGTCGTCAAGGTGCATCGCTACCTTGGGCTGTCGCTTGCGTTGTTCCTTATCATCATCGCGGGCACCGGCAGCGTCATCGCATTCTACGACGACCTCGAACGGAGCTTCAATGCGAAGATGCGCGTCGTTGCGCCGCAGCCGGGCGGCTGGACTCTGCATAATGCCTTGCTGATCCGCGAACGGCTGGAGCGGGAAGACCCGCGTTCGCACGTCTTTTCGCTGCAGTTTCCGCAGCGACCCGACGAGGCCCTGTTTTCCCGCGTCATGCCAGCGATCGACCCCGGTTCGGGCCAGCCCTATGCGATCGACTATGACGAGGTCTTCGCCAATCCCTATACCGGGGAAAGGCTGGGCCAGCGCATCATCGGCGCAGCCACATTGCGCCCCGAGGGCATTCCTTCGTTTCTCTACTATCTCCACTACGCCCTGATTTTTCCGCTCGGATTGGGTATTTTGCTGATCGGCGTACTTGGTCTGGTCTGGGCATTTGAAAGTCTGACGGGTTTCTATCTGGCGCTGCCGCCGCAGGTAAAGGCTGGTAATTCCGGCAAGAAGCCACGGCCGTTCCTCAAGCGCTGGTCGACCTCGTGGAAGATCAGCCGCGGGGCTAACGCCAACCGTCAGGTGCTTGATATCCATCGAGCATCGGGGTTGTGGCTGTGGCCGCTGCTGCTGATCTTCGCGGTCACCGGCTTCGCGCTCAACCAGGGCGGCCCTTATGCGGATTTCGTGGGCAAATTTGCCGGCTATGCCCATTATCAGGAACGTCCGCCGGACCCGGCGCTGGCGAAACCGCTGCTCGATCCACCGGTTGACTGGTTCAGGGCGCTCGAACTGGGGCAGCATTATTTCGCGGAGCAGGCGAGGGCGCAGAATTTCATTCTGGGCAAGCCGGCGGCGCTCGAATACCGGCGCGACCTCGGAGTATATTTCTTCTTGATGCACACGTCGCGCGATCTGCTCGACGCGCAGGGCAACCCGACTGAGACCGACTCTCCGGCGACGGCCGCGACACTGGCGATCGACGCGCGTGACGGCCGCTTTCTGGGACTGCAGCTGCCCACCGGACAGCGCGCCGGCAACACGATGACAAGCTGGCTCGTGGCCCTGCATGTCACGGCGATCGGCGGACGCCTCTGGCAGATCGCCGTTGCCGCATTCGGCCTGGCCGTCGTCGTCATCAGCGCAACCGGCATCCTGCTCTGGTGGCGCCGGCAAAAGAGCCGACGGCCAGGCGCCAGCACGCGGACGGGCCATGCCCGTCGCGAGGCTCAGCCTGACGGTGCCGGCCGGGCGAATCTTCAATCCATAGCAAAGACAAGTATTTAAAAGGGGAAGTTGAGATGACGAATAATAGAAAGCGAGCACTCAAGCTGGGTTGCGTACCCTTTTCGGGTGCGGTCCTGATGGCGCTGATGGCTGCACCGGCAATGGCGCAGGAGGAGGCCGCCGCGAACGAATCTGTGAACAGCAACGAGATCATCGTCACTGCCCAGAAGCGCGAAGAGCGGCTCAAGGATGTGCCGGTTCCGGTCTCGGTCGTGACCGCCAACGACCTGCTGGTCCAGAACCAGACCAGGGCGCAGGATTTCTTCGCCAGCGTGCCGGGCGTCAATCTGCAGTTCCAGAACAACCGTGCGCAGCTCGCCATCCGGGGCATTTCCGCGGGGCCGGTCAGCGGCAATCCCGTGGTCGGCTACACCATCGACGATGCTCCGTTCGGCGCATCGACCGGGCAGGGAGGGCTGTTTGGCTCTGCGCCCGATCTCGATCCGTCGGAACTGGCGCGGGTAGAGGTGCTGCGCGGCCCGCAGGGGACGCTTTACGGCGCCAGCAGCATGGGCGGCCTCGTAAAATACGTGACCATCGATCCCAGCGTATCGGAATTCAGCGGGACGATGGCCGGTGGCGTCAACGTGATCCGCGCGGGCGGGGACCCGGGCTACAATTTGCGCGGTTCGGTAAATGTGCCGCTTGGCGAAACTCTTGCCGTTCGCGCCAGTGCTTTCACCCGCAAGGAGGCCGGCTATATCGACAATGTCCGCAGCGGTAAGAAGGATGTCAATTCCTCGCGCGTGTCGGGCGGTCGCGTTTCCGCTCTCTGGAAGCCGTCGGATTCATTCTCGTTGAAGCTCGGCGCGCTATACCAGGTGCGCGACATACATGGCTCGCCGAACGTCGATTCGACGACCGGTTCATTCTACAAGCAGACGGATCAGATCGGTTCAGGACACAGCAAGTCCAAAAGCGAGATGTATACCGCGGTGATCAACGCCGATCTCAGCGGAATGAAGCTGACCTCGATCTCCGCTTATTCGCGCGCCAAGAACTTTGATTTTCTGGATTTCACCGCGTCGCCGCTGGTCGTTTTCGCACCGGTCTTTCCCACTCTCTTTCCCGGTGTAAACCCGATCGGAGACGTGTTCCGGCAAGGGTATAATGTCGACAAATTCTCGCATGAAACCCGGCTGGCCGGTTCGGTGGGAGACAATATCGACTGGATCGCCGGTGGTTTCTACACCCACGAAGATGCCAATTACGATCTCGACAATTATGCGACGAACCCCGCCAACGGCGCTATTCTCGGTATTCCGATCGCGACTGAAAAAGGACCGCAGCTCGGTACGATCATCGTCTGGCGCGATACTATCAAATATAAGGAATACGCCGCTTTCGGCAATGTTACCGTTCGGCTTTCGGATCGGTTCGATGTTCAGCTCGGCGGGCGCTACAGCCATAACAAACAGAGCATGTTCCACCACGAATGGTTTCAGGTTGATCCATATCCGGCGCCTGCGATCGAGGGCATCAACAGGCCCAAGGCGAGCGGTAGCGCATTCACCTACCAGATCTCGCCTCGATTCAAGCCGACGCCGGACCATATGATCTATGGTCGCGTCGCGTCGGGGTACCGTCCGGGCGGCACCAATCCGATCTGCGGCGAATTCGGTCCGACCCTGACGGTGCCGTGCCAGTTCAAGCCGGACAAGATCGTGAACTACGAGCTGGGCGCCAAGGGTGACTTGCTGGATGGCGCCCTTTCCTATGATGTGTCGTTCTTCGACATCGAGTGGAAGGATATCCAGATCGTCCAGGTGCTCGACGTCTTCACCTACAATGGCAATGCGGGCAAGGCGCGCAGCCGTGGCGTCGAGGTCGGGTTCGAAGCAAGGCCGACCGACCGGCTGACCCTGAAGGGCTGGTGGGCCTATGTTGATGCAATTCTGCGCCAGGAGTTCGTCGACGCGAACTTCTATGCGAGGAAGGGAGATCGCCTGCCGTTCTCCAGCAAGCATTCGGGTAGGTTCTCGTTCGATTACACGGCGCCGGTTTCACGGGACGCCGAACTGTCGCTCGGCGCCTCGGCAACCTATGTCGGCGAGCGCAAGGGTGAATTCGTTCCTTTTGAGGCGGTCGGGCCGCTGCGGGCATCCTATGCCGGTTATGTCCAGTTCGATGTCAATGCCCGGCTCGAAATCGGTAACTGGACTGTGACCGCGTTCATCCAGAATCTCACCAACAAGCATGGCGTGATCGGCGGCGGCTTCTGGAACCAGACCAGTTACAACACCGACTGGTTCAACTACGCACAGCCGCGCACGGTCGGTCTGAACGCTGAAGTCAAATTCTGATAGCCGATCCCGGCCGGGGCATGATCCCCGGCCGGTTCAGCAAATAAAATAGGCCGCAGTGGGACAAAACCACTGCGGCCTATTTCATTCGTGCAGTTCCAGCCTGCGAGGTGTTCGTCAGGCGTGACGGCCCTCTACTGCACCTTTGGCGTAAGTGTGCGATCCTGTTCGGAACGACCGTCGAGAAGTTTCGAGCCGCTGATCTTGCCCGATGCGTCAAGGGTCAGCCTGACCGGTGTCATGCCGCGATTTTGCCAGTGCCAGCCATGAATTCCCGAAAATGCCGCAACGTAACGGCCGCTTTGCCGGGTCGCTTTCTCGACCGAATAGCTTTCGGTCAGCTTTTCACCGCCATCGAACGGATGAGCATGCATGTCATAGGCTAGCAGTCCGTCCGCGCTCCATGCGAAGGTCATCGGTGCGCCCTTGTTCAGAACATATTTGAGCTCGATTTCCTCATATGGATGCAACACATGAGTCCAGTGATCGCTCACGCCGGGTTCCGCAGCCGGTGCGGTCTGGCCCGGCGTCAGGACCCCCACGCGCTTCCGGCCGCGCTCCAGCGAGGCGCTGGCGGCAGGGTTCGCTATGTCGGTAAGGCCGCTCATCTTCCCGATACCCGTCGGATCGAAACCCGTTTCAGCAGGCAGGACGAAAATCACGACGATCGCCGCTATTGCCAGAGTTGCTGCTGATCCCAGCAGAATGATCTTGCCGCGGCGCGGAGCCACTGCCGGTTGGTGGTCGCTCATGTTGAAAGATACTCCCATGTCTGATCGAGGATGATCGCCGCGCCACACAGCACCAGGATCCAGTTCGCCACCGCGGCATTGGCGGCAAATCCCGGTCGACCGCGCCCCAGGTTGAGCAGGCAGACGACAAAGAACAGAACGATGATCTGACCGAGTTCAACGCCCAGGTTGAAGCTCAGCAGATTGATCAACAGTCCATCGGAGGAGACCGCAAGGTCCAGCAACTTGGTAGCCAGACCCAGCCCATGGCACAGCCCAAAGGCCAGGACTGCCAGGCGCGGATCTATCGACCAGCCCAGGCGGCGAAGGAGGCCGAGATTTTCGAGCCCTTTGTACACGACCGAAAGGCCGATGATCGCATCGACGATATGGCTGTTGGCACCGATCCTGAACAGGACACCCAGCAGCAACGTGATCGAATGGCCGATGGTGAACATCGAAACATACAGCACCACGTCTCGAAGCCGGTGCAGGAACATGACCACACCGACCAGGAACAGGATATGGTCATAGCCCGTGACCATGTGCTTTGCGCCAAGGTACAGAAACGGCACGATTGCCGAGCCATGGGTCGCAGTAACGAAGGCGCGGTCCCCCTGCGCCACGTCATGCGCGAGCGCGAGCTGGGAGCACGCCAGCAGACCAAGCGCAGCCATGGAGGTCAGGGCGGCCCGCCGTGTCAGTGTCAGGCTCCCGGCTTGCCGGCTGTCTGGTCGGTCGGCGCCAGTCCCGCCGGGCTAGGCATATAGACTTCGTGGCAGGCGCTGCACACGTTGTAGAGCGTGCCGCCTATCTGCAGCACCTGCTCGGGGCTGCGCGAATGGGCCGCCGCTTCGGCCTGACCGGCAACGTCGACCAGTCCCTGGGCGAAATCCTGCCAATCCGACCCGCGGCCACTAGCATATTCCGCTTTCTTAAGATCTTCGCCAAGCGCCTTGAGGGCGCGGGCGGCTTCACTCGTCCGGTTCCATTCCGCGTCATTGCGGGGCACGATTTCACGCGCCCCCTTCTCGTCGCTGATATACTGGACCGCATCCCAATAGACCTGGGCTTCGGTCTGGACGTGCTGGTTCATCATCGCCTTGATATCCGCAGGCTTCGTGGCCTCCTGCTTGGCGCATCCCCCAAGGCAGGCGCTTGCCGCGGCGGCGATCGTCCAGAGTTTTCCGGTCTGCATCATGTTTGTTCCCTGGCCCACTGTGTGTGCGGGCTATGCACAGAGCCTGTCAGCCTTTGTCGGGTCGCGGAACAGATTTCCGGTAACGCACGGGTTACAGTGAGGGTTACGCTCCGTAACATAGGGAAAACCGGCCATTGCAGCGGTTCCCGTGGAGTGATGGGCAAGGCCCGATCGCCGCGCATACCCTCCGGCACGCTATTGGCAGGGCTATTGCGAACCGTTCGTAACTTGTCGCCTGATCTTCTAGCCGCGCAGCTTTGGGTCGACCGCACGTCCGCAGGGGGCGGACTGCGGCAATGGGAGACCCTTTATGACAATCCCCGCCCAGATGAAGGCAAGATATCGGATGTCGAAGGCACTGCTGGGAGGCGTCATGCTGGCAGGGGCGATGGCCGCGCCGGCCCGGGCCGAAGAAGCAGAAGCGAGCGAGGCAAAGGAGATCGTGGTAACGGCGCGCGGCGAACTTCGTATCGGCAAGGCCGTCGCCGCCAGCGAGGGTGCCGTCGCAAGTGGTGATCTTGCGAACCGGCCCCTGCTGCGTCCCGCTGAATTGCTAGAAGCCGTGCCGGGTCTGATCGCGACCCAGCATTCGGGCGGCGGCAAGGCGAACCAATATTTCCTGCGCGGCTTCAACCTCGACCACGGAACCGACTTCGCGCTGAGCATCGACGATATGCCGATGAACTTCCGCACGCACGGCCATGGCCAGGGCTATCTCGACGTCGGCGGGCTGATCCCGGAAACGGTCGAACGGATCGACTATCGCAAGGGGCCGTATCGCGCCGAGGACGGCGATTTCGCGTTTGTCGGATCGGCCCGGCTCACCACCAAGGATCGGATTGCTCCATTCGCCGCAGTCGAAGTCGGTGGTTATGCCTATCGACGCTTCGTGGCGGGGGGCTCGGTGCCGCTGGGCAACGGCGACGTCCTGTTCGTCGGTCAGGCCAAGTCTTACGACGGCCCTTGGGAGTTGCCGGAGGATCTCATGTCCTATTCCGGCCTGTTCAAATATGGCGTTGAAACGCCGATCGGGAAAATCCGGCTGAGTGCGAATGTCTACCACGCGACCTGGAACCCGACGGAGCAGATTCCCCGGCGCGCGATCGGGACGCTACTTCGCGATGCCTATGGCACGCTCGATCCCGATCTGACCGGCCGCACCGATCGACAGACAGTCACCTTCAGCATCGAAGGCGACGATGACTGGCGCGTGACCCTTTGGGCGCAGCATTACGACTGGAGCCTGTTTTCCAATTTCACCTTTTTTCTAGACGACCCGGTGAATGGTGACGAACTGCGCCAGTATGAGAAGATGTGGGGCTATGGCGGCCGGATCGAAAAGCATCTCACGCTGGGCAATGGTCTGAGCTTGAAGATCGGCGCCGAAGGTCGCGGCGACGATATATCGCAGGTCGGGCTCGATCACAGCGTTGGCGGTGTGGTCGATTTCACGCGCAGCCGCTTTTCGGTGCAGGAGGATTCCTGTGCATTCTATGGCGAGGCGCATTGGCAACCTCATGCCCATGTCAGGATCACCGGCGGGCTGCGCGCTGACTTCTACCGCTTCGCTACCGAGCCGCTGGCTGGATCGGCATGGGGTGGCCTGGTCAAGGACAGCATCGTTTCGCCGCGCATCGGCGCAGACGTGACCGTGGCGGAAGGGCTGGCTATCTACGCCAATTATGGTCAGGGCTTTCACAGCAACGACGCACGCGGCGTTACGTCACCGACCGACCCCGCGCCGGGTCTCGTCAAAGGCAATTTTCGCGAGCTCGGCTTCCGGTTCGAGCGCGGGCGGTTGGTCGTAACCGGCAACTACTGGTGGAGCAAAATCGCCAGCGAGCTCATCTATGTCGGCGATTCCGGTGCGGTCGAACCCAGTGGAGCGGGGCGCCGACAGGGGTACGAGGTCACGGCGTGGTGGCGGCCAACAGGCTGGCTGACGGTGGACGCGGTCTGGACGGCGGCGAAGAGCCGCTATGCCGATCTTCCAACGGGCGCCAACGCTATCCCCGGCGCGCTGCGTAATTCCGGCGAGCTTGGCCTGTCCACCCATGTCGGCCGCTTCAACACGTCGCTGAGGGTCCGGCACCTGGGACCGCACGCCCTGATCGAAGACAGAAGCGCAAACGGGAGCGCTACGACGTTGGTCAATGGCCGCGTAGCCTTCACACCCGGCAAGTGGGAATTTTCAATCGAACTGCTGAACATTCTCAACAGCAAGTCCCACGATGTCGACTATTTCTACGCCACCCGCCTGCCCGGCGAACCGGCAGAGGGGGTGGAGGACTACAACATCAAGATCGCGGAACCCCGACAGATCCGGATCGGTGTGACGTTGCGATTTTGACCGGCCGGACGTCACTCATGGCCCAACTGTACCGGTATCGTACCGTTTCATAACTTGGAGCGGGTCCATCGACCTGTAGTCCTGACAGCCGAAATCCTACGCATGGAGAGGAACTATCGATGCCCATCGCAACATTTGGTGATTGGCTATATGCCACGCCGGCCTCCACGGCCATCCGGGAGACGACCTGGCTCATTCCGAACATCCAGACGATACATATCCTGGCCATCACCGTGGTGATCGGGTCGGCTTTGGCCACCGAACTGCGCTTTGCCGGCGTGTTCGCGACCGATCGCCCTCAGGCCGACCTGATGCGTCGGTATCTTCCCTGGATGCGACGTGCGCTGATCGTGCTGCTGGTGACGGGACTGATCCTCGTCCTCGCAGAGCCGGGCCGCACATTGGGTAATATGGTCTTCTGGATCAAGATGGCGCTGGTGGCCGGGGCCAGCCTCATAACCCTGAAGGCACGCGCGCGGCTGCTACGCCAGCCTGCGACGACACACGGTGCGGGAGCGCCTGAAACGTCCCGGCCGCTGGCCTGGCTGATGATCGTGGTCTGGTGCGCCGTGATCTTCTGCGGCCGGTTCATCGCCTACACCTGACCGATTTGTCTGCGGCGCCGGCCGTGCCCTCCATTTGACGGGAAAACCCAGCCATGACCCTCGAAACGATCCTGCAACAACTCTACGATCTGCCTCTGTCCAACGCCATCCGCGAAAACGTCAACGCCTTTCCCGTGATAGAATCGCTTCACGTCTTGGCGGTCGCGCTGGTGTTCGGGACGATCCTTATCGTTGACCTGCGCCTGCTGGGCGTGGCCTCACACCGCCGCGGAGCACAGCGCCTCATCACCGAGTTGCTGCCCTTTACCTGGGGAGCCTTCGTCCTTGCGGTGGTCACGGGCAGCCTGATGTTCATTTCCAATGCGCTTTCCTATGCCGCCAATGCGCAGTTCCTGCTGAAGATGGTGGCGCTTGCGGTAGCTGGCCTCAACATGGCCTGGTTCCATTCGACCGCCTATCGCCGGATCGGCCAGTGGGACGAGGATATGCCGCCGCCATTGGCGGCGCGTGTCGCCGGAATCCTCTCGATCCTGACCTGGACCACGGTGATCTTCCTTGGTCGCTGGATCGGCTTCACGCTTGAAATGATATTCTGAGCCGGCGATGAAATCCGTGGGCTTTCCGAACCGGCGATGCTTGGGCGCGGGCAGGGGGCTGTTGCTCATTTGGACAGTGCTGCTTTCCTCCCCACAGGCTGCGGCGGAGGTGCCGGCGATGCCAATGGTGACGCCGGTTCCGCGCTCGTCGATAGCACCGTTATCGTCCGCGACCCGCCCCGGCACGGAATATAGCGACCTGGCCGAAGCCGGCTATGTCGAGGCGGAATATTACCTGTCGGGCGTGGGGCCGGCGATTACGGCAGCGGGCGATGTGCTGTTCGATGCACCTTATGTGACCCGTATCCTCGTGCGCCGGCCCGCCGAACCGGACCGGTTCAACGGCACCGTCATCATCGAACCGTTCAGCTGGTTCGGGGAACGGGGCGCCGGCTGGATACTCACCCGCGACTATCTGCTACGCAAGGGCTATGCTTATGTCGGTTATACGCTCAGCATCAATGATCCGGGCAATGATCCGAAGTTTCCCGATTCCGTTGGCAGACATGGCGAAGACGATCCAAATGCGCTCTACAAGCCGATCGTCAACTTCGATTTCATGCGCCGGTACGATAATGCGCGCTACGCTCCGTTAGGAAGCTATTACGACCCCGCACGGTTCAAGCGTGGCGGCGCACCTGACCCATTTGTCCCGCAAGCCCAGGCGATCGGTGCGCAACTGGCCCGCCTGCTCAAAACCAATGCCCCGGCAGGGCCCCTGGCCGGGCTCCGCGTCGAGCGCGTCTACGTCAACAGCTGGGCGGTCACGGCGCAGATGTGGATGGACTACCTCGATCAGGGGCGCCACCAGAGCTGGCGAATGCCCGATGGGCGCCCGCTGATCGACGCCTATATGACCGGCAAGATGGCGTTCGGGGAAGTTGGTGGCGATGTCGTCCGCGTGCCGCGCAAGATGCCGGAAGGGGTGCCGTTCATCACTATCTACAGCCAGTCCGAAGCGATGCATGACGCCATCGAAGGCATCGACCTGCCGGCCGACAGCGACGTACCGATGCTGCGCTATTACGAAGTGACGGGCATGCCGCATCTGCGCGAGGCCGACCTTGGCACGCAGCATCGCGAATTGCGTGCCGCTGACATCGGCAAGGCCGATGATCCACGCTGCACCACGCTCTACACCGAACCGTCGGAGGTCGTCGCCGCCGCCCTGCTCGATGGCATGGACAAGTGGGTTCGCGGCGGCACGCCGATGCCGATGGTATCCCGCCTGGTTCGAAAGGGCAGGGGGGTGCTGCGCGATCACGAAAGTGGCAACATGATAGGCGGAGTTCGCCCGCCGTGGATCGTTGCACCAAGCGCAACTTATCTGACCGAACAGGAAACCCGATGTGGGCTGGTCTACGATACCAAGATCGCGCTCTCGCCCGAGACGTTACGTCGGATCTACGGCTCATATGCCAATTATGTGCGACGTTTCGAAGCGGCCAAGCGTGTTGCGGTCCGGCAGGGCTATCTGCTTGCGGAGGACGCCGACAAGGTGCGGCCGATCGCCGGTCCTGGCGATTTCTAGTTCAGGCCTTGCCCGTGAAACGACCGGGTGAAACGCCGGTCCATTCCTTGAACGCGCGCGAAAAAGCCGCCGTGTCGGAATAGCCGAGTTGCTCGGCGGCAATCGCCAGCGAGATAGAGGGCTTCGACAGGATGGTCTGGGCGCGTTCCTTGCGCGCATCCTGCAGCAGTTCGCGGAACGATGTGCCTTCGTCGGTCAGGCGGCGGCGCAACGACCGCTCCGACAACTTCAATTCCGCCGCGACGGTTGCGCAATCGATATGGGTTCGGCCCAGCCAGCGCGAAATGATATCCTTGGTCAGCGACACGAAACTTTCGCTCGGCGCGGATTCGGGCCCCATCAAATCGAGCAGGTGCCATTCCAGGATCGTGCGCAGCTTCTGGTCTTCCGAGGGAACCGCGGTAGGGAAAACCTTGTCGAGATCCTCGTTGTTGATCACCAGCGCGTTGGCCAGCTGATTGCCCAGCACGGGCGCGCGAAAATACTGGCTCAATCGTTCCTTGCGACCGGCGATGGAATGTTCGAAGTGCACCTCCATCGGCGCCCAATTCGCACTGGTCAGTTGGCGAACGATGTTTGCATAGCCGGAGATCGCGAATTCCGAATCCTGGACGCGGGGCCAGACCCGCTCTTCCTCGATCCGGTAGAAATAGGTCGTCCTGTCCTGTTCGACCCTGCTTTCGAATAGTGTCCGGCTTTGCAGGCGCGACTGGAAGAGCACGAGGCAATCCAATGCGCCTCGCAGGTTGCCCGAAGCGCGTAGAAGGGCATAAAGCGGCCCCAGTTCGGCCAAGCCGAAGGCCGTACCCATATCCAGGCCGAGGTGGGATCGCTGGAATTTCGCGGCGGCATGTTCGACGAGCGCGACATAGCGGTGCAGCGGCACGACATCATAGGGCGTGTCGAGCTGCGAGCGGAACATTCCGTGTTCGCGCAATAGCGGGTCGATCTGCTTGCCCACGTCGGACAGCGCATCAAGCAGGGCTGTCAGAAACAGTAGCCTGATCGTACCGAAGCCACCTTTTGCAGCATCGGTCGACGACATATGGGCTGCGGTACCGGTCATCGCGAAAAAGCTACTGGCCGATTATGCAAACTGTCAATCCCTAGCTGCAATTTACTCAGGACCCGCGCGGGCCGAAAGCGCTGCCAAGGCTGATGGATCTGTGTCGGAGCCAGAAATACTGCCTGGAAACATTGGTAGAGAGGTGTGCGTGGCCGAAATTAGTCCCGAGTTGCTGAGCCGCACGGATGCCTCGCCTGGCGTCGCGCTGTCCGCAAATGACAAGTCCGGTCCGGCCGCGCTTGCTGATTTTCCGCGGATCGACTTTCTCTATTTGTCCGAAGCCGACATGATCCGGGCCGGCGTGACCGACATGGCCAAATGCATCGACGCTATCGAGGAAATGTTCCATCTGCTGCACATCGGTGATTACCGAATGGCCGGCGGCAACAACAATTCGCACGGGGCCATCATTATTTTCCCGGACGACTCTCCATTTCCAGACATGCCCAAGCCGACGACCGATCGTCGCTTCATGGCTATGCCGGCCTATCTCGGCGGATCGTTCCGCACCGCCGGAATGAAATGGTATGGCTCGAACGTCGAAAACCGCGAGCGGGGCCTGCCACGCTCGATCCTGACCTTTATCCTCAACGATGCCGACACCGGCGCCCCGCTGGCGATGATGTCCGCGAACCTGCTGTCAGCGTTCCGCACGGGTGCGGTGCCGGGAGTGGGCGCCCGCCATCTCGCCCGGAAGGATTCGCGCGTGGTCGGCATCGTCGGCCCAGGTGTCATGGCCCGGACCTCGCTTGCCGCCTTCATGGCGACCTGCCCGCTGATCGACACGGTCAAGGTCAAGGGGCGGGGACAGGACAACGTCAAGGCCTTCACCACCTGGGTTGCCGAAACCTATCCGCAGATCACAACGATCAAGGTCGTCGAGAGCGACGAGGAGGTCGTGCGGGATTCGGACATCGCGACATTCTGCGCGTCGGTCGCGACCGGCGATCCTTCGAAATATCCGACCGTTCGGCGCGAATGGGTGCGCCCCGGCACGTTCCTGTCGATGCCGGCGCCGTGCAATGTCGATTCCGGGATGGAAGCGCCCGATATCCGCAAGGTGCTGGACTTTACCGGTCTCTACGAAGCCTATCTCGAAGAACTGCCCGCGCCGCGGCACAATTATGTGCCCGCCATAGGCGTGCGGTTTTTCGATCTGGTGGAGGAAGGCAAGCTGCAGCGCGATGCGCTGGAAGATCTTGGCGCCATCGTCTCGGGTGATACGCCGGGCCGCCGAAATGACGACGAGATCATCATCCTTTCGGTCGGCGGCATGGCGGTGGAGGACGTGGCCTGGGGCACGGTGGTCTATCGCAATGCCATAACCAATGGGATCGGGGTCAAACTCAATCTCTGGGAAGAGCCTGCACTGAAATAGACGCGGTTCCCGAATTTTCCTTTTCATAGAGCGAGGCTCCATGCCCAAAGTCATCAAGATCAAAACCGGCAACAAGTTCGAAGAACACGGCTCTTATTCGCGCCTGGTAGCCGTAGACGACATGATATTCGTGTCCAACACCGCCGGGCGCAATCCGCGCACCAAGCTGATCCCTGAAGACCTGACCGAACAGACCACCCAGGTGCTCGACAACATCGCCGCGGCGCTGGCCTCGGTCGATGCCGTGCTCGAAGATGTCGTTTCGGCCCGTGTCTACGTCCAGTTTCCCGAAGACGTCGAAACGATCATGGGAACCTATGGCAGCCGGATGCGCGGCATCAATCCGACCCTGACCATGACCTGCCCCCCGCTCGGCTCAACCCAGTATAAGGTGGAAATCGACGTCATCGCCATTCGTGGCGTTTCCAAGGCCGAAACCGAAGAACGACTCATTTCCCTGTGATCGCCTGCCGCCCGCGTGGCGGTTGATGCCCAACATGCGAGGCCCCAGTTTCATGGCTCCCCAAATCGCTCCGGTCGAAACATCCGGTGTACTGCCGAAGGAAACCACCGTGGTGGTGATCGGCGGCGGCATCGTCGGTCTGTCGACCGCCCTCTGTCTCGCCGAGCAGGGCGTGCCGGTGACGGTGATCGAGAAAGGCCGGATCGCCGGCGAACAATCGTCGCGCAACCTGGGCTGGGTGCGCAAGGTGATGCGACCGCCGGTCGATCTGCCGATGGCGCAGGCGGCCGAGCAACTTTGGTCGCAGATGCCGCAGCGCGTCGGACAGGATTGCGGCTTTCGTCAGGCCGGCATCGCCTATGTCTCGCGCACGCAGAAAGAGCTGGCGGTACATGAGGCCTGGCTGGAAACGGTCAAGGGATCGGGAGTCGATTCCCGCCTGCTTACCCCTGCCCAGATCGCTGACCTGATCCCGGGCAGCACCGGCACCTGGGCCGGCGGCCTCGTCACCCCGTCCGATGGCCGCGCCGAGCCCACTCTGGCGTCCAGCGCGATCGCAAAGGCGGCTATGGCGAAAGGCGCGGTGATCGTCGAGAACTGTGCGGTGCGCACGCTCGAAACGACCGGCGGTGCGATCAGCGGCGTTGTCACCGAACAGGGCGAGGTCCGCTGCGAGCAGGTCGTCCTTGCTGGTGGCGTGTGGTCGCGCCGGTTCCTTGCCAACCACGGCATTACCCTGCTGACATTGCCTCTGGTTGCCGCCGTCCTGCGCACCGAGCCGATGGACGGGCCGACCGATTGTGCGGTGGGCGGTGCGGACTTCTCGTTCCGCAAGCGGCTCGATGGCGGCTATACGATCACGCAGCGCGGCGCGCTGTTTGCGCCGCTCACGCTCGATCATCTGCTGATCGGGCTCGACTATCTGCCCACCCTGATCGCGCAATGGCGCAACCTGCGGGTATCGTTTGGCCGCGAGTTCCTTGCCGATCTTGCCTTGCCGCGGCGCTGGAAAGGCCATCAGGAATCGCCCTTCGAACGCGTGCGAACGATGGACCCGCCAGTGAACCAGGGTCTTAACGATGAGGCGATGCGCAACCTGATCGCCGCCTGGCCGATTTTCGCCAAAGCCCGGGTCGCAGAGCAGTGGGGCGGAATGATCGACGTGACGCCGGATTCGATGCCGGTGATCGGACCGGTCAACCGCCTGCCGGGTCTGACCCTGGCGACGGGCTTTTCCGGCCATGGTTTCGGCACCGGCCCGGCAGCCGGTGAATTGGTCGCCGATCTCGTTACGGGCCGGCAACCGCGGATCGATCCAGCGCCATACCGGCTGGACCGGTTCTGACGTACGGACGCGCAGGCCGGGTTGCAATATTGTGGCCCTTGCTGGCCGTCGGGCTGTGGGGCGGCAATGCCGTCGCTACCAAGGCTTCGGCCAGCGTTATCGATCCGGTGTCCATCACCTTCTATCGCTGGCTTGCCGCGATGGTGCTGATAGCGCCTTTCGCGATCCCGCCGCTTGTTCGACAGCATGCTACGCTCGTGGCGAATCTTCCCCGCCTGATCATCCTCGGGTTGCTGGGTAGCGCGCTCTTCCCGTTCCTGATGTACCTAGCGGCCCGAGACACCTCGGCGATCAACATCGGGATCATCCAGGCGCTCATGCCGTTGATCGCCATCGCTCTGGCCAGTGCCATCACCCGCGCAAGGGTGGCGCCCCTTGCCGGGCTGGGCGCGATCGTCTCGCTCTGCGGCATTGCCGTGGTGGTTTCACATGGACGGCCTGCCGATCTGCTGGCGGAAGCGCCGAACCAGGGCGATCTCACCATGCTCGCGGCCACGGCCTGCTTCGCGCTGTACAGCGTCCTCGTGCAACGCTGGCGGACCGAGTTGCCGTTGATCGCCGAACTTTTCGTGCAGGCCGCCGCCGCGTGTCTGGCGCTATTGCCGGTATATCTGGCCGGACAACCGGGCATACCGCAACCCGCAGCTCTACCGATCATTGCCTATGCCGCCGGGCTCGCCTCCGTTGCCGGTCCGTTGCTGTGGATGAAAGGAATCCGACAACTCGGCCCCGCCAGAGCCGCCAACTTCTTCAATCTGCTTCCGCTCGTTACCGCCGCATTGGCCGTAACTATTCTGGGCGAGCCGCTTGGTACGGCGGTGGTGTTGGGCGGTCTGCTCGCCGTCGCCGGCGTCCTCATTGCGGAGCGCGCGGCCAAAGCCTGAGTGCGTGGCTCACCAGAATGCGCCGGCACCTTCCAGACGCATGCACACGGCTTTGGGTTCGGTGAAGGCATGGACCGCCTCGCTCCCGAACTCACGGCCCAGGCCCGACAACTTACTGCCGCCGAACGGCATCGTGAGATCGAGTATGTTATGCGTGTTGAGCCAGACGGTTCCGGCCTCGATACGCTCCGACAGCAGATGAGCACGATCGAGGTTGGTGGTCCAGATGCTGGCAGCAAGGCCGAACTGGGTATCGTTGGCCATCCGCACGATATCCGATGGGTCGTCGATCCGCATCGCACAGACCACGGGGCCGAAGATTTCCTCCCGCATAACCGTCATGTCCGCAGAAACGCCGGCAAGTACGGTCGGCCGATAGAACCATCCGTGTCCTTCGCCCGCAGTACCCCCGGTCACGGCGGTCGCGCCCTGGGCAAGACCGGCTTCGACGAGAGAGTTGACGCGGTCGCGCTGGCGGAGAGAAATCAGGGGGCCGATCTGAGTATCGGCGTCGAACGGCGATCCGAGCCTGAGGCTGGCGGCGATTTCGGCCACGCCCTCCATTACCCGGTCATAAACCGGCGCTTCGATCAGCAGGCGCGAACCGGCGGTGCAGATCTGGCCCGAATTGGCGAATATCGCCCCCGCCGCGCCGGGGATCGCGCGATCGAGATCGGCATCGGCCAGGACGATCGTGGGTGATTTGCCGCCGAGTTCGAGCGTGACTCGCTTCATGGTCGCGGCAGATGCCGCCAGGATGCGCTGGCCCGTGGCGGTCGAGCCCGTGAAGGCGATCTTGCGGACGAGCGGATGATCGACCAACGCTGCGCCGGCCTCGGCACCATATCCGGTGACGATATTGACGGCGCCTGCCGGGAAACCGGCTTCGGCGATGAGTTCGCCCAGTCGCAAGGTGGTGAGCGAGGATTCTTCCGAAGGCTTGAGCACGACGGTGCAGCCGAAGGCGATCGCCGGAGCGATCTTCTGGATCGCCTGTCCGATCGGGAAATTCCACGGCGTGATTCCACCGATCACCCCGATCGGGCGCCGCTGGGTGTAGGCCCGGTAGGCAGCGTCCTCCGCCACCAGCGGATTGTGGGTGACATATTCGCCCGTGATTTTCGATGCCCAGCCCGCGAAATATCGCAATCCGTCGATCGTGAACTGCAGGTCGATCGCGCGGGTCACGGCGAGAAGCTTTCCGCTGTCGAGCGATTCAAGCGCTGCCAGTTCCTCGCGATGGCGTTCGACCAACAGCGCCAGATTTTCGAGCAGGCGCCCCCGGTCGAGCGGCCGCATGGTCTGCCACGCGCGACTTTCGAAACAGGCGTGGGCCGCTTTGACCGCCCGATCGACATCTTCGGCGGAGCAGGCGGGAAAGGTCATGATCCTAAGGCCGGTAGCCGGATCGATGGCGTCTATCGCCCGGTCGGCACCACGTGGCTCGACCAGCTCGCCGTTCAGCAGAATGCGTCCGCTTGGCAGGGCAAACGCCGAACGATCGGTGAGGGCATCACTTTGCAACGACATGGCGGTTTCCAGACTGTGTCCGGCGGAGCCCGCGCTCCGCGTCAGTGGGTTGATGTGGGGGAGATGTCGCCTTCGACCTGTGTCGAACCGATGCTCGCGTAGACGGCAGGTCGGTTTCTGCGCAGCCAAAAGCCGTGAAGCAGTCCAATCGCGATCAGGACGGCGAACAGCAGCGGCAGGCTGTTGACCACCACCAGATCCGTCCCGGTCAGCGCCGAGTAGTTCGCCAGCGACAGATAGGTGATGGCAGCGATGATGAGGCCCGCTGCCAATGGCGCCCAGACCGTGCCGATCGAAATCTCGCCACGGCGGACGAAATAGAAGGGGATCGATAGCGAGGTGGCCGCCAGCAGGATTTCGAGCCCGACCGCACCCATCGATGAGAGGCTCGTCGACAGGCTGAGCAAGGGATCGAGTCCGGCCACGGCGAAGAGTCCGATGATCATCGTCAGCACCACCGTCAGCACCAGACATGAATTATAGGGCGAGCCATGCCGGCTGTGGATGCGGCCCAGCGCCTCGGGCATCAGGCCATCGCGCGACAGGGCAAACAGATAGCGGGCGATGTTGTTGAAGAAGCCCAGCGCGGCGGCGAACAGACTTGTCACGATCAGCAGGTTCAGCGCGTCCCGCCCGAACTCGCCCAGATAGCGCATGGCGATACCTGTCACCAGCCGGCCGGGGTCGGCGGCGGCCAGCTGCTGCACCTTGCCAGGCGAAAGGGCCAGCACCAGGCACCAGGATGATAGCACATAGAAGGTCCCAAGGATCAGGACCGCTCCATAGGTAGCGCGAGGAATCGTGGTTTCCCGGTCTCGCGCTTCCTCCTGATAGATGGCGGTGGCCTCGAATCCGATACACCCGTTTATGGCGTAGATGAGCGCGATACCCAGCCCGGGGGCGAAGATCGCGCCAGGCGTGAAACTGCTGAAGTCGAGGCCAGCGAAACCGGTCTCGTGGAGGATCATGGCATCGATCAGGACGATCAGCCCGGCTTCGAGCAGCAGCGCGATGGTCAGCACTTTCGCCGCCATGGTGATCTTGTGATAGCCGAGCCATGCGATCGCCGCGATGCTCATCATCGCCCACCATTCCCACCGAACGCTCAGGCCGAAGCTATGCTGGACGAGGTCCGAAGCGAAGAACGCCATGGCTCCCAGCACCGATGCTGCCGCGCAGACATAGGCCGTGACGGCAACATAGGCGGCGGCGACGCCCGCTTCCTTGTTCAGGCTGAGCGCGATGTAGGCATAGAAGGCGCCGGCATTGCGGACATGCGGAATCATCCGGACATAGCCCATCGCGAACAGCAGCATCACGACGCACACCAGCAGTTGCGTTCCCGGCATGCCGGCCCCGTTGCCGAAGGCCAGCGCCAAGGGGATAATTCCGGCCAGAACGCCCATAGGGGCAGCGCAGGCGAGGATCATGAATATGATGTCGCCGGTCCCCAGCAAGCCCCGCATCAGGCCGCCCTGGGCGCGTGCGGAATGTTCGCCAGTGCTCATGATTCCCGGGTCATCCTCTCGATGCGGCACGTGGTGTCATCGCCTTTGATCAGCAATGGCAAATCCCCGGATTTGCGGTATTACGCAGGCGTCGCCATAGTTGATATTTTCGGCCAGCCGAACTGACTCTGAGGCGTTCAGGCGCGATCGTCCGGAACCAGAGCTATGACGCGGAGCGGGCTGCCGGAGCCGCCCTTGATCTTGAGCGGGGTCGCCACGATGACCGATCCGAAAACCGGGAGCTGATCGAGGTTGGTAAGGCATTGCAGGCCATAGCGCCCGTTGCCGTGAAGGATTGAGTGTGCGGGCAGGGGCTCGTCGAAAAGCGAAGCCTGCCCGGCATCGGTGCCGACCGTTTCGACGCCCAGCCCGATACAGTCGCGCTCTCCCACGAGAAACCGCATCGCATCGGCATCCGGACCGGGCGAATGGGCGCCATCTTCCTTGAGGTTAAGGTAGGACAGCGTGCCGACCCGCTTCGACCAGTTGGACCGCAGCAATATCCAGTGGCGTGCAGGGATCGGGCCGTTGCGCCGCTCCCATTCCTCAAGAAAGGCGCGGGTAACGATGAAATCGTCGTCCACCGCCGCCT
Source organism: uncultured Sphingomonas sp. (assembly GCA_964549965.1). Taxonomy (GTDB): domain Bacteria; phylum Pseudomonadota; class Alphaproteobacteria; order Sphingomonadales; family Sphingomonadaceae; genus Rhizorhabdus. The sequence goes on along the minus strand of CAZJXG010000019.1, from coordinate 9,289 downwards.
CGCCGGCAATGTCGATGACCACAGCCGGATGGATGAAGTCCTCGGGTGGGATGGCGTCGACCGTGCCGTTGACGATGTCCCGCCCGGTGACCCAGTGCGCCGGCGCGTCGAAATGCGTGCCGGTATGCTCGTTCATCGAAATATTGTTCCAGTACCACGCCGGGCCGTTGCCGTCGTAGCGCGAGACCGTCTCCATGCGGAAAGGTTCGCACTGGCCGAACTCGGACGGCAGCACGATGACTGGAAAATCACTCGACAGGACATTGGTCAGGTCGATCACGCGGATGGCACCGCTGGCGATATCCGCGAGCATGGCCGAAAGGGTCGGTTTGTCGGTTGTCGTCACAGGTTTTTCTCCCTCGCATAGAGCGCCGGATCCGCCAGCCAACGCGCCATGGCGTCCGAGGCGACGTCGCCAACGCTGGTCTGCTCGCGGCCCTGCTGCAGAGCTTCGACAATCGCCGCCGCCAGGCGTGCGGGCGCTACCTTGGGCGGCGGTACCGATTGATGATGTTCATCCTCCACGGCGCCGGTGAAGACCGAGAGCACACGAACGCCGGTGCTCCGCATCTCGTGGCGGAACGCCTGGAGCAGCGAATGGCGCGCCGCCTCTGCCGCGGCAAAGGCGGCGTGGCTGGCCGAACCGGATAGCGCGTCGATCGACAGCACATCGACGAAAGCGCCATGGGACCGGCCCCCGAGCATCGGCGCGCAGGCCTGGGCCAGGCGGCCGAACCCCATCGCGGATACCTCGAAGGCCCGGCGCTGTTCGATCAGGTTGGCTTGCGCGCTCACGCCACCGGCGCGCACATGCCGCGCGGTGTTGATCACGATGTCGAGCGGCCCGCCGATCTTGCTCAACGCATCGGTGATGCTATCCGGATCGGCGATGTCCAGCGGCACTGGCTGGACCCCGTCAAGCAACAGGATGGGATTGGCCGAGTCTGCAGCGCGGGCGGGCGGGGCTAGGCCGGCAACGATCAGGCCGGCACGGGCAGCGCTGAGCGCCTTGACCACGGCAAGGCCGATCGCGCTGCGTGCGTCGCTGACAAGCACGGTCTTGCCCGCCACCGGAACCACGAATTCGCGTAATTGCGGGTCGGCCATGTCGAAAACTCCGGACGAGGGCAGGGCGAACAGGGCGGCGTTGCCCCCCCGATCGAGCATGAGGCGGATCACCGCGCGGTCGTCGGGCGCCAGGTCATGGTGGAGGTGCACCAGCGCGACCGGTCCGGCATCGAGCGCGACCTTGCCCATGCGCCAGGGCAGGTGCTCCCGAAAGTATAGATCGGTCGAGGCGTGGATGGCCGTCTGGCACAGGACACGTGCACCATTGTCGCAATCCCGCCAGGCCAGTTGGCCCCAGCAGGCAGGACAACCGTCACGAGGCGGATAGGTGGCCTTGCCGCAGTCGGTGCAGACCTGCAGCACGAAGCGCCCCTGGGCCGCGCGCGCCGACATCGCGTGCATCGCGCTGCTGCGTACCGCGGGTGAGAGATGACGGGCTTTCTTGCGCGCCAGCGGGTCGCGCTTTTCGAGAAATGAACGGACACTCATCGCAAAGCCTTCAGCGCGACCGCACCGGTGCAGACGCCGCGATCATAATTGACCAGCCCAAAGCCCGATACGAGCGCGATGTCGGCATCGGGCACCTGAGCGCCCAGTGGTTGCCGGGTGATCTGGCGCAGCGCCTCGGTCATGTTCTGGAAGCCGCCGGCTGCTCCCGCCTGACCCGCCGAGAGTTGACCGCCGTTGGTGTTGAGCGGTAGATCGCCGTCAATGTCGAAACTGGTCCGGCGGATGAAATCCGCAACCTGGCCCGGGGCGCAAAAGCCGAGGTCCTGGATCTGCATGGCGACGATCACCGGATAATCATCATAGACTTGCAGCGTGTCGATATCGCCTGGCGATATTCCGGCCGCCTCCCAGAACTTGGCGATGTCCATCTCCCAGCCGCCGCGCAATTGCACCGGATCTTCGGGGAAGGCGTTGTGCCGTTCGATCGTGGAGAGGATATGCACAGCGGGCAAGCCGCGTGCCGCCGCTATTTCCGGCGTGGTCACGATAAAGGCTTCCGCCCCGGCGCAAGGCATCACACAGTCGAAAAGATGCACCGGATCGGCAATCTGCCGAGCCGCCATATATGCCTCTAGCGTAAGCGGCCGGCGTTGCAGCGCTAGCGGGTTCGACCCGGCATTGGCTCGCTGGGCGACACAGAGCTTGCCGAAATCTTCGCGTGTGATGTCGAAAGCGCGCATGAAAGCGTCGGAGATCAGCGCGAACGTCGCATTGGGTCCGCCGAAACCATATGGATAAACCGCGTCCTGTGAAAAGCGCGAAAAACTGGCCAGGCTGTGACGGAAACTGTCGATCTGGTTGGTATCCGCGGCCAGGCACACGACGGTTTCGGCGTCGCCGCATTGTACGGCGCGCGCCGCACGGCGCAGCGCCATGACGCCACTGGCTCCGCCCGTCGGCAGATGATCGAGCCAGCGCGGCGTCAGGCCGAGATGCTGGGTCAGGCCGACTGCGGTGTCGGGGCCTGCAGAGAAGCTCGCGAAGCAGAAGCCGTCGACGTCCTGCGGGCCAAGACCAGTCATGTCGGCCAACTGGCGCAGCGCCTTCGCGGCCCACCAGTGCGCGGTCTCTGGAGAGAAGCGCACATAGGGCACCGTTACCGGCGCGCAGACCACCACGCCTTCATAGGGGGCAGGGGAGCGGCTCATCCGCTCCGCTTCTTGAAAGCGCGGGTATCGTGGAGCGCGCCGACGGCCATCCGTTCGGCGACAAGATCTTTCAACGCGGCGCGCAGGATCTTTTCGGTGGGGGTGCGCGGAAGCTCGTTTACGAAACCGATCCAGCCCGGAACTTTGTAATAGGCCATTTCCTCAAGCCCCCAGCGAGCAATATCGGCGGCGGTCTCGGCGCATGGGGCGCCGTCATTGGCGACAACCAGCGCCGCTACTTCATCGCCGCGCAGGGGATCGGGTGTGGCCGCCACCGCTACTTGGCGTATTGCGGGATGTTTGGCGAGGATTGTCTCGACCTCGACCGCGGCGATGTTCTCGCCTGATCGGCGGATGACGTTCTTTTTGCGATCGACGAAATGCAGATCGCCGTCCGCATCACGCGAAACGATGTCGCCGGTATGGAACCAGCCGTCCTGCCAGGCTTCATCAGTGGCTTCGGGATTTTTCAGATATTCGCGAAAGAAGCCGTAGTGCGGATCGTCTCCCGCCCGCCGGACCAACAGTTCGCCGGGTTGATCGACCGGCACATCCTGCCCGGCGTCGTCGACGATCCGGATGGAGACGTCGTCTGTCGGGCGGCCGAAGCAGCTGGTGCCGATCTTGCGCGGTTCGCGGTGGGCGCTGATCACGCCGCCGCTGCCGGTTTCGGTCATCGCCCACGCTTCGATCAGAGGAAAGCCGAACCGCTCCTCGAAAGGGCCATGCAGTTCCGCGGGGACCCCCGCACCGAAGCCGAACCGTACCGCATGATCGCGATCGCCCGGGCCCGGCGCGGCCTTCATCAGCATGGCCGGCATGACGCCCAGATAGTGCAGGCAGGTTGCCCTGCTGCGCCGTACCGAATCCCACCAGCTAGACGGGTGGAACCGGTCGAGCAGCGTCAGGCACCCGCCCATGGTCACCATCCCAATCACCGACACGGCCATGGCGTTCATGTGAAAGATCGGCAGGGGCGTCAGCATCCGTTCCTCGCCCGGACGCAGACTGATCAGGCCACCGACGTCGCGGTACCAGTCGCCGGAATGAAGGAAATATTCGTTGGTCAGGACGCAGCCCTTGGGGCGACCGGTGGTCCCCGACGTGTAGAGGAGCGCTGCTTCGCGCTGCGCCGCGTTGATCGTCGGGCGCGCGCATGTATCGAGAAGCGGCCGGATCGGCTGATCCGGGCTGATCGGGACCATCGAGCTCCCGACGGACCGGGCCGCCTCTGCAACCTCGGCAAGACGGTCGGGCAGGATGAAGGCAGCCGCCATTTCGGAATGATCGATCAGATATTCGAGCTCGCTGCGCCGCAGGTCAGGATTGATCGGCACGACGGAAGCGCCAAGGCCATTCGCCGTGAACCAGATCTCGATGAATTCGGGCCTGTTCTGAAGGAGCAGGCCGATCCGGGTCCCTTCACCGAAGCCTGCGGCGGAAAAGGCTTCCTTGCGAGCGCGGACGCGCCTCAGCATTTCGGAATATGTGATCTCTCCCGCAGGAATTCCGTAGATATCGGCCGTTTCGGGCAGAATATTGAGGAATGGCCTGTCCGGCCATTGCGCGGCGCGGGACTGGAAGCGTTCGAAGATCGTCATATTTTCCATGAAGATTCACCAGCCAGGAAACCGCGGGAGTTCGCGCCGTCCGCAATGATATGCTGTTGCAGATGTTTAGGTATAAATTAAATAGTGTCAATGTGCCATGATGAGCCTAGGCCGTCGGTAATCAGGGTATCGGCCGCGCCAGATTTGCTAGCATATGGGCCAAGGTAGCACGACAGGCTTCCAGCCGTGCTCCGCTAAGGCCATCAGCGAGCAGCCTGAAATGATCTTCCATCGCCGGCCAGCTTTGCATCAGCTTTTCGCGCCCATGATCGGTTAGCGCAATCTCGCGCCGGCGCTGGTCTTCCTCAGGTATGCGCCTTTCGACAAGGCCCTGGACCACCATGGCGTCGATCGCGCGGCTCGTCGACGACTGCTCGGTAAAGGTACGCTCGGCGATCTCGTTGATGGTCAGCCCGTTTTCGATGTGCAGGATCGACAACGTACGCATGGTCAGCAGGCTGATGCCGCTCTTTTCCAACATGCGCTTTTGCGCAGCCTGGCCGAGAACCGCCAGCCGATTGACAAGGTAAGGAAGATAGCACTCGAGCTCTTCGTAGGAGCTTGGCGGTTTCGGGCTCAAGTGGCTTCTCCTTGCGCTGTCCGTGTATCGGCGCGGGACAGCCGTTTCAGCATCGTCTTGAGCGTGTCCAGTTCCTGTGCGCTGACCGGCTGCAGCCATGGCTGCAGCAAGTCGTCGTGGCGGTCCCGCGCGGCCCGATAGAGCGAAGCCCCCTTCGCAGTCAGACGGACGATGAAGACCCGGCGATCAGTGGCGGACATTTCCCGGTCGATCAGGCCGTCGGCGACCAGGCGCCGCACGAGCCCGGTGACATTGCCGCCTGTCACCTTGAGCTGGCGCGACAGAATGCCCTGGGTCAAGCCATCGGGATTGCGATAAAGCTGGGCAAGCACATCGAATTTGGCCAGCGTGATGGAAAATTCGCGGATCAGGGTGCGATTGAGGCGGCCAAATAGCTCGCCGTGGAGGTCGAGCAGCGTGAGCCATGCCTGCGTTTCGATGCTACGCTCCGTCCCGACCGCCGTGGCGGCGGAAGAAGACTGCGCCGAATCGCTCATCCCCATCCCCATCGTCAGCGAACACCTCGACCGATCTGTCGCCCGTTCGTAATGAGAGTTGCCCGGACGAGAGGCAAGGCCAATTCAGGCGAACGATCCAATCGTACGGATCAGGCCATCAAGGTCGCCACCTTCCCCATCGCGGATCGCGGTTTCGCGCAGACGCCGAGCCCAGTCGACCGCGTCGTCCCGGCTGGAGATACGCTCTATCTCCGCAGTTACTCTCGCGAATTTGGAGACGCCGCGCGCATGCGTATCGGAATATCCTTTGATGAGGCGCTGGCATTTGACCGCCTCGACTCCCAAGGCGTAGTTGCGGACGGCGAGGCGTTCGACGAGCGCCAGCCAGTTGTCGCGATGGGCCATCTCTTCGGCATGGCGCAACGACCCGCGGCGCAGCCAGCGCAAACCGGCCACCATGTAGAGCGTGATGAACCAGCCAAGGGAATAGGTCCGCACCCGCCGACCCTTGCTCACCCGCCGATCAAGCCAGCCATAGAGCCCCTCCCGCCGTTTCAGCCAGCGCCCAAACCGGGCCGGCGCCAGGCCGACGATTTCCTCCATCCGGGGGTGCATATACTCGGTCGTGCTGAACAACTGATCCGGCCTGATCCCGATCTCATCGCCGATACGCCGCTTGCGTGCCGCGCGCGTCTTCAGATCGGCGACCCGCACGACATCATCATAGGTCATCGCATTGGCGAGATATTTGGCGGCGTTGAGGCTGAGCGCAAAGTCTCCGTTCGCACCGCCAAGGGCGAGATCGCGCAGATGGATGGTTTCAAGCAGGGAGAGATACTCCGCGCCATATTCCAGATCCTGATAATCGATCACCTTGGCAAGCCCGGCCCTTGCCATGGGAGCGACCTGAGGCGGCAGCGCCTGGTCAAGGCGCTGCAGCAAGGCCGCCGCTCGGTGCGACGAGGGTGAATGGGGGGGCTGCAGGGCAGCGGGGGGCAGGGGCCCCGGCCCGGCTTCCTCCGCGCCGGGGCCGGCCAAGGCGCGGGCATATGCCGCTTCGAAGGTCCGGATGCTCGCCGCGACGCCTTTGCCGTCACCCGCGATTACCGCATGATAAGCCTCTATCGGGAAGGGGAGAATGCCCGCCGCAGCCAGGGCGCCGAACATCGCCGAAGAGATGACGCTGCCATGCGCCGTAGCCAACGCGTTCATGTCAAAGACGATATTATGCCGGGCCGTTACCCCGATCGCATCGACCACCGCGCCAGCATCGGCGATCCCGTCACCGGGGGCGGTCTTTTCGGCAATGGCGAAGGAGCGGTGGCTTGATGCGATCAGCGTCGTCCGGTCGGGCGTGACGATCCCGCGCAGGATGGATCGGCCAGCTTCGATGAACTCCGAGGCGATCACCACATCCACGTCGCCGGGCGTGGGCATCTGGGCCAGTACCGGCATCTGTCTACCGCGCCGGCCCATCATTTCGATATAATAGATCGTCGCCCCGGTGCGTTGGGCCACGCCCGGAACCGACGTCGACTGGGCCACCCAGCCTGCATTCTCGGCCAGTTTGACGATCCACCCGGTCAGCACCCCACCACCTTGGCCGCCCATCGCCACGACGGCGACGGAGATCGGGCGCTCGGTCGCTTCGCCCGCCGACGCGAGCCGCAATTTTACCGTTTCATCACGCATCAGACAGCCTCCAGCACGATCCGACGTCGCTCGCGGCGGTGCTGCAGGAAGCCGATCAGGGCCATGGCGGCGCGCGTCTTGAACCGATCCCACCAGGTGGGGTTGTGAATGATGTCGGCGCGGTAAAATGAAGGACACAACACGGCCGCTTCGGATACCTCGCCGCAGTTGCCGCAACCGACGCAGGAATTGTCGATCGCGGCGACGGGATCGTCCCGCAGCGGATCGTCGAGCTGTTTGAGCGAGAGCGAGGGGCAGCCCGATAGACGGATGCAGGCATGATCGCCGGTACAGATGTCCTCGTCGACGCCGAAGCGCTGCTTGATCACCCGCTTGCCGTCCTTGACCGCCTTGGCCTCGATCGGGCGGACGCGGCGCTGCTTGTTGAGCATGCATTCGGACGAAGCGATGATGATCTTGGGGCCTGCCTCCTTCGTCGTCAGCGCTTCGGTCAGGACGCGCTTCATCCGACCGACATCATAGGTGTGATCGACTTCGCGGACCCAGGTCGCACCGACGCCGCGCACCGCCTTTTCGATCGGATTGTTGGTCTTGCGGGTATCGTTGGTCGCGCGCGACGACAGGATATCCTGTCCGCCGGTCGCGGAGGAATAGAAGTTGTCGACGATCAGGAATACGCCGTCATGCTTGTTGTACACGGCGTTGCCGATCCCGCTGGTCAGGCCATTATGCCAGAACCCGCCATCGCCCATCACCGCGATCGAGCGTTTGCCCGTGCTGCGGGCAAAAGCCGAGGTCGATGCCGCTCCCAGGCCGAACCCCATGGTCGTCGTTCCGATGTTGAACGGCGGCAGGATGGAAAACAGGTGGCAACCGATGTCGGCTGACACATGGTGCTCGCCAAGATCCTGCTGGACGAGCTTCATCGCCGCGAAGATCGGCCGTTCGGGACAGCCGGTGCATAGCCCGGGGGGGCGGGCCGGAACCACCTTGCTGAGCCGTTCGACCTCCGGCAGCGCGTGTGTCGCTCGGGCATCCGGGCGGGGAGGGCGGTTGCCGAGCAGGGGGGAATCGGTCTGCTCGATAAAGGCTTCCACACCCTGAAGCAGGACCTGGACCGAATAGTCGCCGCCCATTGGCAGCACGTCCTTGCCGTAAATCCGGGCGGTCGAGCCGTTGCGACGCAGTATCGTATTGAGGGCCTGTTCCAGATATTCTGGCTGGCCTTCCTCGACCATCAGCACCGCCTCCTTGCCCCGCGCGAAATCGATCAGTTCGCTGTCGATCAGCGGGTAGGTGACGTTCATCACGTAGAGCGGAATACAGGTATTTCCGTAGACATCCGACAGGCCGAGATATTGGAGAGCGCGGATGACGTTGTTGTACATCCCGCCCTGCAGGATTATGCCGACCTTGCCTTCGTCCGGGCCGAACCATTCGTTTAGCTGATTGGACTTGATGAACTCTATGGCGGCAGGCATCCGGTGCCGGATCTTTTCCTGTTCATGCTCATATGCGGCCGGTGGCAGAACGATCCGGCCGAGATCGCGGCGCGGCGCAGCGAGCGCGTCGTCCAGCGTATAGGCCGGGCGGACATTATCCTTGCACAGGAAACTGCCATGCATGTGACAGGTGCGCACCCGCACCTCGAGCATGACCGGCGTGTTGGACGCTTCGGACAGCTGGAAGCCCTTCTCGATCAGGTCGACGATCCGGCCATGATCGGGACGTGGATCGAGGAGCCACATCTGCGATTTCATCGCGAATGCGTGCGTGCGCTCCTGCATGATCGAGGAGCCTTCGCCATAATCCTCGCCGACGATCACCATGGCTCCGCCGGTGACTCCGCCCGAAGCGAGGTTGGCCAGAGCATCCGAAGCCACGTTCGTTCCGACCGTCGATTTCCAGGCCACCGCCCCGCGCAGCGGATACATCACCGAGGCGGAGAGCATGGCGGCAGCGGTCGCCTCGTTCGCCGAACTCTGGAAATTGACGCCCAGTTCGCCGAGTATGTCCTGCGCGTCGGACAGCACGTCCATCAGGTGCGAGATCGGCGATCCCTGATATCCGCCGACGTAGGAGACGCCGGCCTGCAACAGACCCTTGGTGATCGCGAGGATGGCCTCGCCTTTGAACACTTCACCATCGCCCAGGCGAAGATGCTCGACTTCCTTGGCAAAGGATCTTTCAGCCATTCCATACCCCTAGTTATATGCATTTACATACATTCAGGGTAAAACACCACCCAAACACACCCAACAA
>CAZJXG010000018.1:30261-34514 GCA_964549965.1 uncultured Sphingomonas sp. | reverse complement strand
CAAGACCTGGCAGAAGACCCTCGATCAGTACACCACCAGGACCTATAACGGCTTCTCGACGATGCACGCCCAGCTGGGTTTTTGTGAGACGGCCGCCGCGATCGGCCGCGATACCCGCAAGCTGGGCAAGGGCAAGCTCACCCAGCTCGCCATCGATCGCATGCGCGAGTTCCGCAACAGCCTGGTCCCCGCCGGCGACATGATCCACGCGCGGCGCTTCCTCTATGTCCCGATCCAGCCGCTGTCGATGGACAAGGCCTGCTGGACGAAGAAGGATCTGCTGAAGGCAGCATGTGTGCCGGCCGGAACGCGTCAGGCCAGCGCAGCCAGCGGCAACCCCGGCTGATCATCCATCACCTTCCATCCGGAGGCGGTGTGCTGGCCCTCTAGACTAGAGAGCCGGCAGATGTTTCATCTGCCGGGAAATCACTCTAGCGGATGCCCACCACCTTGTGCGTCTGGGTGGACAGTCGCCATCTCGGATGCGCCATCACATAGTCGACCGCCGACGCGCGCGCGGCCGTCAGGTTCGCGCCGTCCATCGGCTGGATCAGGAAATGGTTGAAGTCCCAGGTGGCAAGCTCGTCCGGGTTCAGCCCCGGCTGCGGCCAGACGAGCTTCAGCTCATTGCCGCGACGCAGGATGATCTCGCTGCCCTGTTTCGGACTGACGCAGATCCAGTCGATGCCGTCCGGTGCGGGCTGCGTGCCGTTGGTCTCGACCGCAATCTCGAAGCTGCGGGCCTTGAGCGCGGCGATCAGCGCGTCATCGACCTGGAGCAGCGGTTCGCCGCCGGTCATGACGATGAAAGGCTCGGGCATGTCCGCCCATAAGGCCATCGCCTGATCCGCCAGCGCGGCGGCATCGGCATAGCGGCCGCCACGGTCGCCATCCATGCCGACGAAATCCGTGTCGCAGAAGTTGCAGGTCGCAGTGGCGCGATCCTCCTCGCGGCCGCTCCACAAATTGCAGCCGGTGAAGCGCAGGAAGACGGCCCGACGACCGACCTGCATCCCCTCCCCCTGCAGGGTCAGGAACATCTCCTTGATCGCATAGCCGCCCATCAGGCGTACACCGTGGGATCGGCGAGCCCAGCTTCGGCAAAGCCTTTGGAGCGGAGACGGCAGCTGTCACACAGGCCGCAATGCTTGCCGTCGGGCGTGGGATCATAGCAGGACCAGCTCATCCCCGCGTCGAGCCCCAGCCGGGCGGCCTCCCGCGCGATATCCGCCTTGGTCATGTGCTGGAGCGGAGCATGGATCGTGAAGCCCTGCCCCTCGACGCCCATGCGGGTCGCGAGATCGGCGAGATGCTGGAAGGCCGCGATGAACTCTGGCCGGCAATCGGGATAGCCCGAATAATCGAGCGCATTGACCCCCAGGAAGATGTCCCGCGCCCCGCTGGCCTCTGCGAAACCCAGCGCCAGGGACAGGAAGATCGTGTTGCGCGCAGGAACATAGGTCGATGGTATGCCCGGCATCACGCCGCCCTTCGGCACATCGATATCGTCGGTCAGCGACGATCCCCCGAAGGCGCGCAGATTCAGCGGCAGGGTGACATGCCGATCGACGCCGAGCACGGCCGCGACACGCTTCGCCGCCTCAAGCTCGACCCTGTGCCTCTGGTTGTAATCGATCGTCAGCGCGGCCAGCGAGAAGCCTCGCTCTCTGGCAAGCCCCCCCGATACCATCGAATCGAGCCCACCCGACAACAGCACGATCGCGCGGCGGCCCTGGTTATTCGCGTTGTCCGACATAAGCGCGGCGCTTAGGTGAATTCGCGGCGCAGGTCTACCAGTCGAGGCCGCCGATCATCGCCGCATAGAGATCGATCCCGTCCCAGAGATTGCGCAGCCGGAGATTTTCGTTCGGCGCATGCTGCTGATTGTCATGGTTGGCGATCGGCAGCCCGATCAACGGCACCTTCAGCGCGGCATCGAAGATGGTGAGCGGCACGCTGCCCCCCACCGTCGGCAGCACGAGCACGGGTCTGCCGCCCGCCTTGCCCGCCACGGCGATCACCGCCTGCGAAACCGGCAGGCTCATGTCGGTCCGCAGGGCGGCATAGCCGGGCGCCCAGCTGAGCTTGATCACCCTGGGGTGCGAAAGCCGCGTGGCGCGATCGGGCGTGTCGCGGACCACGGTCCACCCCTTCGCGTCTAGAAACGCCTCGACCGCCGCCTTGACCCCCTCGACCGTCTGATCGGGGACCAGGCGGAAGTCGACCGAGAAGCTCGCCTCGGTCGGGATGGCGTTGGCGGCCGCCGCGCCCACGGCGCCCGCACGGATCCCTTTTATGTTGAGCGCCGGCCGAAGGACACTCTGCGCCAGCGCCTCATTGCCTTCGCTGCGGCCGAGTGCGAACTGCTCGATCAACGCATCCTCGACTGGAGGCAGCGCCTGTACGGCGGCCATCTCGGCCCCGCTCGGCGGGCGGACGCTGTCCAGAATGCCGGGGATCAGGATCGTCCCGTCCTCGTCGCGCATGTCGGCGATCAGCCGCGCCGCCATCGCCGCCGGATTGGGCACCCAATTGCCATAATGGCCGTCGTGCAGCGGAGAAGCCGGACCATAGACGGTCGCATCGAACCCAAGCACACCGCGCACGCCGAAATACAGCGTCGGCGCGCGCGACTGGTGGAGCGGCCCGTCGCCGATCAGCCAAAGGTCGGCCTTGAGCAGATCGGCATTGGCGGCGAGCAGTTCTGCGAGATGGGGGGAGCCCTGCTCCTCCTCTCCCTCCCAGAAGATGCGCAGGTTGACGCTTGGCTTGCGGCCCGAAGCCTTGAGCGCGTCGAACGCCGCCAGAAAGGCGACGATCGACACCTTGTCGTCGGCAACGCCGCGCCCGAACAGCCGCCATTCGGGGTCCATCGGGGCTGCCGCCGCCCTCCAGTCGACATCTCGCGGGCCGCCTTCGTCCAGGGCGCGCATCACCGGCACGAACGGATCGGAAGACCATTGCGCCGGATCGACCGGTTGCCCGTCATAATGGGCATAGAAGACGACGGTCCGCTTGGCGCCCGCCGTGTCCAGGGCCGCGAATATCGCCGGCGGCCCGCCCGACGGGGCGCTCAGCCGCCGGGCCGCGAAGCCACGCGCGGCCAGTTCGGCAAGGAGCATGTCCGCGGCATCGGCGATGCCCTTCGGGTCCGCAGCGATGCTGGGAATGCGCGCCAGGCGATCGAGCTGCCCCACAATCTCGGCCTCGTGCGCAGCACGCCATTGCTGCACGGTGAGCGGCGCGGCGTTGGCCACAGGCGCCAGCAAGGCGCCGAGCAGGGCGAAGAGGATCGTGCGGGCTCGTTTCATCGTCTCGCCTTCTAGCATCGGTTACGCCGCCGTAAAAAGACGCTCCAACAAACCCGGTCGATCCTCTATGGATGGCCAACCGGATCGGGGGGTCCGGAGCCAGGAGGGGCGCCGCTATGACCTATTGCGTCGGAATCATGCTTCGACAGGGGCTGATCATGGTCGCCGATACCCGCACCAATGCGGGGATCGACAATATCTCGACCTATCGCAAGCTGCATGTGCTGGCCGATACCAAGGATGCCTATGTCGTCGCGGCGAGTGCCGGTAATCTCTCGGTGACGCAGCTCGTCCTCGGCATGCTCGCCGAGGGGCTGCCCTCGCGCGATCCCGAGGACGGCCTGCGCAAGATCGAGCATATGCCATCGATGTTCCAGGCGGCGCAGCTGGTGGGCGAGGCGGTGATGGCTGCGGGAGCCCAGCTGAAGCCGGCGCTCTACGCCGCCGGGGTCAGCTCGGGCATCTCGCTGTTGCTGGGCGGCCGGATCGGCGGTGGCCCGCTCAAGCTGTTCCTGATCTATGATGCGGGCAACTTCATCGAATGCCAGCCGGACAGCCCTTTCTTCCAGATCGGCGCCTGCCAATATGGCAAGCCGATCCTCGACCGCGCGATGAACTATGACAGCTCGATCGACGAGGCGGTGAAGGTGGCGCTGCTGTCGTTCGACTCGACGATCCGCTCGGACAAGTCGGTCGGGCTGCCGTTCGACGTGATGGTGTTCCGCAACGATCCCAGGCTGCCGATCATCAAGCGCCGGATCGAACCACAGGATACCTATATGCGTACCCTGTCGGACCGCTGGTCCGAGGTGCTCAACCAGGGGCGTTCGCAGATCCCCGATCCGCCTTTCCTGGCGGACGAAAAAGGAACGTCGGCGAGCGACATCGTCGAACTGAAGAGCGCGGGGTCGAACTGAAGAGCGCGGGGTCGAACTGAAGAGC
>CAZJXG010000018.1:0-30161 GCA_964549965.1 uncultured Sphingomonas sp. | reverse complement strand
GTCGAACTGAAGAGCGCGGGGTCGAACTGAAGAGCGCGGGGTCGAACTGAAGAGCCCGGGATAAAAAATGGGCCGCCCGAAGGCGGCCCAGTGAGGCTGTAAAGCCTGCTAAGGGAGGAAAATGCGCCCAAAGGGGAAGGCGCATCCATCCTTTACCGCAAAAGGCCTAAACAGAAGGTTAACCATCGGCCGGATATGGGCGCCTGGGCGATTCGACTTTGGTCGAACGCGCGGCACCGGCGCTGCCCCTGAAACCAAGGCCGATCAGCGCTGCTTGCTGGTGGTCTGCGCCGCGCATGTGCCGATCCGGCGGGCCTGCACGCTGTAATCGAACGGCGCGTTGCGCGCGATGCCCTGGGTCTCGATGGTCGCGGCACGCGGCGTTTCGACCCGCACGGTGGTCCTGCCCCAGCCGGCGCGCTGGCAGCTATAATGGACCGTCGAGCTTTTCGCCTCATTGGCGATCACGAAACGCGAGCAGCCCGGCTGATCATGCTCGACCTGAACCAGTGCTACCGGATCGGTGATGCAGACCTGGCGGGGGGGCTTGCCATAGACGTCGAGCTGCCACAGGCCTGTTTCAAGCTGGCCGAGCGCCGTGAGCGACATCGACGCGGTGCCGGGCGCAGGTGCAGGAGCAGGCGCGGGCACAGGAGCGGGCGCCGACCCGGCCCCGACCGTCAGCAGGGCCAACCCCGCAATTGCGCAACGCCATGACAATCTCATTTTCGTCCTCATGCCCGCCAGGCTGCCTGATTCCCCAATCAAGGCACCCAGAATACGCAAACTCGACAAACCGTCGATACGGCAAGACCGACAAAATGCTTAGCTGAAGAAAGCTGATCTTTTCATGACGGAGCTACGCAGGCAGCCCCGATATTGTTTCAGGGATCAGATCGAATCGAGCGCGAAGGAGAAGCGCTGCGCGCAGAACTCGCAGTCGACATGGATCTCGCCGCCCGCATCCGCCATCTCGGCACGCTCCTCTGGCGGGAAACGGGTGATGACCGAGCGGATATGCGCGGGATCGCACCGGCAGCCGCGCGCCAGCGCGACCGCGGGGAATATCCGCACCTCATCCTCATTGAACAGTCGCCAGAGAATCGTTTCGAGCGGCAGCTCCTCGTCGGTCAGCTCCTCGGATTTCAGCGTCTGGGCGAGGGCGCGGACATGCTCCCATTCGGGATGGTCGAGCCGCGTGTGGATGCGATCACGCCCTTCCTCCCCCTCCGGCAGGTGCTGAATCAGCAGCCCGCCCGCGACATGGCGGCCGTCAGGCAGGCGGCGGCTGGCGAGCCGGGCCAGGCTGGGCAGCTGCTCCGACTGGCTGAAATAGGCTTCCGCCGCATCGCCGAGCGAGCCGCCCTCCAGCGGGACGATCCCCTGATAACGCTCGCCCGTCACGGACTGGTCGAAGGTGATCGCCAGATATCCCTTGCCGAACAGCGCGAACAGCGAAGGATCGGCGGGCATCTCGGCGATGCGATCGGGATCGTGGCGGATATAGCCGCGGACCTGCCCATCCTTGTAATCGGCGACCATCAGCTCGACGGCGCCGCCCTCGGCCTGCGCCTGGAGGGTGAGCTGGCCGGCATCATGCTTGAGCATCGAACCCAGCAGCGCGGCGAGGACGAGCGCCTCCGCCATCAGCCGCTCGATCGCGGGCGGATAGCCATGGGCACCGAGCACCAGATCGAGCGCCGGCCCGACCCGGACGAACCGGCCACGGGCGTGACGATCGGGGATGGTGAAGCCAAGCGCGAGGTCGAGAGTCTGGTAGGCGGTCAACGCAGCAATCCTATCGTCACCCTGAACTTGTTTCAGGGCCCACTCCTCCACGGGCATCATCCCGGAGGAGGATGGGTGGATGCTGAAACAAGTTCAGCATGACGGCGGGATTTTTCAACCCCGCCGCCTGGTCAGCCCAATTTCCCCATGCACCATAGCAGCACCGCCTTCTGGGCGTGGAGGCGGTTTTCCGCCTCGTCCCAGATCAGCGACTGCGGCCCGTCCATGACCGCGTCGACCACTTCTTCGCCGCGATGCGCGGGCAGGCAGTGGAGGAAGACGGCGTCGGCCGCCGCCCTGGCCATCAACGCCGCGTTGACCTGGAAAGGCTGCATCGCCGCAAGCTTGGCCTCGGCATGGGCCTGTCCCATCGATATCCAGGTGTCGGTGACGATGACGTCGGCCCCCGCCGCCGCCTCGGCCGGATCGCGCGATATCAGGACGGAGCCCCCGCGCGCACGCGCCGCCGCGACCACCGCGGGATCGGGATCATAGCCGTCGGGACAGCCGATCCGGACCGGAAAGCCGAGCAGGCTGCCCGCCTCGATGATCGAGTGGAGGACGTTGTTGCCATCGCCGAGCCATGCCCAGCTCAGGCCGTCCACCCTGCCCTTATGCTCCAGGACGGTCTGCAGATCGGCCATGATCTGGCACGGGTGCGACTGATCGGTCAGCCCGTTGATCACCGGCACCTCGGCATATCTGGCGAGATCGACGATCTTCTGATGGTCGTCCGTGCGGATCATGATCGCGTCGACATAGCGGCTGAGCACCCGCGCGGTGTCGGCGATCGTCTCGCCGCGCCCCAGCTGGGTGCCGCCCGCCTCCATCACGATCGTGCTGCCGCCCAGCTGGCGCATCGCCATGTCGAACGATACGCGGGTGCGCGTCGAGTTCTTCTCGAAGATCATCGCCAGGGTGTGACCGGCGAGCGGTGCGTCGTCGTCGGTCTGGCCCCTGGGATGGCCCCTGCGATCCGCCTTGCGAGCGCGCGCGGCTTCCAGCATCGCCCGCAGGCCATCGGGACCGGCATCGGCGAGGTCGATGAAATGCCGGGTCATGATGCGGGCTCGTAGGTCCGCGCGCCCGCCGAGAGCTTTTCGATGCACTCGGCGATATGGCTGTCCTCGATCACCAGCGGCGGCAGGATGCGGACGACATTCTCACCCGCAGCGACGCTCAGCAGCCCGTGATTGTCGCGCAGATGCGCCACGAAACTGCGTGCCTCGACCGCATCCTTGAGCTTGATGCCGAGCATCAGGCCCAGCCCCCGGACGCTGTCGAACACCGTGTCGTGATTGGGAATCAGCTGCTCGATGCTCTGGCGCAGCCGATCGCCCATCGCGCGGACATGGGCGAGAAAGGCATCGTTGACCGCGACCTCGAACACCGCCTCACCCGCCGCCATGGCGAGCGGATTGCCGCCATAGGTCGAGCCATGGGTGCCGATCACCATGCCCTTGGCCGCTTCCTCGGTCGCGAGGCAGGCGCCGAGCGGGAAGCCCCCGCCGATGCCCTTGGCCACCGCCATGATATCGGGCGTGATTCCATAATGTTCATGCGCGAAGAACCGGCCGGTCCGGCAATAGCCGCACTGCACCTCGTCGAGGATCAGCAGCAGGCCCTGCTCGTCGCATATCTGACGCAATCCCTTCAGGAATTCCTGCGTGGACGGGGTCATGCCCCCTTCGCCCTGCACCGGCTCGACCATGAAGCCCGCGGTGGTTTCGTCGACGGCGGCACGCGCCGCCGCCAGATCGTTGAACGGCACCACCTCGAAGCCGGGCAGCAGCGGTTCGAACCCGTCGCGCATCTTGGGCTGGTTGGTCGCCGAGATCGTCCCCAAGGTGCGCCCGTGGAAGGCATTGGCGAAGGTGATGATCTTCGTCCGCTCGGGCTTGCCCTCGACATGGAAATAGCGGCGCGCCGTCTTGATCGCGCATTCGACCGCTTCGGCGCCCGAATTGGTGAAGAACACCGTGTCGGCGAACGTATTGTCGACCAGTTTCTGCGCGAAGGCCTCACCCTGGGGGCTGCCATACAGGTTCGAGGTGTGCATCAGCGTCGCCGCCTGGTCGGCAATCGCCTTGACCAGCGCCGGATGACCGTGACCGAGAATGTTGACCGCGATGCCGCTCGCGAAATCGAGATAGCGCTCGCCGCGCTCGCCGATCAGATGGCAGCCTTCGCCTCGCACCGGACGCACGCCACACCGCGGATAGACCGGCATGAGTGGGGTGATGGTCATGGCAACGACTCCCTTTTCCTTCCGTCGAGTGACAATAGCTCCGAAAACGCAAAAAGGCGGCCACCCGGCCGCCTGTCGGAGCGCGCATATAGTGATGTGCCCCCATGCTCGTCAAACGCTTCGTCGCATCCGGCTGGGCCGTCGCGCCGCCGGATGATACAAGCCCCGACAATCCTTGGGAATCGTTGAACGTCTAGGTCGTCCATGCGTCGCCTGTTGGCCCTTTCCGTGCTCGCCGCTGCCCCGTTGGGGGCGCAGCCGATCGAGCTGTCTCCCATCCTCGGCACCGAGCTGCGCTACGAGCAATATGCGCCCGATCGGCTGTTGGCCGGCGACGATGCGATCCTGCTCCGCGCCCGGCCGGGCATCGCGCTGTCGTCGGGCGTCTGGTCGTTCGACGCGATCAGCGATGCCGCTGTCAAACTCCGTAACGACGAGCCCGGCATGACGGCGGGGCGATCGACGATGCGCCCCGACGCCTTCCAGCTGGGCGAGCTCAAGCTGCAATATAGCGGTCTGCCGCGCACCGCGATCAGTCTGGGCCGCCAGCATCTCGGGCTGGCGGGGGCCGCGCTGACGGGCGACCGCGACGGTGAGCAGACCTTCGACGCCGCCCGGCTGCGCTGGACGGGCCTGCCCGGCCTGAGCGCCGATCTCGCCTATGCCTGGTCGAGCAGCAGCCTGTGGGCCGCCCCCGCCGGACCGCTGCCGGTGAGCGTACCCGGCGATAATATCTTCGCGCAGCTGAGCTGGGCGAGCCGGCTGGGCACGCTGAGCGGCTATGCCTATCAGATCGACCAGCGCAACGCCGCGAACAGCGACTTCCGCCTGCTCAACCAGGTCGTAGGCGCACGCTTCAGCGGAAGCCGGCGGATCGGCGAGACGATCAGGCTCGGCTATGCGATGGGCTATGTCCGCCAGACCGGATCGATCGCCAATGCGACGGGCGGCGCACCGACCTATTGGCAGATGGGCAGCCGATTCGACCTGGGCGAGCTTTCGGCCAGCCAGATCAATTATCGGCGTTTCGCTGCCAACGGGATCAGCACGCTCAACGGCGAGAAGCTGAGTCTTTCGACCAGCGCGACCCGCGGCAAGCTTACCCTGGGCGCGACCTATAACGACTTCCGCCCGGTGCCGGACACCAATGCGGTCCCGGCGCGTGATGTGAAATTGTCGCTGGGGCTGCTCTTTTAAGCCGCCACCGCCCCAATTCCTTGCCGCGCCGCGCCTTGGCCGCTAAGGGCCGCCGGTCATGCAATATCTCAGCACTCGGGGGCAGGCGCCCCGCCTCGGATTCGAAGATGTCACGCTCGCGGGTCTGGCCGCGGATGGCGGGCTCTATGTGCCGGAAAGCTGGCCCAGCTTCAGCACCGCGGACATCGCGGCGATGCGCGGCCTGTCCTACGCCGATACCGCCGTGGCGGTGATGAAGCCCTTCGTGGCCGGGGCGCTCGACGAATCCGAACTGCGCGCACTGTGCGAGACCGCCTATGGCCGGTTCAGCCATGCCGCCGTGGTGCCGCTGAAGCAGCTCGATCACCGCCAGTGGCTGATGGAGCTGTTCCACGGCCCCACCCTCGCCTTCAAGGATGTCGCGCTCCAGCTGCTCGGCCTGCTGTTCGAACGCTTCCTGGCGAAACGCGATACCCACATCACCGTGATCGGCGCGACGAGCGGCGATACCGGCTCCGCCGCGATCGACGCGCTGGCGGGCCGCACCAAGGTCGATATCTTCATGCTGCATCCCAAGGGCCGCGTGTCCGAGGTGCAGCGCCGGCAGATGACGACGGTGCTTGCCCCCAACGTCCATAATATCGCGATCGAAGGGAGCTTCGACGACGCCCAGGCCTTGGTGAAGGCCATGTTCGCCGACGCCGATTTCGCCAGCCGGTTCAACCTGTCCGCGGTCAATTCGATCAACTGGGCGCGGCTGATGGCGCAGGTGGTCTATTATTTCTACGCCGCCGTGCGGCTCGGCGCGCCCGACCGGCCGGTCGCCTTCTCGGTGCCGACCGGCAATTTCGGCGATGTCTTCGCCGGCTATGTCGCGGCGAAGATGGGCCTGCCGGTCGCCCGGCTGATCGTCGCGACCAATGTCAACGACATCCTCCACCGCGCGCTGTCCGCCGGCGACTATTCGGTCGGCACGGTGACGCCGACCGCCGCTCCATCGATGGACATCCAGGTCAGCTCCAACTTCGAGCGGCTGCTGTTCGACATGCATGGCCGCGACGGCGCCGCGCTAGCGGCCTCGATGAAGGGCTTCGAGAGCAGCAAGCGCCTCGATATCCCGCAGGCGATGCGTGCCGAGGCTGCGGCACTCTTCACGAGCAGCCGGATCGATGCCGATCGGATGCAGTTGGCGATGCGCTGGGCGCATGACCGGGCGAACGAGATCATCGATCCGCACAGCGCGATCGGCCTCGCCGCCGCGCAGGACAGCGATCTCGACCCGACGGTGCCGATCGTCACCCTGGCCACCGCCCACCCGGCCAAGTTCGGCGACGCGGTGGAGCGCGCGACGGGCGTCCGCCCCACCCTGCCGGCGCGAATCGGCGGACTGTTCGAACGGCAGGAACGCTATGCGGTGCTGCCGGCCGAAATCGGCGCCATCGAGAATTTCGTCGCCGAAACCGCCGCGGCGGCCGACTGATCAGCATGACGGCCCCGCGGATCCATCGTCTGGCCAACGGCTTCACCGTCGCCGCCGAACCGATGGCGGGGGTGGAGACCATCGCGGTTGGCCTACATGTCGATTGCGGTGCCCGGCACGAAGAAGCGCAGACCAACGGCCTCGCCCACCTGTTCGAGCATATGGTGTTCAAGGGCGCCGGCGGACGCAGTGCCCGGCAGATTTCCGAAGCGGTCGAGAATGTCGGCGGCTATCTCAACGCCTTCACCTCGCGCGATCAGACCGCCTTTCAGGCAAGGCTGCTGGGCGAGCATCTCGATCTGGGCGTCGAGCTGATCGGCGACATGATCCGCAAGCCGCATTTCGAGCCGGACGATCTGGCGCGCGAGAAGGATGTCGTGCTGCAGGAACTGGGCGAGGCCCGCGACCTGCCAGACGACATCATCAACGATCATTTCCATTCGACCGCCTGGCCCGGCCAGGCCTTCGGCCGCCCGGTGCTGGGCGAGGAAGAGACGATCGCGGCGATCGGCGTCGACGATCTGCGCGGCTGGACCCGCGAACATTATCGCCCGCAGGGCATGGTGCTGGCCGCGGCAGGCAAGGTCGACATCGATCAGCTGATCGAGCTTGCCGAGGCGCGCTTCGGCGACATGGAGCCGGCGCCCCGCCCGGTGCCGGAGGCGGCAAGCTACCAGGGCGGCAGCTTCGTCGAGCGGCGCCGGCTGGAATCGGCGCATATCCTGTTCGGCTGGGAAGGCGTCAGCTATTTCGACGAGGCCTATTATCCGCTGCTGCTGTTCAGCCAGGCGGCGGGCGAAGGCAGCTCTTCGCGGCTGTTCCAGTCGATTCGCGAGGATCGCGGCCTCGCCTATTCGGTCGGCAGTTCGGTCGCCGCATGGCGCGACACCGGTATGCTGACCGTCTACCTCGCCACCGCGCGGCGCGAGGCGCAGCACGCGACCGATCTATCGCGTGAGCTGTTCCGCGCCGCCGCCCGCGATCTTTCCCCTGAGGAACTGGCCCGCGCCAAGGCGCAGATCCGCGCGACGATCCTGATGGCGCTCGAATCGGTGCAGAGCCGTGCCGACCGGCTCGGCTTCCAGACGCTGGTCCATGGCGAGCCGCTCGATCCCGCGACGATCATCGCCAGGGTCGACGCCTGCACCCTAGACGAGGTCCGCGCGGTCGGCGCCCGCCTGATCGAGGGCCGCGAAACGCTGGCGACGGTGGGGCCGGCGCTGAAGGCGGCGGCGTGATGATCCGGCAGTTCTCATCCGTCATTCCAGCGAAGGCTGGAATCCCGATCGGTTCCTGCTTCAATCCTTCCTTCTCCTCCCCGTCATTCCCGCAAAGGCGGGAATCCACTCGGAAGCCTGGCCGGACATCTGATGGTTCTGGATTCGCTTGGCGGTGGATTCCCGCCTTCGCGGGAATGACAATTAAGGGTGGGGCGTAGCGCATGAACCTCCTCACCCTCGTCACCGAACCCTGGGCCGATTACGGCCTTGTCGATTCCGGCCATGGCCGCAAGCTGGAGCGCTATGGCCGCTTCAGCTTCATCCGCCCCGAGCCGCAGGCGATGTGGGCGCCGGCCTCCGCCAATTGGGAAGCCGATGGCGACTTCATCGGCGCGTCGGATGAGGATGGCGGCGGCAAATGGCATCTGTCGCGCGATGTGCCGCGCGGCGGCTGGCACATGCGCTGGGAAGAGGTGCGCTTCACCGCGCAGAACACCCCGTTTCGCCACCTCGCCTTCTTCCCCGACATGGCCCCGCAATGGGCATGGATGCGCGACCGCACCGGCGAGGGCGACGAGGTGATGAACCTGTTCGGCTATACCGGTGTCGGCACCCTGGCGCTGGCGGCGAAGGGCGCGAAGCTCACTCATGTCGATGCCTCCAAGAAATCGGTCGACGCCGCCAAGGCCAATGCTTTCCTGAGCGACATGGCCGACCGCCCGATCCGCTGGATGGTCGACGACGCCGCCAAGTTCACCGCGCGGGAGGTGCGCCGCGGCCGCCGCTATGACGGCATCTTCCTCGACCCGCCCAAATTCGGCCGCGGCCCCGAAGGCGAAGTCTGGCGGCTGGAGGAACATCTCCCCGCGCTGATCGCCAACTGCCGCGCGCTGCTCGACGAGAACTCCAAATTCCTCGTCCTCACCGTCTATGCGATCCGCATGTCGGCGCTGGCGATCGGCGAGCTGCTACAACAAGCGATGGCCGATCTGGGCGGCACCGTCGAGGTGGGCGAGATGGCGGTGCGCGAAGAAGCGCGCGGGCTGCTGCTGCCGACCGCGATCTTCGCGCGGTGGCGGCGGGATTAGATTTCTCCGTTCATAGCCGTTTCAACGCCGCCGCTGCTCGGGCATATCATCCTGCGGATCGAAGGCGGAGGACGCATGAAATATCGTCTGAAGACGGCTTTTGTGGGAGCGGTGCTGCTATGGACCGCAGCCGCCAGCGCATCGGCGCTGAAGGACCTCAAGCGACTACTGGAAAGCCGCGCTCAGCAATATACCGAGCAACGCCCCGCGCTGGAGCAGCGCACACAGGAATCGGCCACGGCTGCTGTGCGGTCCATCCAGTCCGCCGACCGTTCGGCGGCAGAGGCATTGAACACCGCCCTCGGCGAGACCCGCCAGCTATCCTATCTCTACGGCCGCTATCAGACCCTATGGGCGCTGCGCGAGCATATGGAAACCAAGCCGTCGCTCGCGACGAGCGAAACATGGCTGCAGGGTCAGGTAGAGGCGATCAGGGCGAAGATAGCCTCGGCCGACGCGACGGAAGCCGCGTTGAAGCGATCGGTGCCGGGAAGCGATGTCCCGCTACTCTCATGGGTTGGCTCGATCGAGCGTCTTGCTCAGGATCGCGGCTATAGCGAAGGCGCCACGGCCGAGCTGAGTCTGATCAACGAGGACCTACGGACATATTACGCAGCGCGCGCCGAAGAGCATGAAAATGCCGTCCGCCTTCGCACCGCACTGCTCGCAGCCTTCGCGATGGCGCTTTCGCAACAACAGGATGATATGCGCGATCTGGGTGTCGGCTCGGTCGCCGGTGCTCGAGCCATGGGCAGTAGTGGACGATATGGTCGCGCGGCCGCACGCGAATCGAATGATGCCGGCATTCGCGGGTCGACAGCAGTTACCTTGTGCCCCGACGGCACCTATGTCGGTGGCAAGACCTGCAGCCTGGCTCCGAATGGCCGCTATGTTGGCGGTGTGCCCAGGATAACGCCCAAGGGCGACTATGTCGGCGGGCAGCCGCAAATGACCCCAAAGGGCGACTATGTCGGCGGCTCCGGCAAGGTCACCATGTGCGCTGATGGTACCTATGTGAGCGGCAGATGCCGCATGACGCCCAAGGGAGGCTATGTTGGGGACTGAACCGCAGCCGACATTGACGAGCGCCGCGATAGGCAAAGCCGACGCCTGATGCGATGGCTGTTCGCGATCATGGCAGGTGGCTGGCTTCTGCTCATCCACATGCTGCTTCTCGCGTCGAGCGATCCCGTAGTCCGCCATCTGCATTACAAACCCGCGCACTGGCCCACCTCTGCTCGCCCGCAGCGGCTTATCCTTCTCACCGACATCCATGTTTCCGGCCCCGACATGCCACCCGAGCGGCTGATACGGATCGTCGGGAAAATCAATCGGCTGCGGCCCGATATCATCTTACTGGGCGGCGACTTCGTCAGTGCCAGGAAGCTGACTACCAAGCGCTACTCCATCGAAGCAGCCCTTCGCCCGCTGGCTTCGCTGCGTGCTTCATCTGGCGTCATCGCGGTGATGGGCAATCATGACCATTGGTCTGACACCGCTGCGGTTCGCAGAGCGCTGCTTCGCGCGGGAGTGACGATATTGGATAATCAGGCCGTCCGTCTGGGGCCTCTCGCGATCGGTGGCGTGGATGACGACTTCACCGACCATGCGGATATCAACGCCGTCGCCCGAAGGCTTGAGCGGCTCGGCGGCGTTCCCATCCTGTTGAGTCACAGCCCCGATATATTTCCCGCCTCACCACCTTCGATCGGACTGATCCTGGCAGGCCATACGCATTGCGGACAGATCAGCTTTCCATTCATTGGCCCATTGTTCACAGCCTCGCATTATGGAAAGCGGTTCTCCTGCGGCATCGTCAAGAAGGAGAACCAGACGATGGTCGTCAGCGCGGGTGTTGGCACAAGCCTGCTTCCTCTGCGCCTTGGTGTGGCCCCCAATTTCTGGGTCATCGATATCGGGCCAGCGTCGAGGCATTATACAAATGACCTCACCGCTAGCCCGCTTCCTAGCCTTCAGCGACCGCCGTTAGGTATCAAAGCCCAGGTAACCAAACCGATTATCAGCAGCACAAAGCACGCCAGAACGCGCGGATGGCGCTCGAGCCATTTTTTGAATCGCCTTTCTCCCGGCCAGGGTATGAGCGTGTCTATTATTGCCCAGATCCCATCCATCAGCGCTTGACGCCCTTTGGGCGGCACATTTGCTCGACCGCCGACCATGCCGCGCCCTGAACAAATCCGCTACCGCCACCCGCCGCCGCCCCTAAAGCGACTACCGGCAATTCCGCGCCTCCGCCCAGCCAGCCGACCGTACCCGCCTTAGCACCGCCCAAAACAGCGCTCTTCGCCGCCTTTTTTGCGCCAGCCGCCGCCGCAGTCGCCATATCGACGTCCCTTAGATCAAGCGATCCACGATCAGTCCAACATTGCTGGGCGCGTTCGAGCAAATTATATGGCCGCTTCTCAATGAACCGCCCTACCGCCGGCTCCAGAGGATAAGGCCCGCCGCGCCACGGCTGAATATCAACCTCGGTTTCCCACCCTTCGGGCGTCCTCGCTGCTTTTCCGCGTGTGGCAACCAGCCGCCGCCCCTCTTTCTCTTCCTGTTCCATCATCAGCCTGTCCCAATAGGACCGTGGGTTATCGCGCGTACTATCCTGTGCCAACGGTATATGTGGAAATTTGGTCACGGCATTCTACTATCGCCGCAGCCCGATCGCTGCCTATCGCTCATAGCGATTTCAGGGGAAATGTCAAGAACAAATAGAGAACATTAGCACCCCACGACCTACTCCACAAGCCCTTCGATCGCCTCCGCCATCGCCACGTCCCTATGCGACAACCCGCCCGCGTCATGCGTCGTCAGCAGCACATCCACCCGATTCCAGACATTCGACCATTCGGGATGATGATCATGCTTCTCGGCATAGAGCGCGACCCGGTTCGATATCGATCGTTGAGTGGCCCTGCTAATGTCCCGAAGAAATCATTCGGCCCGAACCGAGTTGGGCTGCTTCGAAATCCGGATAGCGACACCTTTATATTCCGCCCGCTCATCATAAACCCGCACGCCAAAATTGGCGGCTATATTTACTTGAGAGGAACCGTGCCATTTGATGTCAAGAAGCCGGCTGTCTTCCCAAGGTGGAGGCCAACCAAGCTCTCCCCGATTGCTATCGAACTTGAAGATGGTCGTACTGGTCGCGTCCTCCTTCTTGACCGCTACGACTTCGTAAAGATAGCCGGTGGTCGCTCCGCAGTTTCGACGCTCCAATCTCAACGTCATTCCACCATCGGGCGACGTCGAGGATTTCAAAGGCTCGACATCACATTTGACGCAGGCCGCCGTAGCGAACGCCGCGACGACGACCACCAATCTCGAGCCTGCGGAGCGGACCATCAAAAGCAATCCTTCAGCGCGTCGTGGATTCCCCGATTTATCTGTTCCTGATCGGCAGGTTCATCGAAGGCTGTGGTAATATATCTTGGGCTTGATTTGCTACTGACCACCTGTGCCAGTCCGGCTGCCGCTCTCAAAATCGGTGCGGGGATACCTTGCCGCGTTCCCACATAACCATAGTGATAATTGCCATATGGCTCAAAAGCAGGATCATATTCTTTATAATCCCAGTCTGCTCCGTAATCGACCTTCGACCTGAACCAATCCAAGTCTGTAGCCGGATGCGTGGCAGCCTCGTCACCATTGGCCTTTGCCTGTGCCGCCATTTCCGCAGCAGAAAACCCTCGGGGACCTATTGGCGGTCCATAGCAAAACCTAGGATCCAACGCGGCGTCAGCCGACTTTCCCGAAGCCGTTACTGGCTTTGCCAATTGCTCATTAAGTCGCTGCCGCATTTCCGATACCGGGGGGCCGAACTCAGGCCGCGGTGCGCCCGACACCGCCATGGGTGTGACAACCGATTTCGGTGCCGCCTTCCTCTCAGCTTCCTCCCGGGCCTTCTGCATCGCCTGCGCCCGCTCGTAATGCATCTTCTGCCATATGTTCTTGTAGTTTTTCGGACCGATCAGCCGCGCTCGCTTGATCTGCCCTTCTTCGTCAGCCACTTCGACATTCTCCTATCGCCGCAGTCCGATCGCTGCCTATCGCTCATAGCGGTTTCAGGGGAAACGTCAAGAACAAATAGAGAACATTACCACTCCACGACCTACTCCACAAGCCCTTCGATCGCCTCCGCCATCGCCACGTCGCGATGAGACAGCCCGCCCGCATCGTGCGTCGTCAGCAGCACATCCACCCGGTTCCAGACATTCGACCATTCCGGATGATGGTCATGCTTCTCGGCATAGAGCGCGACCCGCGTCATGAAGGCGAAGGCGGCCGAGAAGTCGGGGAAGGTGAAGCGGCGGCTGATCGCGTCGCGGGCCTCGTCATAGTCCCAGTCGGACAGCGCATCGAGCGCGTCGGCGCGTTCCTCGTCGGTCAGGGGCTGGATCGGCATGGAGTATTCCTCGCGCTGGCATGTTTCGGTTGCGGCCACTATGTCGACGCACAATGAGCGAAGGTCAAACCCTGGCACCCGATGCCGACCGGATCGAGGCGATCGCCCGCGCGACGATCGCGAAGCTGCCGGCCGAGTTCGCGCGGCATCTGGGCGATGTGGTGCTGAAGATCGAGGATTTCGCCGATGACGACATCCTGGCCGAGATGGGGATCGAGAACCCGTTCGAGCTGACCGGCCTCTACACCGGCCTTCCGGTGGGATCGAAGTCGGTCGACCATAGCGGCACCATGCCCGACATGATTCACCTCTATCGCCGCGCGATCCTGGACGAATGGGCCGATAGCGGCGTGACCCTGGAGGCGCTGGTCGCGCATATCGTGATCCACGAGATCGGCCATCATTTCGGGCTGTCCGACGAGGACATGCACGCGCTGGAAGAGATGGCCGCCTGATGCGCGCAAGGCTGGCGTTCGATCGGGTCGCCTGCCTGCGCGGCGAGCGGCTGTTGTTCGAGGGCCTGAGCTTCGCGCTGGCCCCCGGCGAGGCGGCGCTGCTGACCGGCCCCAATGGCGCCGGCAAGTCGAGCCTGATGCGCATCGCCGCCGGGCTGCTGCCCGCCTCCGCGGGGACGGTCGCGCGCGAGGGCGGGCTGGCCTTCGCCGGCGAGGCGGCCGCGCTCGACGCGCAGCTGCCGCTCGCGCGGGCACTCGGCTATTGGGCGAAGCTCGATGGCGCACGGGACGGCGCCGTCGCGGCCGCGCTCGACGCGATGGGCATCGCCGGCCTCGCGCCGGTGCCGGTGCGGATGCTGTCGACCGGCCAGCGCAAGCGCGCCGCGCTCGTCCGGGTGATCGCGGGGCGGGCAGCTATCTGGCTGCTCGACGAACCCGGCAACGGCCTGGACAGCGCCGCGATCGCGCGGCTTGCGGCGGCGATCGCGGCACACCGCGCGGATGGCGGCATCGTGATGGTGGCGACCCACCAGCCGCTGGACCTGCCAGGGGCGCAGTCCATCGCGCTGGGAGCGCAGCCATGAGCATCTGGGGCGCGATCATCCTGCGCGACGTGCGGCTGGCCTATCAGGGCGGCGGCGCGCTGCTGCCGCTGATCTTCTTCCTGCTGGTCGCGACCCTGTTCCCCTTCGCGGTTGGGCCGGACGGGCCGCTGCTGGCGAAGGTGGGCGGCGGCGCGCTGTGGATGGCGGCGCTGCTCGCGGCGCTGCTGCCGGTCGACCGGCTGGTCGCACCTGATGCCGACAGCGGCGTGCTGGACCAATATGCGGTGCGCGGGCTTTCCGACGAGGGGATCGCCGCCGCCAAGATCGCCGCGCACTGGCTGGGCTTCGGCCCGCCGCTGATGCTCGCCGCCCTGCCCGCCTCCGCCCTGCTGAAGCTGGACGGCAGCCTGCTGATGCGGCTTGAGCTGGGCCTGGCGATCGGCACCCCGGCGCTCGCGGCACTCGGCGTGATGACGAGCGCGCTGACCCTGGGTCTGCGGGGCGCCGGCGCGCTGGCGGGGCTGGTGATGCTGCCGCTCGCGATCCCGGTGCTGATCTTCGGCGCGGGCGCGCTGGGGCAGGACGGCATGGGGGCCGTGAAGCTGCTGGCGGCGACCGCGCTGGTGCTGACGGCAATCGCGCCGTTCGCGGCGGGCGCGGCGCTGAGGGCCGGGCGGGACTGACATGCCGCTTTCGGTTGCCGACTCGCTACAAAAGCTCGGCCTTCCGGGCCGCATCACCGATCTCTGGATCAAGCAGTTGCAGGAGCCGCAGCGCCACTATCACACGCTCCACCATGTCGAGAGCCTGCTCACCCATCTCGCCCCGGAGGATGCGAACCCGGAGATGATTGCGGCGATCTGGCTGCACGACATCGTCTATGATCCGACCCGTGGCGACAATGAGGAGCGCTCGGCCGAACAGGCCGGGCTCGATCTGGCCAACTCCAGCATCGATGTTGAAACCGTTCGTCGGTTGATAATGGGCACCAAATCGCATCTGGCTGATGACGAGGCGCAGAGGGCCTTCAACGACCTCGACCTGGGCATTCTCGGCGCGGATGCCGAAAGCTATGATCGCTACGCCGAGCAAATCCGTCGCGAATATGTCTTTGTCGACGACGCAAGCTATCGTCAGGGTCGCGCGGCGATCCTTCGCGATTTCGACAGCCGGACCATCTACCAGACCGAACGCTGGCAACACCGCGAGGCACAGGCCCACGCCAATCTGCAGCGCGAGATCACACGGCTGGAGTCTGTGGAAGGCTAACCCCGCCCCCGTCATCCCGGACTTGATCCGGGATCCAGCTTCTTCCTCAACGACGGCAAGAAAAGCTGGATCCCGGATCAAGTCCGGGATGACGAAACTTAGTTGCTGCCCACCTGCGTCAGCACGAAGGCGTAGGCCTCGGCATCCTCGCGCAGCGATTCGAACCGGCCGGATTTGCCGCCATGGCCCGCGCCCATGTTGATCTTCAGCAGCAGCAGATTGTCGTCGGTCTTGGTCGCGCGCAGGCGGGCGGCCCATTTCGCCGGCTCCCAATAGGTGACGCGCGGATCGTTCAGCCCGCCGGTGATCAGCATCGGCGGATAGGCCTGCGCCGCGACATTCTCATAGGGGCTGTAGCTCAGGATCAGATCGAACGCCGCCTTGTCGGTGATCGGATTGCCCCATTCGGGCCATTCGCCCGGGGTCAGCGGCAGGCTTTCGTCCTGCATGGTGTTGAGCACGTCGACGAACGGCACATCGGCCACCACCGCGCCCCATAGATGGGGATCGGTGTTGGCGACCACACCCATCAGCTCGCCGCCCGCCGAACCGCCATTGATCGCGATGTTGCCGGCCCGGGTGAAGCCCGCCGCGATCAGGCCGCGCGCGGCATCCGAGAAATCGTGGAAGGTGTTCCAGCGATGCTCGGCCTTGCCCTTCAGATACCAGTCATAGCCGAGGTCGTCGCCGCCCCGGACATGCGCGATCGCATAGACCCAGCCGCGATCGACCAGCGACAGCCGCACCGTCGAGAAGCCGGGCGGGATAGCGTGACCATAAGCGCCATAGCCATAGAGGAACAGCTTGCCCGATCCGTCCTTCGGAAAGCCCTTGCGATAGAGCACCGACACCGGAACGACCTTCCCGTCGCGCGCCGGGACCATCAGCCGCTCGGTCGCATAGAGCGAGGGATCATAGCCCGACGGGATCTGCTGCACCTTCAGCGTGGTCAGCGCGCGCGTGTCCGGATCATAGTCGAACACCGTCTGCGGCGTGACCATCGAGGCATAGCCGATCCGGTAGGCGGGGGGATCATATTCGGGATTGCTGCCGAGGCTGGCGGTATAGCTCGCCTCGGGAAAGGCGATGCGATGCTCGCCGCCGTCATGGCCGCGCAGCCGGATCTGGTCGAGCCCGTCGACCCGTTCGGTCAGCAGCAGATGCTTCGCGAAGCTGCTCAGCCCCCGGATATAGACGCTGTCGGACCCCGCGATCACCGGTTCCCAGACGCCCGGCGTGGCCGGATCGGCCTTCGCCACGCGAAAGTTCACATGCTCGTCATTGGTCAGGATCCACAGCGATCCCTGCGCGCTGTCGACCGAATATTCGCGCTTCTCCTGCCGCGCGCTGACCAGCATCGGCGGCGCCGCGGGATCATCGGCCGGGACCAGCCGTATCTCGGTCGTCTGGTGATCGCCGGTCTGGACGACGATCCAGCTTGCGTCCTGGGTCTTGCCGACCCGGACGTTGAAACCGATGTCGTCGACTTCCTCATAGACGGTGGGATCGCCGGCCGGATCACTGCCGAGGATGTGGAGGCGGGCGCGGAACGTCCGCCAGTTGTCGTTCACCTCGGTATAGACGAGGCTCTTCGAATCGGCCCCCCAGGCGACGGCGCCATTGGTGATCGCGCTGACCGTCTCGATGTCCCTGCCCGTCGCCAGGTCGCGGATGCGCAGTTCGAAGCGTTCGGCGCCGTTGCGGTCCGCCGACCAGGCGGCCAGCCTGCCGTCGGGGCTGACGCTGAGCACCTGCAGCCGGAAATAGTCATGCCCCTCGGCCTCGGCCGGCTCATCGAGGATGATCTCCTCGCCCCCGCCCGAGACCGGCTTGCGATACCAGATGCGATACTGGCCGCCGGGGCGGTAGGCCCACCAGTAGAGCCAGTTGCCGTCCTTCTGGGGGACGCTCGCATCATCCTCCTTGAGGCGGGCCTTCATCTCCGCGAACAGGGTTTCGACAAGGCCTACTTGCGGCGCCATCGCCGCTTCGAAATAGCCGTTCTCCTCACGCAGATAGGCGAGCACATCCGCGTCGTCGATCGTCGGATATTTCTGGTCCTTCAGCCAGAACCAGGGATCGTCGATCGTGACGCCATGGCGGCTATATTGGTGCGGACGCTGCGCCGCGACGGGCGGCTTCGGCAGGCTGGCGGTCATCGGGCGATCAGGCCGGCATCAGAGCGGCGAGCGCCGAACGCTGCGCCTCGTACAGCGCCTGGAGCTGGACGAGGGCGTCGGTGATCGACGCCTCGGTGGCCGCATCGCCGGCATCGGCGGCACCCTCACGCCGCCGGTCCAGTTCGCCGAGCGCATCGGCGACCGGCGTCGCGGCGGCATCGACGCTGCTATAGGCCTGCTGGCCGGCCACCCACGCCTCGCTGCCCTCCGGCGCGGCGCGGCCTGCCTCGATCGCGGGGCGGGCCTTATCCAGCGCCTCCCGAAACAACACATCGGCGGCCTGCGCGCGGGCGATGATCGCCGCGACATCGGCGGACGGCGGGATCGGCGCGGCTACGGCCGGCGCCGCCACAGGCGGGGCGGGATCGGCGCGCAGCACATCGCGTTCGATCGGGCGGGGCGCCAGCGACGGATAGTTCGTGGTCTGCGCGCATCCGGCAAGGCCCGCGCACAGAAGCGCGGCGGCGGAAAGAAGGCGGATCGTCATGGCGTCTGCGTCTAGAGCCTGATGCCGCGCGGTGGAAGCGCAAAGCGCCCGAATGGGCGTCCACTGCCCGGCCGGTTCGCCGC
This sequence comes from uncultured Sphingomonas sp., assembly GCA_964549965.1. GTDB lineage: Bacteria > Pseudomonadota > Alphaproteobacteria > Sphingomonadales > Sphingomonadaceae > Rhizorhabdus. The sequence goes on along the minus strand of CAZJXG010000018.1, from coordinate 11,722 downwards.
GAGCCCGGATCGCCGCGATCCGCTGTGCCAGGCCGAGCGATCCGGAATCGACCCGGTGATAAAATCTGCGCAACGGGGTTGCGCCCGACGCACACCCCCATTAGATGCCCCCCTCACAGCGCGCCCGTAGCTCAGCTGGATAGAGCATCAGACTACGAATCTGAGGGTCGGACGTTCGAATCGTTCCGGGCGCGCCAATTTCCGTTATCTTGAACGTCGATATGTACGGCGATGGCATGGCGGGCGGCGGGCTCGCCCGCTGATCTGGCGGTCGCGCCTTTCATGCATCCGCCTTCTCGACGGTGAAAAATGGAGTTGCCATTCAGGCGGCTGCAGAAATCCCCCCCCCACTTGATCAACAGGTTGCCGGCGATCGGCGGTCCGGGGACATCGCTAACCTCCTCTGCGACGTTGGACGCATGGCATGCTGCGCGCGCCCGACCCTAGACCTGCTGTCCCTGGTGCCACTGGTGCGGGGATCGAGCCGCCGACGACGACGGGCAGCCGGTTGACAATTAAGCCGCCGCGGCTTTTATTCTGAAACACTGTTTTATATACGAACCATCCTGACTGGCTTCGGCATGCGGCTGGTGACGGGTTAAGGGGCACCGAATGACGATGATCGATGACCGGACGATCATCCTCTCGGGGCATCGCCATCCCGCACCGCTGGCGCTCCGGGCATGACCCGCCTCCTGCGCCGCCTCGCGCTGATATCGCTCGCTGTTGCCGAATGGGCCGGGTCGGCCGTCGCCGCGGCGGCACCGCGTGACAGCATCGTCTATCTGCTGCCGGCGCCACGGGAGTCCGTGATGCTCGCGCCGTTCCTGCTTGCGGACCACCGCGGCTATTATGCGGCGGAGGGATTGAGGGTCATCTTCCGGACGGTCCCCGGCGGCGCGAAGGTCGGCGAAGCCCTCAGCCGGGGCGAAGGCGACCTCGGCGGAGCATCAGGCGATACGCCGATCCTCCTGCGGGAGCGGGGGTTCGCGGTGAAGGGGGTGGCGCTGCTCGGCGGCCATGCGTTCCTGACGATCATGGCCGATCGGCGCGCACGCATCGCGCCGGCGACGATGGCGGGCAAGCGGTTCGGCGTGCCGTCGTTTACCGACATCTCCTATTATGCGCTGGATGCCTGGCGCCGCGCATCCGCGATCGAGCCCGGTGCCCTATCGGTGGTTGCGCTGTCCCCGCCGGCCTTGTGGGAGCAGCTCGGCCGTGGTGATCTGGATGCGATCGTGGGCACCGTCGACTGGGGCGTCCGGGCACAGCGCTCCGGCATAACGCTCGACTATGATAGCGCCGACCGGCATTTTCCCGCAATGGCGCAGGCGATCCTCGCCTCGGACGCGGCGATCGCAAACAACCCGCGGGCTATCCGCAAATTCGTCCGGGCGACCTTGCGTGCCGTCAACGCGATCCGGCGCCAGCCAAAGCGCAGCGCACATGATTATCGCAATATGGTGCAGCAATCGGACCTGACCGAGCACGAGATTGCGACGGTGTTTTCACTGCTCGGCCGCCATGTCTATGCAGGGCAGCACGTGGCGGGGGCGTTCGATGGGCGCCGGGTAGCCGCGCTGCAGGACGCCTATCTGGAGCTTGGTCTGGTCCGGCAGCGCCGCGATCCCACCCTGTTCTTTACCAACGACTTCACCCATGAATAGCGGCGCAGCAAAGGACCTGAACATGCGGGGCGTCATCGATCTGAGCGGCCGGACCATCGTCATCACCGGAGCGGGCCGTGGGCTGGGCGCGGCCTTTGCCGAAGCCTGCGCGCTCGCCGGCGCTCGGATCATCATCGCCGAGCTCCGCGCCGATCTGGGCGAGGCGACCGCCGCCGCGCTGCGCGACAAGGGCCATGATATCCTGTTCCGGCCGGTCGATGTCGCCGATCCAGAGTCGATTGCCGCCTTCGCCACCTGGCTGGCGGCGCAGGTCGATTCGGTCGATGGCCTGTTGAACAATGCCGCACTGGCGACGGGGATCGGCGGGAAGGGTTTCGAGGAGATCGACATCGAAACCTGGGATCTGGTGATGCGGATCAACGTACGCGGCCCCTGGCTGATGACGCGGGCGATGGCGCCGCTCTTGCGCGCGTCGCAACCGGGCGGGCGCGTGGTCAACATCGCGTCGGATACCGCTTTATGGGGAGCGCCCAACCTGCTCCACTATGTCGCCAGCAAGGGGGCGGTGATCAGCATGACGCGATCGCTGTCGCGGGAACTCGGCGTGGATGGCGTCACCGTCAATGCGCTCGCTCCCGGCCTCGTGCGCGTCGAGGCGACCGACTATGTGCCCGAACAGCGCAAGCAACTCTATGTGCAAGGTGCCGCGATTCAGCGCCCGCAGATTCCCGATGATACAGTGGGTGCAGCGGTCTTCCTGCTCAGCGATGCGGCAGCCTTCATCTCGGGGCAGATCCTGCCGATAAATGGCGGTTTCATATCGGCCTGAGGGCCGCGCCACTGCCACCAACGCCAACGACTCGGCCGCGCCTCAACCGCCTGGCCTCCCGCGCCGATCGGGCAGGCCTTTTCGAAAAAACCGCACAATTTGCGCGATTATTAGCGCATTGACAAAATCCCAGATTTGGAGTGTTGTTACGTATAACAAACCGTAGTTTATATACGAAACACAACATTCAGCTAAGGGGTTTGGAAAATGGGCTTCCCTCTCTCGATCAAGACTGGCTTCGGCGCGCACGCAACGCTCGGAACCGCCATGGCGCTCGTCCTGTCGACGCCGCTGTTCGCGCAGGCCGCGACAACCCCCATCGCCGGAGAGGAAGGCCTGAACGACATTGTCGTCACGGCGCAGAAGCGTGAATCGACCGCGCAGAAGACGGCAGCCGCAATCGCGGTCTACACGTCGGATCAGCTCAAGAAATCCGGCGTGGCCGATGTCGCCAGCCTCGCGACGATTTCGCCAAGCGTGAATATCGGCGCCAGCAGCGGCGCATCCTTCATCGCCATTCGCGGCGTCGCCAGCCGCGACTTCACGGAGATCGGCGATCCCGCGATCGCGGTCAGCATCGATGACATCTATATTCAGCGGCCGACCGGCATCAACGCCGGCTTCTACGATCTCGAGCGCATCGAAGTCCTGAACGGGCCGCAGGGCACGCTCTACGGGCGCAATGCCACTGGCGGCGCGGTCAACATCCTGACCAAGAAGCCATCGGACAAGTTCGAAGGCTATATCCTCGGCGATATCGGCAACTACAAGACGATCAATGTCGATGGTGCGGTCAATGTGCCGCTGGGCGATACCGTTTCCGCGCGCGCCTCTTTCGTAAGCCGCTACAACAAGGGCTATCGCGACAACGGCCCAGCCGGCCGGGGCGACGACACCGACGTCCAGGGCGGGCGCCTGCAGCTGCTGTTCAAGCCGACCGATCGCCTGAAGATCCTGCTGAGCGCGGACCAGATGTACCTCGGCGGAACCGGCGCGGTCTATGACGGCGTGCCGCTGACGTCGGTCGGCGGCGTCGTCACGACCCGCCCCAAGACCAGCGCCCATGCCGCGACCCATTTCGATCTCAACACCGTCGGCAAATTCGATACGACCAACACCCGTCTCGTCGGGCGCCTCGATTATGATCTCGATGTTGCCACCGTGACGTCGATCACCGGCTTCATGCGCCAGGATCTGTTCTACAAGTGGGACAATGATGGTCAGGCGGTCGTTTCGGTTCAGCCGAACCGCAACTTCATCTTCACCCGCGACGAACTGTCGAAGGATTTCAGCCAGGAACTGCGTATCGCATCGAACAACAAGAGCGGGTTCCTCTGGCAGGGAGGCGTCTTCTACTTCCGCGAGGATCTCAACCTCACCAACCTGTTCGATGTGCAGCCGGCCGCGACGCCGATCAACATCCGCGAATATCACTATAATGTGATCACCAAATCCTATGCCGCCTTTGCGCAGGTGGGCTATGATATCGTCGACGCGCTGCGCCTGTCGGCCGGTATCCGCTATACCCATGACAGCAAGCATCGCAGCGGCCCGAGCTTCGTGCAGGCCAGCCCGGCCACTCTCCCGGTTGCGGCCGGCGGCACCGGCGTCCGCATATTTTCGGTCGACAATACCAAGGACAGCTGGTCGAAAGTCACCTGGCACGTCGGCGCCGACTATACGCTCTCGCCGCGCAACCTCCTCTACGCGAAGGTTGATTCAGGCTATAAGTCGGGCGGCTTCAACAATTTCGGACTGGGATCCTACGATCCGGAAACGCTGATCGCCTATGAAGTGGGCTCGAAGAACCGCTTCCTCGACAACGCGCTGCAGCTCAATGCCAATGCCTTTCTGTACGACTACAAGGATCAGCAGATCTCGCAGCTCGACGGCGCGACCGGCAACACGCTGATCGTCAATGCGGGCAAGGCGGAAATCTACGGCGCGGAAGTGGAGGCGATCGCCCTGGCGACGCCGGCAGACCAGGTCAACGTCTCGGTCAGCTACCTTCACGCCCGCTTCAAGGACTTCTGCACCGCGCGCAGCGCAGCGGGGGTCTGCACGAGCTCCTTCGCAGGCAATACCCTGATCCAGTCGCCGACCTGGTCGATCAACGCCGGCTATCAGCACGTCTTCGCGGTCTTCGGCGGCGACCTCACGGCGCGGGTTCAGACCCAGTATCGCTCGGACCAGTGGATGTCCTTCTTCAATCGCGCCACCGAGAAGCAGAAGGCCTATACCCGCACCGATCTGAGCCTGGAATATTCGCCCGATGGCGCCGCATGGTCGATCCAGGGCTATGTCCGCAATCTGGAAAACTCGGTAGTCCTGACCGAGGCCGCGCAGAGCGGGCTCTATAACGCGATCCGGTCTACCTATGCCCCGCCGCGCACCTATGGCGCGCGGCTAAACTACAAATGGTGATGTGAAGCCCTGGCGCGCGCCTTACGGTGCGCGCCATTGCATTGGCTTTCTGGAGGCAAGGTGTCGAGGATCCCTAGCATAGCAGCGCTGCTGGCGCTGGCGCTCCCCGGCTGCGCCGCGCTCGGCGCCCCGCCCGCCCAGATCGCGATCGACGCACGGATCGCTCCCGTTCTGATCGTCGATACCCTGCGCTTCAAGGATCTCAACCGCAACGGCCGGCTCGACCGCTATGAGGACTGGCGGCTTCCGGCGAAGCGCCGCGTGGCCGACCTTATCAGCCGCATGACGATGCCGGAAAAAGCCGGGCTCATGATGCATGCGGCGCATTCCGGCTATTTCGGCCCCGGCGGCACGGTGCTCGACACGCTGGCGCCGCCGCCGCCGGGCGCCCTCAAGCCGCCCGTCAACATATCGGGGGTTCCCGGTTTCGACCGGGCCGACAAGCCCTCACCGCGGGACCTCATCCTCGAACGCAACATTCGCTGGATCAATACCTCGCCGGGCGGCACGCCGGCCGATGCGGCGCGTTGGGCGAACGCCGTTCAGGAAATCGCCGAGGGCAGCCGGCTGGGCATTCCGGTCGTGCTGACGGCCGATCCCGTGCACACCACCAATCGCCTGCCGGGCGGCGCCCTGCCGCCGTCCGATCGGGTCAAGATCACATCGAGCTGGCCGGATCAGATCGGTCTCGCAGCGATCGGCGATACCGCGATCGTCGAACGGTTCGGCCGGATCGCCGCCACCGAATATCATGCCCTCGGCTTCCGCATGATCCTGAACCCGATGGCCGATCTCGCAACGGAGCCGCGCTGGAACCGTATCGCGGGCACCTTCGGCGAAAGTGCCGATCTGTCGGCCCGCCTCACGGCCGCCTATATCCGCGGCGTGCAGGGTCCCCGGATTGGCTCCGACAGCGTCCTCGCCGTCGTCAAGCATTTTCCGGGAGACGGGCCGGTCGAACGGGGCTTCGATCCCCACAATCCCTATGGCAAGCGGCTGGTCTATCCGGCCGGCATGCAGGCCTATCACCTAAAGCCGTTCCGCGCGGCGTTCGATGCGGGCGTGTCCAGTGTAATGGGCAGCTACGGGATACCCACCGGGATGGACACGGTCGGCGCCAATTTTTCGCGCAAGGTCATCACCGATCTGTTGCGCCGCAAGATGGGCTTCGACGGCATCGTCATCACCGACTGGCTCCATGCCCAGCCCTGGGGCGTCGAGACGCTGAGCAAGCAGGATCGCGAACTCAGGCTGATCCAGGCCGGCGTCGATCAGCTCGGTGGCGAACACGAAACCGGCTTCATCCTCGCGCTGGTCAGGGCCGGCAAAATATCGTCGAAGCGGATCGACCAGTCGATGCGCCGCATCCTGACGCCGATGTTCGCACTGGGCATCTTCGAGAACCCCTATGTCGATCCCGCGCAAGCAACCGCGATCGTGAAATCATCCGCCTTCGCGGCCGAAGGCGATCGCGCGCAGCGCCAGGCGATCGTCCTGCTGAAGAATAGCGGCAACATCCTCCCCCTGCGAAGCGGGTCGACCGTGGCGCTGACCGGCTTCGATCATGTACCGGCGTTACTGTCTGGTCGCACCGCGCCGATCGCGGTCGCCGACGTTCAGGTCGTCAAGGTAAATGCTCCTTTCACGCTCAATAAGAGCGGTCAGGCCTTCTTCACCAGAACGCATGAGGGCACGCCCATCTATGCGGGCGCCGACAACGCCGCCGATCTTGACGCGATCCGCGCCGCGGTTGCGACCGGCAAGCCCGTCATCGTCGTGATGAGCATGGAACGCCCCGCGGTGCTGAGCGAATTCCTGGATTCGGTTAGCGCGATGGTTGCGACATTCGGGTCGGATGACGCCGCGCTCGCCGATATCCTCACGGGACGCGTCGCGCCGGCAGGCAAGCTCCCCTTCGCGCTGCCCGCCGACGCAGCCTCGGTCGAGACGCAGCAGGAGGACGCCCCGACAGACTTCGCTCGCACGCTATTTCCGCTGGGGTTTGGCCTTTCCTACCCCGCAACAGGCAATTGATCAGGTGAACCAGCTGCAGATTCCGCCCCTTTCCGCCGAACCCGGCACCGGCGCGTCGCTCGACGACGCGACGGCCCGGACGACCGTAGGGGAACTCATCGTCCGTCTCCTCGAGCATTGGGGAATTACTCATGCCTTCGGCGTGATCAGCATTCATAACATGCCGATCCTCGATCCGTTGGGCGAGCGTGGCCGGATACGCTATATCTCCGCGCGCGGAGAGGCTGGCGCGCTGAATATGGCCGACGCGCATGCCCGTGTATCGGGGAATCTGGGCGTGGCTTTCACCAGCACCGGCACCGCGGCCGGCAATGCCGCCGGCGCGATGGTGGAGGCCCTGACAGCCGGTTCGCCGGTGCTGCACATCACCGGCCAGGTCGAACTCGAGCATCTCGACCGCAACCGCGCCTATATCCACGAGGCCCCCGCGCAACTCGATATGCTCAAGGCGGTGTCCAAGGGCGCTTTCCGCGTGACATCGCCGACCGACCTGGTGGCCGTCATGGTCGAAGCCGCGGAAACCGCGCTGTCTGCGCCGACCGGCCCGGTCAGCATCGAGATCCCGGTCGATGTTCAGTTGGCCAGGATGGCGATGCCGGCCAGTCTGCCCGCGCTCGCGCCCCGGCGCCTGCCAACGGCTGGCGCCGACATCGACCGCCTCGCCGCGCTGCTCCGATCCGCGAAACGGCCGATGCTGATGCTCGGCGGTGGCGCGCGCGGCAGTGAAGCGGCCGCAACCTGCTGGGCCGACAAGGGCATGGGAATCGTCACGACCACCAACGGTCGCGGCATCGTCGCGGAAACCCATCCGATGTCGGTGGGCGCCTTTAATTGCACGCCGCAGATCCAGCAGCTTTATGATGACTGCGATCTGCTGATCGTCGCCGGATCGCGCCTGCGCAGCAACGAGACCTGGACCTATCAGTTGCGCCTGCCCGCTGCGACCGTCGTCATCGACAGCGACGCCGGCGCCGATGGCCGGACCTATGCCAATCAACTCTTCATTCACGGCGATGTGCGCGACACTCTGGCCGGGCTGCTCGAACGGGTCGGCGACGATGTTGCATTCGATCCCGCCCTGCGCGGCGACATTGCCGCCGCGCGCGACACGATGCAGGGCGAGTTGCGCGCCGGCCTGGGTGACTATGCCGCGCTGGTCGATGCGATCCAGGCCCGCATAGGACCCGATATGGCCTGGGTGCGCGATGTCACCATTTCCAACAGCACCTGGGGCAACCGCTATCTTCGTGTCCCCCATACGCGTGCCGGCGTCCATGCCGTCGGCGGCGGCATCGGCCAGGGCCTGCCGATGGCGATCGGGGCCGCGTTCGCGGCGCCGGGCGGCGCCATCGCCCTGACGGGCGATGGGGGCCTGACCCTCTGCCTGGGCGAACTCGCCACGCTGGCCGAAGAACAGCCCGATGTGACGCTGATCCTGATGAACGACGCCGGATATGGCGTCATTCGCAACATTCAGGACGTTCAATATGGCGGTCGCCGTCATTTCTCGAACATCCGCGTCCCCGATTTTGCGAAGATGGCCGATGCGGTCGGTCTGCGACATGAACGCGTTACAACCATAGCCGATATTCCCGATGCGCTGGACCGCGCCCGCGCACGGAAGGGGGCGGCGATCGTCGAAATCGACATGATTGCCATCGGCCCCTATCCGCAACGTTTCGCCGGTCCGCCGAAACTGGAGAACTGAAGCATGGCAGACGGCGCACCCTTACGAATCGGCTTCATCGGCAATGGCGGGATCACCCGATCCGTCCGGGAGGCGCTGTCCGGCACCGGGGGGGTCGATCACAGCGTCGTCGCCATTCTGGCCCGCTCCTCCTGCAGGGCGGACGAGCCGCTGCTGGCACGTGCATCGGATCTGATCGCAACGGCGCCGGCGGTGGTGATCGAATGTGCCGGCCATGGCGCGGTGCGCGAATATGGCGAAGATATCCTCCGCGCCGGCATTCCGCTGATCCTCGTCTCGACCGGGGCGCTCGCCGATGCCGCATTGCAGGATCGGCTGATCGCCGCCGCTCGAGCCGGTAGCACGGCGATCATCCTGGCGCCCGGCGCGATGGCCGGCATCGAGGCACTGGCCGCCGCCCGGATCGGCGGCCTCACCCATGTCCGCTATGTCGGCAGCAAGCCTCCCCTTGCCTGGCGGGGCACGCCGGCTGAAGACCTGCTCGATCTGGCGAACCTCGCCAGCGCCCAAAGCTTCTTTCGGGGGACGGCGCGCGAAGCGGCCCTGGCTTATCCGAAGAACTCGAACGTCTGCGCCACGATCGCGCTGGCCGGGCTAGGCTTCGACCGAACCGACGTCGAGCTGCGCGCCGATCCCGGCATAGCGAAAAACGTCCATCACCTGAGCTTTGCCGGAGCGGACGGCCAGTTCGCCGTCGAAGTCGCCGGCGAACCATCGCGAACCAACCCGAAGACCTCGGCGCTCACCGCGCACAGCATCGCCCGGCTCGTGATCGGGATGGCCTCCCCGCTGGTAATCTGATGGCACAGCAGGATTTCTCCCGAATCTTCGTCGGCGGCACCTGGCGCCCCGGCGGCGGCCCGCTCGAACGCAGCATCAATCCCGCCGATGGCAGTGTCGTCGCCGAATTCGGCACAGCGAACGTCGCCGATGTCGACGAGGCCGTTGCCGCCGGCAAGCGCGCGGCGAATGACCCCGCCTGGCGGGGCATGCCCCCCCAGGCGCGAGCGCGGCTGCTGTACAGGATCGGGGACGCGATAGAACTCGACGCCGACGCCATAGCAGCGCTGCAAACGGCCGACACCGGCAAGACGCTGGCCGAGACCCGCGCGCTCGCGATGTCGGCCGCCGGGACGTTCCGCTATATCGCGGCGCTGCTGGAAACGATGGATGAGGCGCTGACCAGCCCGCGCGGCAACTGCCTTACCATGTCGCTGCACGAGCCGATCGGCGTCGTCGGCGCGATCACGCCATGGAATTCGCCGATCGCAAGCGACGCGCAGAAAATCGCGCCGGCGCTGGCCGCCGGCAACGCCGTCGTCCTGAAGCCCGCCGAGTGGACATCGCTTGTCTCGCTCAGGCTGGCGGCGATCATCGAACGGGTCGGCCTGCCCAGCGGGCTGCTGTCGGTGTTGCCGGGCGCCGGGGCGGTAATCGGCGACGCGATCGTGCGCCACCGCGATATCGGCAAGATATCGTTCACCGGCGGCACCGTCACCGGGCGGCATATTGCTGCGGCTGCGGCGGGCAAGCTGATGCCGGTCTCGCTCGAACTGGGCGGGAAATCACCCACGATCGTGCTGCCCGACGCCGATATCGACCAGGCGATCGCAGGCATCCTGTTCGGCGTGTTCAGCTCCACCGGCCAATCGTGCATTGCCGGTTCGCGCCTGTTCGTGCCCGCGCCGATATTCTCGGAATTCGTCGGCAAGCTCGCGGCCCGCGCCGCGGCGCTCCGGATCGGCCCAGGTACCGATCCGTCGACCCAGATCGCGCCGATGGTTGCCTTCGCGCATCGCGACAAGGTCGCGGGCCATGTCGCCGCCGGCATCGCCGAGGGAGCCGAGATACTATGTGGTGGCGCCCTGCTCGCTGATACGCGCTATGCGGCGGGGGCCTATTATCCGCCGACGATCCTCGCTGGCGTCCCGAACGATGCGAACATCTGCCAACAGGAGATATTCGGGCCGGTGCTTGTCGCCCTGCCCTATGCGGATGAAGACGATCTGGTCGCGCAGGCGAATGACAGCGTCTACGGCCTCGCCTGCGGATTGTGGACGCGCGACTATCGAGCCGCTTATCGGCTGGCGCGCCGGATCGATGCAGGCACCGTGTGGATCAATACCTATAAGCAGTTCAGCATCTCGACTCCATTCGGCGGGGTCAAGGATAGCGGCCTCGGCCGCGAAAAGGGGCGCGACGCGATCCGCAATTACATGCAGCAGAAGAGCCTCTACTGGGGCCTCGATCCGCAACCGCTGCCCTGGGCATCCGGCATCTGATACCGACCGGAGCTGACCGGCCCCGCGCGATTTCCGAGAAACACGACAGAAGCGCGGAAATCGCTTCAATCCGAACGGATCCCCGTCCAGCCGCCGGTCGTTCGCGCTCCGGGGCTTTTGCTCCGCATATAAAACATGATAGCTGGACCGAACCTAATGCTCGGATGGATATGACGGCCCCGGAAGCGGACAACCAGATCGACGAACGCTATGTCGTGCCCGGCCTTCTGCGCGGCCTGCAAATCCTGCAGACCTTCACGCGGGACCGTCAGGAACAGACCGTCGCGGATATGGCGCGGCTGATCGGCGTAACGCGGTCTACGGCCTTCCGCATTGTCTATACCCTGGAAATGGCCGGCTTTCTGCGCCGTGCGCATGATAGCCGCCGATATCAGCTCGGCGGACGTGTGCTGGAACTCGGCTACAGCTTCCTCGCCGGCAAGGATCTGATCGAAGTCGCCACGCCGATCCTGCGTCGGCTCCGCGACACGACGAGCACCTCTACCCATCTCGCGGTGCGCGAAGGCCTCGAAGTGGTCTATGTCGCGCGCTTCCAGGGCAATACCAGCCTGATCAGCGCAATGACCGTGGGATCCCGGCTGCCGGCGCATGCCACCGCACCCGGCCGGGTATTGCTGGCCGGCCTGCCGCTGTCCGAAGTGGTCGGGCTGTATGAGGATTTCGCGTTCGAGACCTTTACGCCGGAAACGCCGGACAGCATGGCCGCACTGATCAGCCTGGTCGAAAAGGACCGCAAGGATTCCACTGTCATCAGCTGGGGCTTTTACGACGCCAATGTGGCGAGCATAGCGTCGCC
>CAZJXG010000017.1:9475-34673 GCA_964549965.1 uncultured Sphingomonas sp. | reverse complement strand
GGCCAAGCATAACGGCCCGGTGGCGAAGCGTACCTGGGCGATGGCGGAGATCGACGCGGCCTGGCCGCTCGACCTGGACAGCTGGGCCAGCGCCGAGGCGCAGGTCGCGGCGCTCGCCGATGACATCGCCTATGATAATCATGACATCGACGATGGCGTTCGTGCCGGCCTGCTGACGCTCGACCAGATCCTCGACGATCCGCTGATCCGGTCGAACTGGGACCGGGTCCGCGCACACTATCCCGATGTGCCGCAGCGCCGCCTGCTCGGCGAGCTGGTCCGCGAGCAGATCGGCTGCATGGTCAACGACCTGCTGAGCGAAAGCCGCCGCCGGCTGGACGAGGCCGCCCCCCGATCGGTCGAGGAGGTCCGCGCCGCCGGCCGCGCCCTGATCGGCTTTTCGGACGAGATGGCCGCGCGTGAGAAGGCGTTGACCCGCTTCATGTACGCCAATCTCTATCATCATCCCGAGCAGATCGAGATCGCCGCGCGGACCGGCGAGGTGGTGGCCGGTCTTGCCGCCGCCTACAAGGCCGATCCCGGGCTGATGCCCGAAAGCTGGCGCGCGACCCTGCCCGCCGAGGAGCCCGCCCGCACCCGCCATATCGGTGACTTCATCGCCGGCATGACCGACCGCTATGCACTGAGCCGCTATCGCGAGCTGGTCGGCCCGATCATGATCGAGGGCTTCTGATGGCGCGCGGCATGGCGCTGGCGGCGGCGCTGATCGGCGCGTTGCTCTGGGCGGTCCTCGCGATCATGCCGCCTCCGGCCAAGGGGATCGATACCCCGGCGTCCCAGTTTTCGGCAGCGCGGACGCTGGCCGATATCGAGGCGATGGCCCAGGCTCCGCGGCCGGTCGGATCGGCGCAGAATGCGCGTATGAGGGAATATCTCGCGGCCAGGCTGCATGCGCTTGGGGCCGACATCGTCGCCGATCAGCCGGTGCCGCTCGGGCCGAAATCGCTGCAGCGGCTCGCCAAATGGAGCGGGCGCACCGAAAAGGGCGTGATCGGCCATAATCTGATCGGCGTGATCAAAGGGGATGCGCCGCTGGCGCCTGCCGTGGTGCTGATGGCGCACCACGACAGCGTCTGGGGATCTCCCGGTGCCGCCGACGACGCGATCGGCGTGGCCGTAGCGTTGGAGGTGGCCCGCGCCTTGCGCTCGCGCGGGCGGCCGGAAGCCAATATGTTCCTGCTCTTCACCGACAGCGAGGAGGTCGGGCTCGACGGATCCAAAGCCTTTTTCGACCGGTCGGCGCATATGGTCGGCAGCGTCGTCAACCTCGAAGCGCGCGGGGCGGGCGGACGCGCGAACATGTTCGAGACCGGTCCCGACAATGGCGAAATGATGCGGCTCTATGCCGAACGGGTCGAGCGGCCGGCCACCAACTCGCTGGCGGTGCTGATCTACGATCTGATGCCGAACTCCACCGATTATACGGCGGCGAAGGCGAAGGGCATCCCCGGCTTCAACCTCGCCATTCTCGATCGCGGCTGGGCCTATCATTCGCCGCTGGCGACGCCGCAAGCCGTCGATCCGGCCTCGGTGCAGGACATGGGCGATCAGGCGCTCGCGCTCACGACGGCGCTGGCTTACGGACCCGTGTGGCCGAACGCTGCGCCCAATGCCAGCTTCGCCGATCTGATGGGACGCGTGACGATCGTCTATCCGGCGTTTCTGGGCTGGGTGCTGCTCATCGCTATCGCACTGCTGATCGGCGCGGCCTTCCACCGCGAGCGGCCCACGCGCCACGCCATCGGCGGCGGCATGATCCTGACGGCAGCCATCGTCCTCCACGCGTCGCTGCTGCTCACCGCCTTCAACGCCCTGTCGGGAAGCGGCGGCGCCAATTATTATGACCGGCTCGCCGCCCTGCCCCGCCTGGAGACGATCGCCGCGCTGCTGATCGCGGCTACGCTCGCGCTGATCCCGCTCGCCCGGCGCCGGGAGCCCCGCCTGCTGCTGATCGCTCCGGCGATGGCGCTGATGTGGGCCGGGTTACTGACCGGCGGCGCGGTGCTGATCATCGCGATCGCGATATTGGCGATGCTCGCCGCCTGGTTCCTGCCGGCCGCGGTCGAGGATCGCGGCTGGGGCGCGCTGTCGCTGCTCTTCCTCTCTGGCCTGATCGTTCAGGCCATCCAGCCGACCGCCGGGCCGCTGCTCCACTGGCCGCTGCTGCTCGCCGCGATCGCCTTCGCCGTGCGGGCGTGGCTGCCCGGGCGGGCGGCGCTGGCCGTCGCGGCGCTGATGGCGGCGGTCGGGATCGGCCATCTGCTCGCCCAGGCGCATTTCATCTTCCTCGGCATCGGCGCCGAGATGCCGGCAGTGATGGCGGCCCTGCTGTTCGTCGCGCTGCCGCTGATCCTGCCGCTCTTGCCTGATCGCGCGGCGCGCTGGCCCGCCGGGATCGCGCTTCTGGCCGCATTGATCATCGCGTTGTGGGTGCGGCTCGATCCGATCGCTCCCTCGGTCCCCGTCTACAGCCTCAGGGAGGCTGGGAAGAGCCGCGACTGAGGCAAGGTTTGTTCCTTTTTTGTTCTGGAATTTTTCCTGTTTTCTGCTATACGGAAGCGTGCGCCCGCGCCGGTGGGGCTGCATCACGATAGGGTCGCGGCGGAGGACAAAAATAAAAAACCGACGAACGACCCCATGCACCCGGAAATGGGGTCGGAATGAGGGTCCGCCGGCCGCGATATCGGGCCGATGGAGTGGCGCCATCCGTTCGCCGCGATCTCCGCTTCAGCGGAGATTTCCCTCCGCCTCGAAATCGCTATATGGCGGCGGCCCGAACGCTAGCCCACGGATACTGATCTTGCCTACGCTCTATGCCAGCTTCGCCGACCGGATCGGCAATATTCTCGACGATCTCCAGGCGGGCGGCCAGCTCGCGGCCGGGCTCGATCGACGGAATATCGCGGTCGAGCCGCCGCGCGATCCGGCGCATGGCGATCTGGCGACCAATGTCGCGATGGTGCTCGCCAAGCCGGCGGGGATGAACCCGCGCGCCCTCGCCGAGCTGATCGTACCGAAGCTCGCCGCGCTGCCCGAGATCGCGAGCGCCGAGCTGGCAGGCCCCGGCTTCATCAATGTCCGGCTGACCGAGACGAGCTGGCGCGATGAACTGGCCCGCATCCTGTCGCTGGGCGGCGACTATGGCCGGGCGAGCGTCGGCACCGGCCAGCGGGTCAATGTCGAATATGTCTCGGCCAATCCGACCGGCCCGATGCATATGGGCCATTGCCGTGGCGCGGTGGTGGGCGACGCACTCGCCGCGCTGCTGGAGTTCGCCGGCTATGCCGTGACCCGCGAATATTATGTCAACGATGCCGGCGCGCAGGTGCAGACGCTCGCCCGCTCGGCGCATCTACGCTACCGCGAGGCGCTCGGCGAGACGATCGAGATTCCGGAGGGCTTCTATCCCGGCGACTATCTGATCCCGATCGGCCAGGCGCTCGCCGCCGAATATGGCGACGCCTATGTCGGCAAGCCGGAGAGCGACTGGCTCGACCTGTTCCGCGAACAGACCGTCGCGGCGATGATGGACATGATCCGTGCCGATCTCGCGCTGCTCGGCATCGAGCATGACGTGTTCGCGTCCGAAGCCGCCGTGCAGAAAGCCGGCAAGGTCGATGCCGCGCTCGATCGCCTGCGTGGCGAGGGCCTCGTCTATGAAGGCACGCTCGAACCGCCCAAGGGCGAGCTTCCCGACGATTGGGAGCCGACCGAGATGACGCTGTTCAGGGCGACGGCGTTCGGCGACGACAGCGATCGTCCGGTCCGCAAGTCCGATGGCGGGCTGACCTATTTCGGTACCGATCTCGCCTATCACGCCCAGAAGGCCGAAAAGGCCGATGTGCTGATCGACATCTGGGGCGCCGATCATGCCGGCACCGTCAAGCGCATCAAGGCGGCGGTCCAGGCGCTGACCGGCGGCAAGACCGCGTTCGACGTCAAGCTGGTCCAGATGGTCCGCCTGCTGCGCGGCGGCGAGCCGGTGAAGATGTCGAAGCGCTCGGGCAGCTTCGTGACCCTGGCCGATGTCGTCCGCGAAGTCGGCAAGGACGTCGTCCGCTTCACCATGCTGACCCGCAAGGCCGATGCCCAGATGGACTTCGATTTCGCCAAGGTCGTCGAGGCGTCGAAGGACAATCCGGTCTTTTACGTCCAGTACGCCCATGCGCGCGGCCGCTCGCTCCATCGCCGCGCCGGGGAGGCGGGGATCGACCTCGCGCCGGCCGCCGACCTGACCCTGCTCGACGCCGAGGAGCTGGCGCTGGTCAAGCTCGCCGCCCAGTTCCCGCGCATCGTCGAAAGCGCGGCGCAGGCGCATGAGCCGCATCGCATCGCCTTCTACCTCTATGATCTGGCGGCGCTGTTCCATGCGTTGTGGAACCGGGGCAATGACGACCCGGCCCGTCGCTTCCTGATCACCGACAGGCCCGAAATGACGCGCGCGCGACTGGCGCTCAGCGATGCGATCGGGCAGATTATCCGCAATGGCCTGGGCGTCATGGGCGTCGCCGCGGCGGAGGAGATGCAGTAATGACCGATTACTCGCGCGACAGGCCTGAGGACGAGGATCGCCTTCCCTGGCTCGAACCGGTCGAGGAAGAATATGAGGAAGGCGGCGTCAGCACAGGCCGCCTGATCCTGTGGCTTACCATCGCGCTGGTGGTGATCGCGCTGATCGTCGGCGGCTTCCTGTGGATGCGCAGCAGCGACAAGGCGGCGTCCGGCGACGGCGCGCTGATCAAGGCGCCCGACAGCTATTATAAGGAACGCCCCGCCGAACAGGCCGCGCCGACCGCAGAGGACGAAATCGTCTACAGCGCCAGCAAGGGCAATGAGGTGGAGAGCGTGATCGACACCGGCAGCGCCGCCGAGACCCCGGTCAACGTCGATCGGCCGGTCGCGGCCGCCCCCGTGGTTCCGCCGCCCAGCGCCTCGCCCCCCAAGCAGGCGCCGGTGGCCGCGAAGCCGACCGCCCCGCCGGTCAAGCCCGCCGTCGACCAAACGCTGCCCAAGCAGGTAGCGGCACCGAAGCCCGCCCCTGCCCGGCCCGCCCCCGTCGCTGCGGCGCCCGCCACGCCCGAACCCGCATCGGGCGGCTCGATGGTCCAGCTCGGCGCCTTCTCCAGCCAGGCCAAGGCGAATGCCGCGTGGAAGAATCTCTCGGGCCGCTTCGGCTTCCTGAAGGATCTCACCCAATCGGTGGTGTCGGTGCAGTCGGGCGACAAGACGCTCTACCGCCTCCGCGCGACCGGCGGCAACGCGGGCGATATCTGCCGGCGGCTGCGCACGGCGGGCGAAAGCTGCTCGGTGATCGGATGACGCCACTCTTCCTCGGCCTCGCCGGGACCGAACTGAGCGAGGCCGAACGGGGCTTCTTCCGCTCGGTCGATCCCGCCGGTTTCATCCTGTTCAAGCGCAACGTCGCCGATCCGGCACAGCTGCGGGCGCTCACCGACAGCCTGCGCGAGCTGTCGGGCCGGGCCGATGTGCCGATCCTGATCGATCAGGAGGGCGGCCGGGTGGCGCGGATGCAGCCGCCGCACTGGCCCGCCTTTCCAAAGGGCGAGCTGTTCGACCGGCTCTACGACATCGCGCCGATCACCGCGATCGAAGCGGCGCGCCACAATGCCGCGGCGATCGCGACCATGCTCGGCGAGGTCGGCATCAATGTCGATTGCCTGCCGCTGCTCGACGTCCGCCAGCCCGGCGCGCATGACATCATCGGCGATCGGGCGCTGGGCGCCGAGCCGATGCGGGTCGCGGCGATGGGCCGGGCGGTGATCGAAGGCCTGCGCAGCGGCGGCGCGGTCGGCGTCGTCAAACATGTGCCCGGCCACGGCCGGGCGATGGCCGACAGCCATGTCGAGCTGCCCGTCGTCACCGCCGACGCCGAGGCGCTGGAGACCGACCTCGCGCCCTTCATCAAGCTGGCCGATGCGCCGATGGCGATGACCGCGCATGTCGTCTATCCGGCCTGGGATGCCGCACAATGCGCCAGCCTCTCGGCGAAGGTGATCGGCGCCATCATTCGCGGGCGAATCGGCTTTGACGGGCTGCTGATGTCGGACGATCTCGGCATGCATGCGCTGTCGGGCGGCTTCGACGATCGCGCGGCGGGCGTCCTGGCGGCGGGCTGCGATATCGCCCTGCACTGCTCGGGCGACATGACCGAGATGGAGGCGATCGCCGGCGCCGTCGGGCCGATCGGGGCCGAGGCGCGGACCCGGCTCGACCGGGCGATGGCGACCGTGGCCGGCGTGCGGCCCCGTGCCGCGCTCGCGGAGCTGATCGCCGAGCGCGATGCGCTGATGGCGGTATTGCCGGCCTGACCCCCATATAAACGGGCCACGACGGCGGCTTATCCACAAGATGTAGTGGATGGGCCATTTCTCGAATCGGCAAATGCTGATTTACTCGCGTCCATGCTTGGGGACGACGAGGACAATTTCGACCTGCCGTTGAACGAGGCGCACTCGGACGATGTGCTGACGCTCGACCTCGACGGATGGGAGGGGCCGCTCGACCTGCTGCTCACCCTTGCCCGCGCGCAGAAGGTCGATCTCGCGAAGATATCGATCCTCGCGCTGACCGAACAATATATCGCCTTCATCGAACGGGCGCGGGCCCTTAAGCTGGAGATTGCGGCCGATTATCTCGTGATGGCGGCGTGGCTCGCCTATCTCAAATCCTGCCTGCTGCTGCCCAAGGACCCCACCGTCGATCCGAGCCCGGAGGAGCTGGCACTGCGGCTGCAGTTGCGGCTCCAGCGGCTTCAGGCGATGCGGGAGGCGGGCGCGCGGCTGATGGGCCGCGACCGGCTGGGCCGCGACGTGTTCGGACGTGGCAATCCCGAAGGTCTCCGGGTGATCCGCAAAGCCGCGTGGGATGCGAGCCTCTACGAACTGATCGCCGCCTATGGCATGGTCCAGGCGCGCGGCGACGAACCCGTCCATATCGTCCAGCGCCGCCCGGTGATGACATTGGACCAGGCGATCGAGCGGGTGGCCCGGATGGTCGGCGCGGTGATCGACTGGACCAGCCTCGAGGCCTTTCTGCCGATCGAGGCGACCGGCGATTATCGCCGCTCGGCGCTCGCCTCCAGCTTCGTCGCCGCGCTGGAGCTGGCGCGTCAGGGGCGGGTCGCGCTGATGCAGGAAACCGCCTTCGCGCCGCTGATGCTGCGGAGCGCGGCGTGATCGGCGAACCCGACGACCTGCTTCGCGCGATCGAAGCCGCCCTGTTCGCGGCCGAGGGACCGATGAGCCCCGCCGAACTGATGAGCGTCATCGGCACCGATGGACTGGGCGATGCCCTGCCCCGGCTTGCGGCCCTCTATGCCGGGCGCGGTATCGAACTGGTCGAGCGGGGCGGCCGCTGGCATTTCCAGACCGCGTCCGACCTCGCCCATATCCTGCGGCGCACCCGCGAGGAGCCACGCAAGCTGAGCCGTGCGGGCATCGAGACCCTGGCGATCATCGCCTATCATGAGCCCGTCAGCCGGGCGGAGATCGAGGCGATCCGTGGCGTGCAGATTTCGAAGGGCACGCTGGACGTGCTGCTCGAAGCGGGCTGGATCCGCCCGGCGGGACGCCGCGAGACGCCTGGACGCCCCCTGCTCTACGCGACGACGCCGAGCTTCCTGACCCATTTCGGGCTGGGCAGCCGCAAGGATCTGCCCGGCATCGCCGACCTCAAGGCGGCGGGTCTGCTCGATCCCGTCGACCTCGCCTTCGAACAGCTCCAGATGGAGAAGGGCGACACGGGGAGCGATGATCCGGGCGATGGCGAAGAAGAATGAGCCGCATGATCGGCTGTAACCGCGCTGTCGCAATGGCGGGCCATGGGTCCGCTGCGTTCCTGCCCCGCGCCCGCCCCGTCCGGTAACGCCATTGCGGTGGCTGTGGGCAGGCCCTAAATGGGGTTTATTCTAGGAGATTCCCCATGGGTGGTTTGAGCATCTGGCATTGGCTCGTCGTCGGCATCATCGTCCTCCTGCTATTCGGCAAGGGGCGGTTCTCCGACATGATGGGAGACGTCGCCAAGGGCATCAAGAGCTTCAAGAAGGGCATGACCGAGGAGGAGGAAGCCGCGCAGGCGCCGCCGCCCGCCGCGCCGCGCCTTCAGCAGCAGCCTCCGATCGAGCCCAATCCCGATCCCACGTTGCAGCCGATGAAGGATGATCGGCCGCATAGCTGATCCGCCGGAACGATCTTCGGCCATAGGCGGTGCTAGACGTCGCTCCCACCGAATTGCTCCTGGTAGCCGTGGTCGCGCTTGTCGTGATCGGGCCAAAGGACCTGCCGCGCGCGATGCGCTTCGTCGGCCAGTGGATCGCGCGCGCGCGCGGCGTCGCACGCCATTTCCGATCGGGCCTGGATGAGATGGTCCGTCAGGCCGAGCTGGAGGAAATGGAAAAGAAATGGGCGGCCGACAATGAGCGGATCATGCGTGAACATCCGCCCCAGCCGGCGCTGATCGATCATGCGACCGATGGAGAGATGGTCCCGCTGGGTGGCCCGCCCAGCGAAGCGCTGCCGCCGCCCGACGGTTCCGAACTGATCGATGGCGCCGCGCCGGTCGATGGTTCACCATCCCCGGCGCCGGTTCAGCCGGATATGTTCGGCACCGACAAACCGGCCGCCGCGACGAAGCCCGTGGGACATGATCCGCTGCCATGAACGAGATTGACGAGAGCCGCGCGCCGCTGCTCGACCATCTGCTCGAACTGCGCCGCCGCCTGCTGATGTCGTTCGCGGCGCTGGCGGTCTGCTTCGGCGTCTGCCTCTATTTCGCGCGGCCGATCTTCGCCTTTCTCGTCCATCCACTACTCGCGGCCGGCCAGTCGAAGATCATCAACACCCAGATTTTCGGCGGCTTCCTGGTCGAGATCAAGATCGCATTCTTCGCCGGGATGATGGTGTCTTTTCCGGTGATCGCCAACCAGATCTGGCAGTTCGTGGCGCCGGGCCTGTACCGGAACGAGAAGCGGGCGATGCTGCCGTTCCTGCTTGCGACACCCGCGCTGTTCATTACCGGCGCGTCCCTGGCCTATTTCATCGCCATTCCGATGGCCCTCAAATTCCTGCTCGGCTTCCAGGGCGATCTGAACGGCGTGCAGCAGCAAGCCCTGCCCGATGTGAACAGCTATCTTTCCTTCGTCATGCAGTTCCTGTTCGGCTTTGGGATATCGTTTCTGCTACCCGTGCTGCTGATGCTGCTCGAACGAGCCGGCATCGTCACCCGAAAGCAACTGATCGGCGCGCGGCGCTATGCGATCGTCGGTGCCTTCGCGATCGCGGCGGTGCTGACCCCGCCAGATGTCGGCTCGCAGCTGCTGCTCGCGATACCGCTGGTGTTTTTATATGAGTTCGCGCTGATCGGCATCTGGCTTACCGAGCGGGCCCGCAAAAAGCAGGAGCCCGAGACGGCCTGAACCGTCCCGGGCTCTTCTGTTCCGCGCAACCGATGGTTGCGCGCCGCCAAAGCGATATTATTTCGCGTCGTCGGCCGCGTTCGCGACGGCCTTGCCGGCCGAGGACACATCCTTGCCAGCGCCTTCCACCGTATTGCAGGCAGAAACGGCGAGCAGCGTGAGGCTGACGAAAGCGACGGCGATGGTGCGTTTGAACATGATAGACCCTCTCTGTAATCCGAGGCTTCTGAAAGAAGCTGACCGATCAATGCGCGCGCGGGGGCTTTGTTCCCCATCCGCAATGGAATGACCGGAACTTTTCTTTCGATCTCAGATATTTGAAAAAAGTTGGGCCCGGGCGCGTTTACGGGGGGGATAACGCGGCCGGGCCCTTATGTTTTGGATAGCGGGAGCGGGGGGGGCAAAGCATCGCTATCCGAATTACTGAACGGCCTGCCCTATGCTTGGTTCCGCGCCTCCCGAAATTTTTCAGGCGATGATGCTGATCCGGATCTCGAACCGTCCGGCCTCCAGATCCTGCGACAGCGGCGAACGAAACTGCCGGGCGATACCTGTCACGACGCGGTCGAAGCGGGCGAGGCCGGGATAGGCGTCGATCGCGCTGTCTGCCATCCCCACCGTCTCGATCCGCAGATTGGCGCGATCGGCCTCCTCGGTCGCTTCGAGTGAAATCAGCACCGATCCGCGGGGATTGCAGTGCATCAGCAATTCGACGACTTCCGTGACAAGGAAGGAGATCGGTACCGCAACATCCTGGGTCACATAGGCATCGATGAGGTTCAGGGCGATCGGCATGCCCGTGGCGCCGGCCGGGGCCGAAGCCCGCAGCGACGTCGCGAGTTCGCCCGCCAAGGCCCGTATGGAAACACCGCGATGTTCCTCAAGCTCGGCATAATGGTTGCGGTGAACGACCGCCAGCGCATCGACCCGGCGCTGGATCGCAGCATAGGCATCCGCAACCGCGCCTTCGGCGCCGCGCGCATGGAGGTTGATGAGGCTGGAAACGACCTGAAGATTGTTCTTCACGCGATGATGAACCTCGCGGGTAAGCTTCGTCTGGCGGGCCAGCCCCTCCTCCAGTTCGCTGTCATGCTTGTGGATGCGGGCCGCGGCTCCGGCAAAGCTGTCGGCGAGATCGCGTATCTCATGACTCGGCGTGTTGAATCGCGGCAGGCGGAAGGGGGTATGCCCTCCCTGCCAGCTGTCGATGGCCTGCTTGAGCTGAGCGAGTGGGAAAAGCAGCAGTCGGTTGACGATGAACCAGCCCGTCCAGGCGGCCGCAGCCCACATCAGGATCGGCAGCATCACGAGCAGCGCCGTCCGCGCCCGCGCCGGGGCCAGCCGGTAGTCGGCGATCAGGATGATCCGTCCGTCGGCAAGCGAGTGCGAGAGACGCAGCACATCCCTGTCGTCCTGGCCGCCCTGTTCGACGAGGGTCATTTCCTCCAGTCCCTGCCGCAAGGCCAGCCGGGCAAGCGGCAGTACCTCATCTCCGCCAGGCGCGGGGCGGATCGCCGCAGCGGGAATATCTGCTTCCACGCGCATTCCATCCCCAGGACGGATGCTGGCGAAACGGATCGATCGGCGGGAATCATCCAGCCAGACCTGATCGGCGCGCCGATCCAGCTCGGCACTGCTGTCGATCGGATTGCCGTGGGACTGACAGATCTTGCGTCCGGCACCGTCGAATATCGCGACTGGCGGACGCTCACCGGGATTGATGCGTGCCTGGCGCACGAGCTCCGCGCAGAGATATTCGGGGGAGCGCTGACTGGTGGCGGCGGCTCGCACGGCATAGAGCCCCTGATCGATCACCGCCTGGGCCGTCGCCGCATGCATCGCGGTCGCAGCCTCGGCCGCCGTTTGCCGTTCAGCAGACGCGGAGCGTGCCATATCGAGGGAGGTCAACAGAGCGATCAAACCGAGCGGAAGCATGGCTGCCGAAAGGATCAGCAGCATTTTGGTGCCAGTAGACAGGCGGGCGAATGCTAATTTTGCCGGTTGCCTCATCCGCCGCCTTTTGATTCGCCTGATCTTCGTACCCGGCCGAAATAGGCATCGGGCAGCGGCATGATCAATCCAGCTTGTTAAGCAGATCCAGAAACTCGGAAGGAACCGCCTCGTCTACGGTCTGCGAATATACAGAACGCAGCGCCGATCCTACGCTGGAATCGCGTGCGCCATCGGCCCGGCGCTTTTTCGCCGGTTTACCGCCTGACACATCGTTTGCCGGTGTCTTTGACTGTTCTTCCTTAGCCAACCGGCCCGCGCCCCTGAATTGCATGTCGTTGTCCAACACTCTCCAATGTAACGGCCCCTGCGGACACCGCCCCTCTGGATCGATCCGGCTGCGTACCATTTTACGAACCCTCGTGAAATGCACGCAGTGCGGATGAAACAAAAAACTCCTCCGTTGGTTCCCTTATATGAATGTCTCTTTTTGCACATTCGAAGATGGAAGCTGCGGACGGCTTCCGCGACACGGGTGGGGCTGCTATCTCCCCTGCCCTGTGGCGGCGAAATCCGCGCCAATGAAGCCAGGGAGTCTCGATACCCATGTCGCTCGGCCAGAAACTTGCCCCCCACCTGCCCTTCCTGCGCCGCTATGCGCGCGCGCTTACCGGCAGCCAGAGTCATGGCGACAATTATGTCCGCGCCTCGCTTGAGGCGATCGTCGCCGCGCCGGACGATTTTCCCAAGGACGTCGACGTACGCGTGGGCCTCTACCGTACCTTCCAGGCCATCTGGAACTCGACCAATTATGACGAGATGGAATCGCAGGCCGGCGATGCCGACCGCGAAGCGATCGCACAGGCGCGGTTGAGCGGCATAACGCCCTTGTCCCGCCAGGCACTGTTGCTCACCGCGATGGAGGGCTTCACCGTCACCGACACTGCCTATCTGATCGAAGCCAGCCCGGAAGAGGTGGAGGCACTCGTCGCCGACGCTATCGCGGAAATCGACCGTCAGACCCGCACCGACGTGCTGATCATCGAGGACGAACCGATCATCGCGATGGATCTGGAGACGATCGTCCGCGATCTGGGCCACAGTGTCAGCGGCGTCGCCGTCACCCGCGACGAGGCCGTGGCGCAGGCGCATGCTCATCGGCCAGGCCTTGTGCTCGCCGACATCCAGCTTGCCGATGACAGCTCCGGGATCGATGCGGTCAAGGACATCCTGACCGAGTTCAACGTACCGGTCATCTTCATCACCGCCTTCCCCGAACGGCTGCTGACCGGCGAGCGTCCCGAACCCACCTTCCTGATCACCAAGCCTTTCCAGCGGTCGACGGTGAAGGCCGCGATCAGCCAGGCGCTGTTCTTCAACGCTGCGACGATCGAAGCCTAAGAGAAGTCGTTTCGCATCCGATCACGATGGAACCCGATGTGGTTCCTGTTGTTGTATCGCTGAAACGGACGGTCATGACCGTCCCAAGGCCAACGATGGGAATTGATCGTGCTGATGACCAAAAGACGGCCAGTGGCACATTCTTACGGCGGGAAACCACAGCAGATGAATGAAGACGATCGGGACGAGACCGGCGCGGAATCCCCGGCGGTCGAACTGGTCGCGCTCTCGGACGATGAGTTCAAGGACGAACTGGCGCGCGTCATTCCACATCTGCGCGCATTCGGACGCTCGCTTTCGGGCAATCGCGATCTCGCCGATGATCTGGTGCAGGAAACGCTGATGAAGGCCTGGGCGGCGCGCAAGCGCTTTCAGGCGGGCACCAACATGCGCGCCTGGACGTTCATCATCCTGCGCAATCTCTTCCTTTCGCAGATGCGTCGCGCACGTTTCCGCGGGGAATGGGACGAGCATACGGCGAACAAGCTGCTCGCCGCTCCGGCTTCGCAAGATCGCCACATCGAGCTGGCCGACATGCAGCGCGCGCTGCTGCACCTGCCCCAGCCCCAGCGCGAGGCGCTGATCCTGGTGGGCGCAGGCGGCTTTGCCTATGAAGAGGCGGCCGAGATCTGCGGATGTGCCGTCGGCACCATCAAGAGCCGCGTGGCGCGGGGCCGCGCCGCCCTTGAGCAGCTGCTCGATCATGGCCAGCTCCCCTCTCGCCGCGATCACAAGACCGATCCCTCGACCACGACCCTGCAGCAGATCATGGCCGATGTGGATATGCTGTCGAAGGATTGAGGCTACACCCCCAATGCGAAAAGCCCTCCCCGATCGGGAGGGCTTTTTTGTATCAGTCCATCTGTCGGAGCAGCCGGGCCATATCGTCCGGCATGCCATAGCTTCCAGGATCGAAGGCCGCGCGCAACGCGTTGCCGATACCCTCATGGCGCTGCGGCGCCTGTACCGTTCGCGACATGCCATGGCGCTCGGACGGTGGCGAATGGGAGAGGGCGGGCTTTTCCATTCTAGCATAACGCAACACGGCGCGCATGTTTCCCAATGTTGCACTCCCGTACGAATCGCTTATGCGGGGCAGCGATGACTGCCGCTGTCCATGAAGGCGCCTTTTCCAATGGCTTGCGCAGGATCGGCGGGCATTCTCCCTTCCTGGCGGGATTGGCGGAACGCCACCCCGATACGGTCGTAGCGGTCCGCGACCGGGGCCTTACGGAAGCGATTCGCGATGGTCTTGCTGCTGCAGCATGCGACGATGTCGGCGTGATGCTGCGCCGCCAGCGGCAGATCGTCTCGCTGGCCGTCGGGCTAGCCGACATCTGCGGGGTGGCCACGCTGGAGGAGGTCGTCGGGCATCTTTCCGCCTTCGCCGATCACGCGCTGGATGTCGCCATCCGCGCCGCCATCGTCGAGCGGATGCCCGATGCCGAACCGCGCGGATTCGCAGCGCTTGCCCTGGGCAAGCATGGCAGCCGCGAGCTCAATTATTCATCCGACATCGACCCGATCCTGATCTTCGACCCCGCGACCCTGCCCCATCGCCCGCGCGAAGAGCCGGTCGAGGCGGCAGTCCGCATCGCCCGCCGGGTCGTCGAACTGCTCCAGACCCGGGACGAACATGGCTATGTGTTTCGGGTCGACCTGCGGCTGCGGCCCTCGCCCGAGGTGTCACCGCTGGCGCTGCCGATCGACGCAGCCCTGTCCTATTATGAATCGGCCGCCCTGCCCTGGGAGCGCGCCGCCTTCATCCGCGCCCGTGCCGCGGCGGGGGACATCGCGCTGGGGCAGCATTTCCTCGATTCGATCCGGCCTTTCATCTGGCGCCGCTCGATCGACTTCGGCGCGGTACAGGAAATCCGGCAGATTTCCCGCCGCATCCGTGATCATTATGCACAGGGCCAGCAACTCGGCCCCGGCTATGATCTGAAGCGCGGGCGCGGCGGCATCCGCGAAGTCGAATTCTACGCCCAGATCCACCAGCTGATCCATGGCGGGCGCGAGCCGCAGCTACGCGCGCCAGCCACGCTGGATGCGCTGCGGGCGCTGGGCGAGGCGGGCCGGATCGAGCCCGCCGCAGCCACCGAACTGGCCGAGGCCTATCGACTCTACCGGACGATCGAGCATCGCCTGCAGATGGTCGACGATCATCAGACCCATCGCCTCCCCAAGCAGGCGGACGCGCTCGACAATGTCGCCCGGCTGCACGGCCTTGACGACGGCGCCGCGCTGGTCGCCCTGCTCCAGCCGCATATCGACCTCGTCGGCTCGCTATATGACGGCCTCGACAATGGTGACGAGGAGCAGCTGCCCCAGCATGCCGACAAGCTGGAGGAGATGCTGGCCGGCGCAGGCTTCGTCGATCCCGCCGCCGCGCGCCAACGGATCGAGGCGATGCGCGAAGGCAAGAGCCGGTCGCTGCGCACGCCGGTTGCCCAGGCCGCGCTGGAGGCGATGCTGCCGACGCTGATCGCGGCGCTCGGCAAGGCGCCGTCGCCGCAGGATGCGCTCAACCGTTTCGAGGATCTCGTTGCCGGGCTGCCGAGCGCGATCAACCTGTTCCGCCTGTTGCAGGCGCGGCCTTCGCTGGCCCGCGCCCTGATCGACGTGCTGAGCCACGCCCCCACGTTGAGCCAGGCACTGGGCCGCCGGCCGGCATTGCTCGACGGGCTGATCGACTCGACGGCGCTGGCCGCGCCGCCGCCGTTCGAGATACTGGTCGCGGAATTCCGCGCGGGCGAACCCAGCGATAGCTATGAACAGCTTCTCGACGGTGTCCGCCAGCGGGTCGGCGAGCGGCGCTTCGCGCTGGGCGTCCAGCTGATCGAGGCGGTGTCTGACCCGATCGACGTCGCCCAGGGCTATGCCCGCGTTGCCGAGGCCGCTCTGGCCGTGCTCGCCGAAGCGACGATCGCCGAGTTCGAGGACGCCCATGGCCGAGTGCCCGGCGGCGAGTTGCTAGTGGTCGCGCTCGGCCGGCTGGGCGGCGGTGCCCTGACCCACGCGTCGGACCTCGACATCGTCTACCTCTTTACCGGCAATGATTTCCTGGCCGAATCGGACGGGCGCCGCCCGCTCGGCACCACCACCTATTTCAACCGGCTCGCTCAGCGCGTGTCAGCGGCACTGTCGGTCGCGACCGCGGCGGGGCCGCTTTACGAGGTCGATACGCGGCTGCGCCCCTCGGGCACCCAAGGACCGCTGGCGGTCTCGGTCGACAGCTTCGCCCAATATCAGCGCGAGAGTGCCTGGACCTGGGAACATATGGCGCTGACCCGCGCCCGGACGATCTTCGGATCGGCGGCGGCGCGCGCGCAGGTCGACGCCATCATTGCCGAGGTGCTGGGCCGCACCCGCGACGATGCTGTGCTCACCGCCGAGGTCGTCAAGATGCGCGGCGATATCGCCAGGCACAAGCCGCCGTCGAGCGCGTTTGACGTCAAGCTGATCGAAGGCGGGCTGGTCGATGCGGAATTCGCCGTCCATCTGCTCCAGCTGCGCCACCGAACCGGCTTCGACCCCCGGCTGCGCAGTGCGATGCGGCTGCTGTCCGACCAGGGGCTGATCGATCCCGCCGTCATCCCGGCGCATGAGCTGCTGACGCGGATGCTCGTCACGCTACGGCTGGTCTCTCCCGCCTCGTCCGAACCGCCGGCGGCCTCCCAGCCGCTGGTCGCGCGCACCTGCGGGCAGCCCGACTGGCCGTCGCTGGTTAAGGCCTATGAAAGCGCACGCGCGCTGATCAGCGGCGAGTGGAAGCGGGTCTCGGGTCAGGCCTGAGCACCGAAAGCAGCTGAATTTCCGCTATTATTGGGCTTCCGTAAGGGATTCGGCGGAAAACAGGGTCACTGCCATTTTAACCAGTCTCGCGCACCGGGACTTAAAGATCGGCTGCTAATCAGGGCAGCATCAAGTGTATGTGTTGCGTAAGCGTGAGAAAATCGATGGCTGTATTCATCGAGGGGCGTCCCAGCGTATCGGGGCGCCCCCTATCTTCCGGGCGGAAACGCTCATGAGGCACGAACCCGATCTGGGCGCGGCGACCCTCGACCTCCGGCTGGCCGCGGACCGTGGCCCCGGCCCGGCCCAGCTGCTCGCCGAACTCGAGCGTCGTTGCCTGAGCCTCAAACTCTCCTCCGGCGGCGAGCGGATCGATGCGCTGTTCACGCGGATCGACGAGTTCGCGGTGCTGGCCTCCGACCTGATCGACGCGCTCGCCCTGCCCGCCGCGATCGAGCCGGCCATGCGCCGCGCCTTCGACGTCGCCCATGCCCGGCTTCAGGCGGCATTCGGCGCGGCCGAACAGGTGCTGACCCCGTTGTCGCAGATGCTGCTGACCGGCAAGGGCTTCGACGGGGCGGTCACGGCGGCGGCCGAGCTGATGGCCACGCTGGCGCCGATCCGCAGCGATGCAGAGCGGCTTCACCAGATATTGTCGCGCGATCTGCGCATGCTGCTCTACCCCGGCGCCTGCGATGCGATCGAGGTACGGCTGGTCGATGCCGGTTTTGCCGACCCGATCCGGTCCGCTCGTCGCCTGCGCGAATGGCGCGAGGGTGGCCCGGCGGCGCTGCAGCGCGCCTCGGAGCACCATGCGCTGGACGCCGTGCTGCCCGACCTGATCGATTCGCTCGAACGCTTCGAAGATCCCGACGCGACGCTCGCCGCGCTCGACGAGATCGTCTGTCGCCTGCCCTCGGAGGTCGAGCTGTTCGCGCCGTTCGAGGCGCGGCCCTCGCTGATGGCCTCGCTGCTGGGCGTGCTGGGCCATGCCCCCAGTCTGTCGCGCCACCTGATTGCCCAGCCCGCGCTGATCCGCCGGCTGATCGACAGCAGCGCCTATGCGCCGCTGCCGCTGCCGGGCGACCTCGATGCCGAGTTCAGGCTGTTGCTCCACGACGGAGAGCGTGCCGCGGCCCAGCTTCGCACCGCGCAGGCGATCGACGCCTATCGCTTCGGCCTGGGGCTTCAGCTCGTCGAGGCGACCGCCGACGCGCTCGACGTCGCCGTCTCCTGCTGCGATCTTGCCGAGGCGGGATTGCGCGCGATGGCCGACGACGTGCTGACCAGGATGAAGGAAACGCATGGCGAGGTGCCCGGCGCGGAGCTGGTGATCCTGGCGCTGGGGCGCTTCGGCGGCCGGGCGCTGACCAGCCAGTCCGATCTCGACATCATCTATCTGTTCACCGGCGACTACCGGGCGCAAAGCGATGGCCGCAAGCCGCTCGACGCCAATGAATATTTCAGCCGGGTAGCGCAGCAGATCACCACCGCCATGTCCACGGTCACGACGATGGGGCCGCTTTACGAGGTCGATACGCGGCTGCGTCCGTGGGGCGCCAAAGGCATGCTCGCCTGCTCGCTGGAGACCTATGACCGCTACCATCAGGACAATGCCTGGACATGGGAGCATATGGCGCTGACCCGCGCGCGGCCGGTCTATGGATCGGACGAGGCCCGCAAGGCGGTCAGGGCGATCGTCAACAAGCGGCTGCGCCAGCCGCGCGACCGGGCGACCCTGCTCGGCGACGCGGTCAAGATGCGCAGTGACATCGCCCGCCACAAGCCGGCCCGCGGGCCATTCGACGTCAAGCTGGTCAAGGGCGGCCTCGTCGACCTGGAGTTTGCGGTCCACGTCAACCAGTTGGGGCGTCATGTCGGCATCCATCCGCGGCTGCGCACCGCGATCCGATCTCAGGTCAGCGCCGGGCTGATCGACCCGATGATGATCGAATCGCACCAGATATTGAGCCGGATGCTGATCGTGCTGCGCCTGCTGTCGCCCCATGATCAGGACCCGGCGCCCGAGCAGCGCGCGGTGATCGCCCAGGCCTGTGGCTTCGGGCAATGGGACGAGTTGCAGGCGGCCTATGGCCAGGCGCGGGTCGTGGTTCAGGAGAGCTGGGCGGCGGCGATCGCCGACCACGCCAGGCAGGACGGTTGATCTTCCGCTCTTCCGCGAGGGCGGGAATCCATGGACGGCGGCACGCTTGGTCAATAAGCGTTCCAACACTGTGGATTCCCGCTTTCGCGGGGCAGATGACGGAGGACGCTGCGCGATGCTCAAGGAAGGCGACAAGGCTCCAGAGGTGAAGCTCGACCTGCCGGATGGCAGCGCGACCAGCGTGACGGAGCAGGCCGGCAAGATCCTGGTCCTCTATTTCTACCCGAAGGACGATACGCCCGGCTGCACCACCGAAGCACAGAGCTTCACCGCTCTGGCGGACGACTTCGCCCGCGCGGGCGCGACGATCATCGGCGTGTCGAAGGACAGCGCCGCGCGGCACAAGAAGTTCATCGACAAATATGGCCTGAAGATCGCGCTGGCCTCCGACAATGACGGCGCGGTCTGCGAAGCCTTCGGCACCTGGATCGAAAAGAGCCTCTATGGCCGCCAATATATGGGCATCGACCGCGCGACCTTCCTGATCGGCCGGGACGGCAGGATCGCGAAGATCTGGCGCAAGGTGAAGGTCAAGGGCCATGCCGAGGCGGTGCTGGCCGCGGCGCAGGCGCTGTAAGGCCCTGGGCTAAGCGATCCGGCCGCGCCTGAACCAGAAGCTCCACACCGCCAGGCTTCCGAGCAGGGTGAGCGCAAGACCCGATAGCGTCATCAACAGCTTGTAGCCCAGCCCGCCGACCTTCGCGGCGTGCAGCGGGTAGAACATATTGAAGCCCTGCACCTGCCGGCCATGTGCTCGCGCATCGCTGTCGCCGACCAGCCTGCCATCGTCGGCCGCGAACCAGAGCATGGTGCGGCCGTTGGGCAGCCATTCCTCGGGCTGGCGCATCCGCACCGTGATCAGCCCGCTGTCCTTGCGCGGCAGGGCGATCAGGCGCAGCTCCGCCTGGGGAAAGCGGGCATGCGCCGCGCGGACGATATTGGCCCAGTCGATATCGGCCGACAGCTTCACGCCGATCGGCGCGGGCGGCTTAAGGGCCTGGGCGATCGCCGACGGGGCGCCCGGCCCGAGTATCAGCACGGCGACGGGACGGAAGATCATCACCGTGCCGGTGTAGATCGACAGCAGCAGCAGCGGCGCCATCACGATGCCAAGGTCGCGATGGTGGCGGACGATCGCGGGCCGGCTCAGACGGCGCGGCCAGAGGCGGAAAGCGAAGGTCCGCCGCGTCCGCCACCACAGGATCGCGCCCGAGACGACGAAGAACAGCCCGGCGCAACCCGCTATCCCGATCACCCATTCGCCGACATCGCCGGCGAACAGATGATGGTGGAAATCGAACAGCCACAATTCGGGCCGTTCCCACTGGCTGGACCAGCGGGTGACGATCGCTCCCGACTGGTCGGCATAGGCGCCTGCCCCCTTCGAAAAGGATAGTCGCAGCAGCCCGAAGCCGTCGCTGGCATAGAGGATGCTGTCGGGCCTCGCCGCCGGATCGGACATCAGCCGCGCGGTTGCCGCCGCGAGCATCTCGCTGTCGGCGATCCGTGCATCGGCGGCGTGCGGGACACCGATCCAGCCATCGCGATGCACCAATATGGTCCCGCTCAACCCGAGCAGCGCGAGCACGAGACCGAGCAGGCCGCCGATCCAGCGATGAAATGTGCCGAGCAAGGTCAGAAGCGATAATCCCAGCTGAGCGTGAACGTCCGCCCGCGCCCGGCGAAGTTGGAGAAGGGATCGGTCGCGAGCCGGGTGTCACTATTGTAGTCGATATATTGGGTATCGAAAAGATTCTGCACCGCCAGGGTCAGCCCGCCGAGGCTGCCGCTCTGATATCGGATGCTGGCATCGGTCACATTATAGCCACCGAAATTATTGCGCCGATCCAGCGGCGCGCGCGGCGGATCGTTGCGGAAGCTGCGGCTCAGATAATAGCTGGTCTGCACGCGGGCCGCGATCGGGCCGCGATTGAAACTCGCGCCGAGATTGAGGCGGTCGGGCGAGATATTGACGCCATCGAGATCGGTATCGACCTTGCCATCGGGGATAAGATCGGAATCGAACCGGCCCTTGATATGGGCATAGCCGACATTCATCTTCAGCCCGTCGATCGGCAGCGCCACCGTCGCGGCAACCTCAAGCCCCTCGATCTCGACCCGCTGGCGCTGCACGTCGAAGACGAGCAGCGCGTTCTGGATCAGGAGCTGGCCCTTGTCGCTCGACGACCAGAAATAGGTGACACTGGCGTCGAGCGGGCCACGCTTCACCTCCAGGCCAAGCTCACGATTGTTCGAAATGATCGGGCTGATGTCGAGGAAGGTGTCGATGTCCACGCCCTGCATCCCGATCGCGCGGGTGATGCGGCCGACATCGGGAACGGTGAAGCCTTCCGCATAGCTGGCATAGGCTCGAATACCCTCCCACGGCTCGAAAATGATGCCACCGTTGAGCAGCACGTCGTCGAACTTGGGCTTGCCGCCCGCCACGGCAACGCCGCCCCGTGGCGTCGTCGTGGTCGCGAGCGTGGTGTAGTCGTCGATCTTGATCCGAACATTCTCCCAGCGCGCGCCGCCAGCGAAGCGGAGCTTCTTGTCGAACAGCGCCAGATTGAGCTGGGTGAAGGGCGCAATGTCCCGGAAGTCGGTCGGCGGCACCCATATGCGGTTGGTGGCGATCAGCCGCTGCTCGGTCTTGTCGAACAAGGCGTCGAGACCGACCGTCGCCGTCAGCGCCTCGAAGCCGGGAACGGCGCGTTCATAGGTGAACTTGGCCCCCAGCTTGCGGGACCGGTTCTGTGACTGATCGAACAGCGTGCCAATCGGCGCGATGCGGACGTCCTGGAACGTCGCCTGGGTCGTGACCTCGCCACCGAAGGTGTCGCGGGTGCGGTTGAAGAACAGCTGGCTGACGAAGTTGCCGCCGCCCAGATCGGTGTCGGTGACGGACAGCGCGACGCTCTCGGTCCGGCCCTGTGCGGGCTTGCCCGGCGGGTTGCCCCGCACCGCGCTGGTCGGCAGGCCGGTCAGCTTGTTGCCGGCGACGGCGACATAGTCGCCATCGCTCTTCAGTTCGAACCGGTTGACGATCAGATCGATGCGTCCGGTATCGCCGAGCTGATAGCCGAAGCGGCCGAAGAGCGAGAGCGCCTTCGAATCCTGGGTTTCGCCCTGGGTGAGGTTGAGGCCGATCCGCCGCCCATCTCCATCGAAGAAGGTGCCGCGCTTCTCATAGGCAACACCCATCGTGGCGTCGAAGCGATCGGCCTTGTACTGGACGAGGCCCGCCGCCTTGCCGCCCAGGCCTTCCTTGCTGAAGCCGTTGTCGGCCGTACCTTGCAGCAGGACGCGGCCCGAAAGGCCCTCCCGCGTCGGCGCGCCGACCGTCACCTGGTTGACGATGCCACCCGTGCCGCCGATCCCCTGCAGCGCGTTCGAACCATAGATCAGCTCTACCCGATCGACGAAAAATCCGTCGATGGTGAAACCATCGCGGCTGCCGTCGCGCAGCGGGGTCGACTGCGGGATGCCATTGATCGCGTAGAGCGGCGACCGGCCACGCAGCGTCTCGCCCGCGCCCGACAATTTGCCGCGGGTCGGGGAGAAGGAGGGGGTCAGTGCCGCCACCGCATCGGTCACGGAACCCGAAATGGCGATCTGCTGATCCAGCTGGGCCTTGCCGATCACGTCGATGGTGAGCGGCAGCGCATTGGCCGGAAGCACCGAGCGGGTGGCGGTGACGATGATCATATCGTCGCCGGCACCCTCGGCGGCGGGCTGCGACTGTGCATAGGCCGGCGCTGCGCCAGCCAGGGCCAGAAGCGATATGGAGAAGCGGAAAGAGCGAAGCATGAGACCCCCGTTAATTCAGGGACCGGCTAACCGCTCATTGTTAATATTGCAAGTGATTATCAATAGCCTGACAGGGCAATATTATTCGCGGAGATGGGCGCTGAAAATGGTCACGACCTGGCCGTAAAGTTCGCGTTTGAAGGGCACGATAAGATCGACCAGCTCGCTTGCGGCGACCCATTTCCACGCCCGGAATTCGGGCTCGGCGGTTTCGAGGTTGATATCGGCATCGCTGCCCAGGAAGCGGGCAACGAACCAGTGCTGCGCCTGCCCACGATATTTGCCGCCCCAGACCTTGCCCACCAGTTCGCGCGGCAGATCGTAGAGCAATTCTTCCGGAGCCCGGCCCAATATGTCGACCAGATGAGGCCGGATACCCGTTTCCTCCTCCAGTTCCCGCAACGCGCCGGCCTCCGGGTCCTCCCCGGGATCGAGACCGCCCTGGGGCATCTGCCACGCTTCGAGTGCACTATCGATGCGTTGCGCCACGAACACCTTGTCATCGGCGTTGAGGAGCATGATCGCCGCCGCCGGGCGATAGGGAAGCGTCTTCTTCATGGCCGATATTCCTCGATCATCACTTTGAACGCGCCAAGGCAGCCGCGCAGATCCTCCTCCGAGGAGGGTATGGCGCGGCGCAGGGTCAGCCAGCCATGGATATTGCCCTTCGCCTCGCGATAGGCGACCGGGACGCCGGCCTCGATGCAGGCCATCGCATAGGCCCGCCCCTGGTCGAGCAACGGATCGAGCGTCGCAGTGACGACCAGCGCCGGCGGCATGCCCCGCTGGTCGCCCAGCCGGGGCGAGGCCCGCCAGTGCTGGAAATCCGGGCCATAATGCTCGTTGAACCAGCGCAGCGTATCGAGGCTGAGCATATAGCCCTCGCCCAGCCTTTCGGTCGACGGATAGCGCTTACGCAGGTCGACCGCCGGATAGAGCGGCCAGATCGCGATGACGGGCAGCGCGGCGGGATGGTTGCGCAGCGCCATGGCCGTGACGATCGTCAGGGTGCCGCCGGCACTGTCGCCCGCGATGGCGAGCGAATTGAAGCGTCGGCCGAACAATACCCCCTGCCCGGCGACCCAGCGGGCCGCATCCTCGCAATCATCGGGGGCACTGGGCCAGCGATGCTCGGGCGCCAGGCGATAGTCGATCGACAACAGCGGCAGATCCAGCCCGATCGCGATATCGGCCGCGGCCGCATCATAGCTGTCGATATCGCCCAGCACGAAGCCACCCCCATGGAAGAACAGCACGAGCGGCCCTTCTTCGCGCTGCGCGCGCGAATCGTAGAAGCGCGCCGCGATCGTCCGCCCGTCATGGGTCGTGATGAACAGATCCTCCCGCGTGGCGATGGCCGGGCTGTCGACATCGGCCACCTGCCGCATCCGCTGCGCCATCCCCCGCGCGGTGGCGGGATCGACCTCATGGGTCTTCGGCCCTTCATGCGCTTCGAGCTTGTCGAGAAAGGCGCGGACGTCGGGACGGACAAATTC
Source organism: uncultured Sphingomonas sp. (assembly GCA_964549965.1). Lineage (GTDB taxonomy): Bacteria > Pseudomonadota > Alphaproteobacteria > Sphingomonadales > Sphingomonadaceae > Rhizorhabdus. The sequence continues at coordinate 10,603 of CAZJXG010000017.1, read as the reverse complement.
CTGGTTCATGGCTTTCCATCGGCAAATGCGGCTAAAGTGGCAAGATGCTGCGCGTCGTTCACCATCCCCATTATGTGTCCCCAGCCGCAGCGGGAAGCCGCTTCTCGTTCGACAAATATGGCCTGGTGATGATCGCGCTGACCGAAAGCGGCACAGATCATCTGCGGCACGAGCCCGAACCGATGCCACGTCACTGGATCGAGGCGATCCACGATCCCCGCTATGTCGCGGAGGTGGCGGCATCCGCCGTGCCCCCCGCCAAGGAGCGACGGATCGGTTTCCCCATCACCGAACGGGTGACGCGCCGCGCCTTCCTTGCCCCCGGCGGCACCTGGCTCGCCGCGAAGCTGGCGCTCGACCATGGCTATGCGGCCAACAGCGCCGGCGGCAGCCACCATGCGCTGGCGGATACGGGCGCCGGATATTGCGTCTTCAACGATCTCGCCATCGCCGCCAACCGGCTGATCGCGGAGGGCGATGCGCGGCGCATCATGATCGTCGACCTCGATGTCCATCAGGGCGACGGGACTGCGGCGCTGCTGGCGGGGCGGAGCGACATCTTCACCTTCTCGATCCACGCCGAGCGCAACTTTCCCGTCCGCAAGGCGAGCTCCAGCTTTGACCTGGGGCTCGACGACGGCACGGGCGACGAGGCCTATCTCGCCACCATGGCCGTGCATCTGCCGCGCATACTGGACGATTTCGGTCCAGACCTGATTCTCTATCAGGCCGGTGTCGACCCGCACCGCGACGATCGGCTCGGCCGGCTCGCACTCAGCGACGCGGGCCTCCAGGCGCGGGATCGTTTCGTGATGCAGGCGGCACGCCGGCGTGGGATACCCCTCGCCAGCGCGCTGGGCGGCGGCTATGGCGACGACCGGCTCGAAGTCGCGCGCCGCCACGTCCGCTCGATCCTCGCGCTGCACGCGGCCCACTCCGAGGAAAGCACGGCGGCGTGAGCAATCCGGATATCTCCGCCGCCTGCCGTGCGGTGCTCGACGAACCCGATCCGCTGGCCAAGGTGAAGGCGGCCCGCCAGGCCGCGCGCGACTGGCGCGCCGGGCGGCTCGACTGGGCGTTCGCAACACCGATGCCCAACCGGCCCGCCCGCACCGGGCGGCGCGATCG
>CAZJXG010000017.1:0-9465 GCA_964549965.1 uncultured Sphingomonas sp. | reverse complement strand
CTGCGCTGCTCCCGCCGTCGCAGGTGCCACGGCGCGGCCGGGGCGGATCGGATCGCGCGCGGATCGCGATGCTGCATGCGCTGGCCCATATCGAATATGTCGCGATCGATCTCGCCTTCGATCTGGTCGGTCGCTTCGGCGCGCATTTTCCGCAACGCTTCGTCGACGAATGGATCGAGGTGGGCGCCGAGGAGGCGATGCATTTCGCGCTGCTCGAACGGCGGCTGAATGCATATGGCGCACGCTATGGCGACCTTCCCGCCCATGACGGATTATGGGAGGCCGCCGAAGCGACAGCAGCCGATCCGATCGCCCGGCTGGCGATCGTGCCGATGGTGCTCGAAGCCCGCGGGCTCGACGTAACCCCTTCATTGATAAGCCGTTTCGAGGCGGCCGGCGACATGCGGTCGGGCCGCATCCTGCGCCGGATCGCGGAGGATGAGGTCGACCATGTTGCAGCGGGAGTCGCCTGGTTCCGATTCTTGTGCGGTGCGATGCGAATCGATTGCGTGCAGACTTGGCAATCGCTGGTCCGGCTGCACTTCCGGGGCGTGGTTAAGCCTCCGTTCAACGACTCGGCGCGCGATAGGGCCGGTCTGACGAAAGAGATGATGGCCGGGCTTGCCGCCTCCAGTGATCTTCCGCACACCGAGCCCAGTCGCGTGAGGGGGGGCAATTCCTGACGTCGGCGAAACAGGGTCTGGCCGGATTTCCCGGTTGGTATCGGTTCCGGTCGCGGGGGAATTATGGCCTTTCTGGACGTCGCGTTTTCGGCCTTCTTCCGCGCGCTCTCAATATCCTCGATCCGCGCAAAGGCGCTCGCCGCAGCCATGCTGCTGACTATGCCCGCCGCGCCCGTCCTGGCGCAGGATGGGAATATGTCACCAAACGCCCAGGCCGCCGCGCAGTTCCAGGCTATTTTCCAGTCCTGGAAAAAGCTCGATGCGGTTCAGGTCAGCACCAGCGGCTCGATCTCGATCCCCTCGATCCAGCCGATCGCCAAATTCACCTTCACCAGCGCCTATGGCGTCCGCTCCGATCCGTTTCAGGGTTCGGCCGCGATGCACGCCGGCATCGACCTTGCCTCGCCCACCGGCACCCCGATCTACGCGACCGCCGATGGCGTCGTCGATCGCGCCGAATGGTTCGGCGGCTATGGCAACATGGTTCAGATCGAACATGGCAAGGGCATTGCGACCCGCTACGGCCATATGTCGAAGATCGCCGCCCGCCCCGGTGAGCGCGTCAAGCGCGGCGACCTGATCGGCTATGTCGGATCGACCGGCCGCTCGACCGGCAGCCATCTCCACTATGAAGTCCGCATCGACGGCCGCGCCGTCAATCCGGTACCCTTTCTGCAGTCCGCCAACTATGTGATGGCCGCCAATGAGCAGGCCTCGGAAGTCGCATTGGGCGGCCCGGAAGACTGAGCTTCCGGCCTGATTTCGCGGCGGACGGGAACACCCGCCGCGTCGGACATCGCGGCACATTCAAAGAATAAAAAGGGGAGGATGGGCCGCTGGCGATTGCCGGCGGCCCTTTCTATACCTATTTTCGTGCCATGGACATCGACCTGACCCCCTCGGCTGCCGCCCGCGTTGCGCTGATCGCGCAGAAAACCGGCAAGCCGGCGATCCTGCGGCTCGCGATCGACGGGGGCGGCTGTGCCGGCTTCCAGTATAAGTTCGAACTCGCCGAGGCCCCCGCCGAGGAAGACATCATCGCCAGCCGCGACGGCGTTACCCTGATCGTCGACCCGATGAGTCTCGATCTCGTCCGCGGCGGATCGGTCGATTATGTCGAATCGCTGGGAGGCGCGGCGTTTCGCGTCACGAACCCGAACGCCGCCTCCGGCTGCGGCTGCGGAACGAGCTTCTCGGTCTGACTCCTGGCGTCAAAGGTGAGTGACGGGCGCGGCTTGTAGCGCTATCCCGATCGCCATGAAGATCGCGACCTTCAACATCAACGGGATCAAGGCCCGTCTTCCCCGCCTGATCGAATGGCTCGAGCAGAAGGCGCCCGACGTCGCCTGCCTGCAGGAGATCAAGACATCCGACGAGACCTTCCCGATCGCCGATATCGAGGCGGCGGGCTACGGCGCCATCTGGCATGGCCAGAAAGGCTTCAACGGAGTCGCTATCCTGGCGAAGGGCGGCCAGCCGATCGAGCGCCGCAAGGGCCTGCCCGACGATCCCGACCCCACCCATAGCCGCTATATCGAGGCAGAGGTGAACGGCGTGATCGTCGGATCGATCTACCTGCCCAACGGCAATCCGGTGCCGGGGCCGAAGTTCGACTATAAGCTCGCCTGGTTCGACCGGCTGATCGATCATGCCGCCGATCTGTGGACCGGCGAGATGCCAGTGGTGCTGGCAGGCGACTATAATGTCATCCCGACGCCCTCGACCGACGACGTCTTTTCGGAGCGGGCGATGGCGAGCGATGCGCTGACCCAGCCCGAAAGCCGGTCGGCCTTTCGCCGCCTGTGCCATGCCGGATGGACCGATGCGGTGCGCACCGTCCACCCGCACGGGCCGGTCTATACCTTCTGGGATTATCAGGCCGGCGCCTGGCAGCGCGATGCCGGCTTCCGGATCGACCATCTGATGCTGAGCCCCGCTGCCGCCGACCGGCTGACCGGCGCGGGCGTCGACAAGGACACGCGCGGGATGGAGAAGGCCAGCGACCATGCTCCGACCTGGATCACGCTGAGGTCATAACGCAACCGTTCCGGCTGGGTTCGCGCGCTGCGGCGCCAGTGGAACCGCTCTACGCTCCCCGGTTCCTGGCAACACTCTCGCTCATCCGCGCCATCTGTTCGGGGGTTGCGGCGGGCTGCCGCGCCTTCCATTCGCCATAGGGCATGCCATAGACCGCCTCGCGGATCGTTTCCTTGTCGATGTCGCCAGCCGCTTCCTCGCCCAGCCAGTCCGACAGGCAGTTGCGGCAAAAGCCGGCGAGCCCCATCAGGTCGATATTCTGCGCATCCTGCCGGTGCTGCAGGTGGCGGACCAATCGGCGAAAGGCCGCTGCGGCATATTTGTCGTCGATATCGTCGATCGTCATCGCTCTCTCCTCGATCCTTATGCCGCGACGGCGGCGCCGGCGGTCAGATATCGGGCTCGATTGGCCCTTAGCGGTTGCGCCACGCCAGCAGCGACAGGCCGAAGGCGACAAACAGCCCGCCGCTCACCCGGTTGAACCAGCGCTGCCATTCGGGCCGACGCAGATACCGCACGAGGGTGCGCCCACCGGTCGCATAGGTCAAATACCAGCCGGTCTCGATCACCACGAAGGTCGCCAGCAGGATCGCGAACTGCGGCGCCTTCGGCAGCGCCGGGCTGACGAACTGCGGGAAGAAGGCCGCCGCGAAGATCAGCGCCTTGGGGTTGCTGATGCTGATCAGGAAGCCCTGGCGGAACAGTCCGGCGGGGCTATGCACGATCGCATCCATATCCCCAGCCGCCATATCGATCGGCGCGCCGTCGTCCCGCCAGGCGCGGATGCCCACCCAGACCAGATAGAGCGCGCCGACGATCTTGATCGCGGTGAGCAGCTGGGGGAGTGCCGATAGCAAAGCGCTCATCCCGATCGCCGACAAGCCAAACAGACTGAGCAGCGCGATCATGCAGCCGGCCATGGTGAAGGCGGCGCGGCGGAAGCCATAGCGCATGCTCTGGGTCATGACATGCAGCATGTTCGGCCCCGGCATCGCCGAGATCAGAAAGGTCGCGCAGACGAATATCCACCAGGCCTGGAGCGTCATGTTTCTCGTCCGTCATCGCTCCCGGCAGGGATCAGAGCGTCTTCCCGTAAATCCGGTAGGTCTTGTTGACCCGGCTGTCGATCGTCTCGGCGATCGAGCGCATCCCCTGATTATCCTCGAGAATCCAGCCGATCTCACCGCGCGAAGCGCCGTAATGGAGCACCGAATCGCGGCGGATATATTCCATCATCATCACCGCCAGCTGGCTCGCCAGCCGGGTCGCCTGGAGCCGTTTGACGACACCCATCAGCGGTACCCGCATCGTCCTTACCTGCGGCTTGCGCAGGCGCCAGAGCAGCTTGGCCCAGCCGAAGGGCAACAGCCGGCCATCGAGATCGGCGGTCAACTCGTTCAGATCGGGCAGGGTCATCATGAAGGCGACCGGCTCGCCCTCGACCTCCGCCACCCGGATCAGATCCTCGAAGACGATCGGTTTGAGCTTCCTGCCGGTATGGGCGATCTCGGACGCGGTGATCGGCACGAAACCCCAATTGTCCGACCAGGCATCGTTGAGGATCGCGAGGATCAGCGCGGCCTCCTCGTCGAATCGGCTCTTGTCCACCTTGCGGATGTGGATGCGCGGATTGCGTTCGCCGGAGGCGATGATCCGCTGGACGAAAGGCGGGAATTCCTTGGTGATGTCGAGATCATAGGTCAGGAGATCCTTGATCCCCGTATAGCCCAGCGGCTCGATCCAGCCCTGATAGGCAATGTTGTCATGCCCCATCATCACCGTCGGCGGATGGTCATGCCCCGCGACGAGCAGGCCGGGCTCCTCCCAGATCGAGCAGCTGAGCGGCGCTATCACGCTGGTCATGCCCTTTGCCCGCAGCCATTGTTCGGCCTGCGCGATCAGCGCCGTCGCCACCTCCCGATCGGCGGCCTCGAGCAGGCCCCAGTTGCCGATCCCCGGGCCGCCGCCCTGCTCGACCGGCATCGCCAGCCAGAGATGATCGATATGCGCGGAGATACGGCCGACCCGTTCCCCGCCGCGCTCGGCCAGAAACAACTGCTGCTCGGCATGCTCGTAAAAGGGATTCTTGCCCGGCGTGATCAGCTCGAGCGCCTCCATCCGCAGCGGCGGCACCCAGTGGGGATCGGCTGCATTGAGCTTGTAGGCGAGATCGACGAATCGCTTCCGGTCCGCCTTGCTCGCGACGGGACGTATCGTGACGGTCATCAGTGCGGGATGCGTTGGCTCGGATGGCCGGTGGCGACGCCGCCCGACAGCTGCGCGACCCAAGGATAGCGCTCGGCCACCTCAGGGGTATAGCCCAGGTTGAACACCGTTTCGCTCTTCCGGTCCTTCTCGATCCGCTCGTAATAGGTGCCGAACAGACGATCCCAGAAATAATTGGTAATGCCGAAATTGCCACGCTCGTCGTGGAAGTGATGCGCCATGTGGCGCGCCTTCATCGCGATGACCCACTTGCGCTTCGGCTTGTAGGCGAGGTGCTGGATGCAATGGAAAAACTCATAGACGCAGGTCGTGATCAGCCCGGTTGCGAAAGCCGCGAGCGCGGCACCGGTGCCGCCCAGCGCATAGCCGATCGGCGCGGTCGCCAGGGCGATCGTCGGCAGGGTGGTGTGCAGCGCACCGAACAGGATTTCGAGACGGTTCGGGTCCTGGTGATGATCATAATGGATGCGCTTCCAGGTCGAGGCGAGGAAAGGCACCTTGAACATCCAGCGGCTGTGCAGCACCCAGCGGTGCAGACAGTACCAGACCAGCGGATAGACCAGCACCGAAATCGCGATCGACGCCAGGGTCGGGACGAGCGGCGCCGGATAGACGAAGAACAGCCCGATCGCGATCGCCGCGGCCAGCAGATAGCCGATGATCGCAGGATACTGAAAATAGGCGATCACCAGCCCGCGCAGGGTCATGCGGTCGAGATGATGGTCCTTCGCCCAGAAGGCGGGCTTGATAGCGGTCAGCTTCACTCAAAACCTCGATATCGATCGGCAGCTCCCCGCATCAGGGGAGTCTCATATGGTGATGCGCTCTGGCTTGGCAATGCGGCGCTTTTAGGACCGTCTCACGACAGATCTATTCCTCTGTCCGGATCAGCACCGTCTCGCCGATCAGGAGGAACAGCAGAAAGGGTGCCCATGCGGCGAGCGACGGCGGATAGGCGCCGAGATTACCCATCGCCAGGGCGAAATTGTCGGCGACGAAATAGGCGAAGCCCAGCGCCATGCCGATGACCGCACGGATGAACAGATGACCCGAACGCGCGAGGCCGAAGGCGGCCACCGCGGCAAGCAACGGCATCAGCACGGCCGATAGCGGCCCGGACAGCTTATGCCACAGGCCGGCGCGCAGCGGCCCGGTCGGCCGGCCCGCCGCCTCCAGATCGGCGATCGCCGTGCGCAGCTGCAACAGCGATTTCGAGGCGGGCTCGACACTGGCAAGCGTAAACCGGTCAGGCGTGACGCCCTTGCCGAAATCAAATGTCGGCAACCGGGTCGTGGCGCCCTTGGCCACGTCGAACCGCATCGCATTGACGATTCGCCAGCCGCCCGCAGCCTGGACGGCGCGGGCGCCTTCGATGATCGCGATCAGCCGCCCGCCATTGCGATCATAGATAGTGACCCTATCGAGACCCGCGCGGACGCCCCGCCCATGGGCCGTCACCGCATGGATCAGGTCGTCGCCGTCGCGCACCCAGACATTGCCAACGATACCGCGATCACGCGGGATCGGCCCATAATCGGCATTTTGCCACGCCGTGAGCGTCGCCGTGGCGCGCGCGACGACCCGTTCGTTGAAGACGAACGACACGATCGCGACGCCGAGGCTGGCGACGACCAGCGGCGCGAGAATCTGGTGCGCCGAGATGCCGGCCGCCTTCATCGAGATGATCTCGCTGTTCTGGTTCAGCGTCACGAAGGTGATCAACGTCGCGAGCAGGGCGGCAAAGGGCAGGAAACGCGCGATGATCTGCGGCGTGCGAAGCGTGATGTACAGCCACAGCTGCGCATCGCCATTACCGGGATGGGCAAGGATATCCCCCGATTCACCGAGCAGATCGAGCGCCATCAGCACGATGACCAGCGCCGCCAGCACCGCCGCGAAGCGCACCAGGAACATCCGGGCCATATAGAAGGTGATCGTCGGCGAGGCGAAGAAGGAGACGTTCATCGGCGAGATCTTCATGCGACGGCCTTCCGGCCGAGGCGAATCCAGCGGATCACGGCCTTCACCGCCTTGTCAGCGCCCCGTTCCAGCGCGCCGATCGGCTGCCCGCCCGGGACATAGGCGATCGTCCGGTACATCCACCAGACGAGCGCAGCGAAACAGAGAAACGGTATCCACAGCGCCAGCAAAGGCTCGATCCGCCCGAGCGCCGCGACCGAAGCCGCATATTCGTTGATCTTGTGCTGGGTGACGATCATCACGATCGACAGGAACACGCCGAGCGCCGAGGATGATCGCTTGGGCGGTATCGCCAGCGCCAGCGCCAGCATCGGCAACAGGAACATCGTCGCCACCTCGACCAGACGGAAATGGAATTCCGACCGGAACTGCGCTTTCTGCCTGGCGGTGGTGCCGTCCTTGTAGGCGGTGACCACCAGTTCCGGCATCGTCATTTCGAGATCGCGGCCGCCGCGCTGGCGGAACGCCTCCATCTTGGGCAGGTCGATCGGCAGGTCATGCCCCTCGAACTGGAGGACGCGCGGTTCCTTGAAGGCCGGCGCGTCGTGGACAAGCACACCTTCGCGCAGGCGCAGGATGATCGTGTCGGGATCGTCGGTGGCGAGGAACTGGCCATGTTCGGCGGTGACGGCAAGGCTCTTGCCGTCCTTCGATTCGGTCATCACGAAGATGCCGGTCAGTTCACGGCCACCCTCCCGGCTGCTCTCCACCCGGATCGTCATGCGCTTGCCGAGCCTGGTGAACTCGCCCACCTTGATCGATGCGCCGAGCGCGCCCGAGCGTAGCTCGAAGCGCAGCCCCTCATAAGCATAACGCGAATAGGGCTGGATGAAGCCGACGATCGCGAGGTTCAGCAGGGCCAGCGCGATCGCATAATAATAGGGTACCCGCAGCAACCGCCCGTAGCTCATGCCCACCGCGCGGAACACGTCGAGTTCGGAGGACAGCGCGAGCTTGCGGAAGGCGAGCAGGCAGCCGAGCATCAGCCCGATCGGAATGCCCAGCGACATATATTCCGGGATCAGATTGGCGAGCATCCGCCAGACGACGCTGACCGGCCCGCCTTCCGAAACCACGAAGTCGAACAGCCTCAGCATCTTGTCGAGCGTCAGCAACATCGCCGCGATCACGAGCGTCGCGATCAGCGGCGTCGCGATCAGGCGGGCGATGTAGCGGTCGGTCAGCGTGTCAAATCTCAACTTTTCGACGCCCCGTGACCATGTTCTGGCCGCATTCGCAGCCCAATTTCCGACTCATGGGGGCGGTGTGCCAGCCATGCCTTCGGGCATGGCTATAGCTTCCAGGAGTAATGAGGTCATGTCGAAACTTGTGGCAGGGATGGCAGGAGCGATGCTCGCGGCGGCAATGCCCGCCGTGGCGGATGCTGCTGTGCTCGGTCCGGACAGCGCCGCCTGCGAGGGCGGCGGGCCGGCGATGCTCGTCCATGTCGAGGGCTTCAAGAAGCGCTCGGGCATACTGCGGGTCCAGGCCTATGGCGGCAACCCGAGCCGATATTTCGAAAAGGGCGCCTGGCTGAAGCGGATCGACATAGCGGTTCCGTCCGGCGGGCCGGTCGACGTCTGCGTGCCGGTATCGGCCAATGGCACCTATGCGGTTTCCGTGCGCCATGATCTCGATTCTTCCGGCAAGACCGGCTTGAACGACGGCGGCGGCATGTCGGGCAATCCGCGGCTGTCGCTGTTCGACGTGATGTTCAAACGCAAGCCCGATCCCCGCAAAGTGCAGGTCAGCGTCCAGGGCGTGACCCGCGTGCCGGTGACGCTCAACTATGTGCAGGGCGGCGCGTTCGGCCCGATCGCGATGGCATCCCGCTGATGGCGACCGTCGCGCTTCTCTCCAATCCGCGTTCGACGGGCAATCTGTCGATGCTGCCGCGGATGCGGAGCTTCTGCGCGGCGCAGAGCGATATCTTCCATTATGAAGTCGAATCGGTCGAGCAGATCGGCGAGGCGCTGCGCACGATCGCGCGGGTCAATCCCAAGATCCTGGTCGTCAATGGCGGCGACGGCACGGTGCAGGCCGCGCTCACCGAACTTTATCTGGGCGGCCATTTCGATGGATCGCCGCCGCCGGTCGCGGTGCTGCCGAACGGCAAGACCAATCTGATCGCGCTCGACCTGGGGGCCGTCGGCGATCCGATCGCCGCGCTCGAGCGGGTGATGGAGATCGCGCGCTCGGACATCGCCGAGCATGTCGTGGTGCGCGAACTGATCGCGCTTTCGGATGGCGGCGATGGCGCACGTCCGGTGCTGGGCATGTTCCTGGGCGGTGCCGGGCTTGCCGATACGATCCTCTATTGCCGTAACAAAATCTACCCGCTCGGCCTGCCGAACAGCATCAGCCATGTCCTCACCGCGATCGCGGTGCTCGCGACTCTGATGCTCGGCATCCGGTCAGCCTTCCTGCCGCCCGCCGCGACGCCGATGAAGGTATCGATGATGCGGCAGGGCCAGCTGCAAGGCCGCTTCTCGCTGCTGATCGTCACCACCCTGCACAAGCTGCTGCTCGGCAGCAGCAC
>CAZJXG010000016.1:0-34758 GCA_964549965.1 uncultured Sphingomonas sp. | reverse complement strand
CCGAGGAGGGCGAGCCCGGTGATCGCCAGCACCGCGCTCAGGCAGCGCGAGAAGAGCAGGGTGCGCGCCTGCTCCTGCACGACCAGGAAGGTCTCGAACGGCTGGTTTATGCTGAGCAGCAGGCAATAGCCGGCCAGCACCGCCATCTCGACAGGATGATGATAGGCCGGGCCGAGGACGAGATGCTGATAGGGGCCGGCGAAGATCGCGGCCGCAAGCAGGAAGGGGCCATTGAGCGTCAGCAGCAGGCGGCGCGTGCGGTCGGCCGAACGCTTGGCGCCGGGCGCGCCATCGGCATGGAACGCGGCGATGGCGCGCAGCTTGTCGGTCGAATCGATCGCGCTGATCAGGCTGACCGAAGGCGAGAGCAGGGTGCGCAGCGCCGTATAGCCAGCGGCGGCGCCCGGCCCGGTGAAGATCGCGAGCAGCAGCGTATAGCCGCTATTATACAGGATATAGGGGATATGGGCGATGCTCTGCCACAGGGTGAAGTCCCGCCGGCGTCCGATCAGCGTGGTGGCCGGCACGCCCAGCCCGTCGCGCGATGGGCGGCAGAGCAGGAAGGCGATCCCCGCGGCGACCAGTGCGGCGAGCCCGAGCATGGCCGAGGCCAGCATCGCGATCGGCAGCGCCGTCGCGACCAGCGTGACCCCCGCCAGCACGATCGCGAAGCCCGAGCCCGAACTGATCAGCACCGCGATGGGCCGCTCATGCTGATAGAGCCAGCGCTTGGCGAATTCCTGGAGCAGCAGCGCGGGCGACTGGAGCGCCGCGAACAGCGCGCATTTGGTGGCGAATCCCGAAAGCCCCGAAAGCCCCAGCGCAAGCGCCGCGACGAACAGGATCAGGCCGGCGCCGAGCGACGCTCGCATCGCCAGAAAGGCCCAGGCGCTGCGCGGCAGCGGATCGGGGCGATCCTTGGCGCTCAATATATAAGGCATGACGATCGCGGCGCGGTGGAAGCCGAAGATCACATAATGCACGGCGATGGCGACGCCGATCGCCGCGAAATCGTCGCGCGGCAGCAGCCGGGCGAAGGCGGCGAGCGCCAGGAAGTTCGACAGGCCGACCAGGGCCTGATCGCCGATCGCCACCACCCGGTCGCGGCGCCGGGCGATATGGTCGATGATCCGCCGCACCGGCCTCGGCCTCAGAAGTAACGCTTGGGGACGGTGATGATATCGCCGGGGCGGACGGTGAACTGCTCCTTCGCCTCGATCGGCACCCGCCGGTTTGCCGAATCGCCATCACGCCGCAGGATGAGCTGGCGGCTATTGGCGCGCACCGTATAGCCGCCGGCGGTCGCGACGGCGCTCTGCAGGGTCATGTTCGCCTCGAACGCATAGCGGCCGGGCCGGGCGACCTCGCCCAATATGTAGAAGGGGCGGAACTGGGCGATATTGACCGCCACCCGCGCGTTGCGCACGAGCCCGCCGGCGCGGAGCCGCTGCTCGATCAGCGTGCGGATCTCCTCGATCGTCAGGCCGCGCACGTCCAGTTCCCCGGTCAGCGGGAAGGCGAGCCGCCCGCTGGGCAGCACCGTGAACTCGCTCGACAGGTCGGTCTCCATATAGGTGGTGATGCGCAGCACATCGCCGGGGCCGACCCGATAGATGCCGTCCGTGGGCGGCAGCGCGGCTGCGGATTCGAGCGGCAGGCCGCCGGTCTCGGTACAGGCGGCAAGCCAGCCGAGGCTGATGGCGAGGACGGGTGTGAAAAGATGCCGGGCGTTCACGCTGTCTCCCTTGGTGCTGTGAGGCACGCACGGGCGGAAACGCCAAAAGGGGGCGCTGCTCCGCCCCGCCGCGATTATAGCAGCATCGCCGGGCGATGCACCGGGCGCGGGCCACGGCGCGTCGTCATTTTCTACCGCGCTGCAGCAAAAGTCTTGCCGGAATCGCCCCGCACCGTAGCTCCTGGGTTCGACAGGGGTGTCGATCCTGACAGCGGGAGCTGTGGATGGTGGAATGCCGTGTCGCTCATCTCAGCTCGCATCATCAACCCGTGGACAACCGCATCTTTCAGCGGGAGTGCCGGAGCCTCGCCGACGCGGGCTATATGGTGCATTTCGTCGTCCGCAATCCGGTCGACGAGGTGCGCGACGGCGTCCACATCATGGCGATACGAACGCCCCGCAACCGGCTGGAGCGGGTGACGGTCACGGCGTTCCAGGTGTTTCGCCGCGCGCTCGAATCGAAGGCGCGAATCGTCCATCTCCACGATCCCGAACTGATCCCCTGGGGGTTCCTGCTCCGGGCGCTCGGGCGGACGGTGATCTTCGACGTCCATGAGGATTTCGCCCAGGCCGCCGGCGTGCGGAGCTGGATTCCACGGCCGTTGCGGGGCCTCGTCGCGCATGGCTGGTCGGGGCTCGCCTGGCTCGCGTCGCGCGCGTTCCACATCGTCATCGCCGAGCGCTATTATGCGCGCACCTTCCCGCGCTCGGTCAACGTGCTCAACTATCCGCATCTCGAGCGGTCGGCCGCGCTGCGCTCGGTCGCGCGGACGGCGGCGGAAGCAGACCGCATCCGCCTCATCTATGCGGGCAGCGTCACGATCAGCCGGGGCGCGGAGTTGCATGCCCGGCTCGCGACCTTGCTGCCGGGCTGCCTGATCCATTTCTGCGGCCATATGTCGCGGGCGACGGCCGACGCGATCCGCCGGGCGAGCGGCGATGCCACGATCGGGGTGATCGCCGAGGACGGCTCGATCGCGTGGGAAAGGCGATCCGACCGGCCCGACGCCGAGCTGTCGACGATCCTGCTCGAAGGGGTCGACTATTATGTCACCGATCAGATGGTCGCGGCGCTGCAGCAGCCCTGGACCGCCGGTCTCTCGCTCTTTCCGTACAGCGAACATTATTATGAGAAGGAACTGACCAAGTTCTTCGAATATATGGCGGCCGGGCTGCCGCTCATCGTCTCGGACTTCCCCAACTGGCGGGCGATCGTCGACGGGGCGCGGTGCGGTCTCGCGATCGACCCCGAGCGGCTCGACGTCGCCGCCGATCTCATACGCCACCTCCACGCCAGCCCGGCCGAGCGGCTCGCCATGGGCGAGCGCGGGCGGGAGGCGGTGGAGGGGCGCTACAGCTGGACGAGCCAGCGGCAGAATCTCCTCGATTTCTATGGAAGCCTCGCAGGCTGATGCCGGGCTTTCCCCGATCCCACAGCAAGTCCTCATCACGGATGGAGGCGGAAAAAGGCCTATGATCGTCGACCTCGAACCGATGGAAGGTTCGCCGGCCTTGCAGCGCCGCTTCGCGCAGCCCGGCTATCTTTTCACCTTCGCGACCGAGCGGGCGCAGCTGATGGGCATCGTCGCGGGCGGCGTGCTGCTGCTGGTGCTGCTCTATCTTCTCCTCGCGCCGCGCGAATATAGCGGCCGGTCGATGGTGATCATCGATCCGCGCAAGCAGGAAGCGATCAAGAGCGATCCGGTGCTGTCGGGGCTGGAGCCCGACGCGACCGTGGTCGAGACCGAGCTGCAGATGCTCCAGTCGCGCTCGCTGGCCGAGCAGGTGGGCCGGGATCTGGGGCTCGACCGCGATGGTGATTTCATCGCGCCGCCTTCGGGGCTGCTGCATGGGCTGAAGGCGCTGATCCGCGGCGGCGGGCAGACTGATCCGAGCCGCGGCATGACCGACAAGCTGCTCGGCGGGCTCGATGTCGCGCGGGTCGGGACAAGCTATGCGATCTCGATCGGCTGGACCGGCGATGATCCCGGGCTCGCCGCGCGCATCGCCAACCAATATGCGCAGCGCTACATCATCAATCAGGTCGATACCAAGGACAGCGCCACCGCGCAGGTCAACCGCAAGATTCGCGACCGGCTCGACGAGATCCGCAAGCAACTGACCGACGCCGAGGCGCGGGTGGTGGCGTTCCGGCAGAGGACCGGGCTGATCAGCGCGATGGACCCGGCCAACAGCTCGGTCCAGATCGGCGCGCTCGGCCAGCAGGCGGCGCTGGCTCGTGCCCAGGCCGCGGAGCAGGCGGCGCTGCTGGCCGCTGCCCAGCGCGCGAGCGGCCCGGCATCGCCCGCGGCACAGGCTTCGCAGGCGGTGCAGGCGTTGCGGGCGCAGCAGGGTACGATCGAGGCCCGCGCGGCGGAACTGAACACCCGCTACGGGCCGCAGCATCCCCTGGTCCAGCAGGTGGCAGAGCAGCAGCGCGACATCGCCGCGATGATCGATCGCGAAGCGGCGCTGGCCAATCGCGGCGCCCAGGATGCCGCCCGCGCGGCGGCCTCCGCCGCGGGCAGCAGGGCCGGGTCGAGCGCATCGAGCCTGGGCACGGCACGCGGCAGTTTCGCGGCAAACAATGCCGCGACGGTCCGCCTCGCCGAGCTGGAACGGGATGCGGCCGCGCTCACCGAACTCTACCAGTCCTATCTCAGCCGGTACAAGGAAACCGGGGTGGAGGTCGGCATGCAGAGCCCCGATGCGCGGATCATCAGCCGGGCGGTGCCGCCCTTCGATCCCTCTTCCCCCAATATCCCGCTGGCCTTCGCGCTCGGCATCCTGCTCGCGCTGTTCGCCGGGATCGGCGCGGGGATCATCGCGGAACTGCTGCTGTTCGTGAAGCTCAAGCGTAACGAGACGGCTTTTGTCGGCTGAGCGAGGCCTGCCCGCGCCGCCGCCGCGCGCCGGTTTCGGCGCGCGCCTGCTCGGCGGATCGCTGCAGGGCGGGTTGTGGGGATTGTGGCTCGGCTGCGGGCCGCTGATCCTGTTCCTGGGGGCACCGGCTCGCATGCCGATCTATCTCTATGGGCAGGTCGATACCCGGCTGGAAACGCCGCAGGCCAAATTCCTGACCATCCTCGTCATCCTGCTCGGTCTGGTGCCCGCGCTGGCGACGATGATCGGGTCGCGGCTCCGGCCCGCCCAGGCGCTGCCCTTCGTCGCGATCGCGACGATGATCCTCTTCACGATCACGCTCAGCCTGCTCGGTACCGATGACAAGGCCGATGTGGTGAAGCCCCTGCTCGGCCTCTATGTCTTCGGGCTGGTCGTGCTGCTGGCGTCGGCGGAAACGCGGGACGAGGCGTTCCTTCATAATCTGCTGATCGGCTATGCGGCCATGCACGCGCTGGCCGCCGTCACCGCGCTGATCGACGGCAATTTCCTCTATGGCCGCTTCATGGGGCGGCTTGGCCCGAACTATTGGGGGTCGGTCTGCGCCTATGGCCTGCTCGCCGCCACCGTCGCGCGGCATCGCCCGACCTTCCTCGCCATCGCCGCGATCGACATCGTCACGCTGCTGGCCGCGCAGAACCGTACCGCGATGCTCGCGCTGATCGCCGGCGGGCTGATGCTGATGCTGCTGCGCTATCTGCGCGCCGGCCGGGAAGGGAGGCTGTGGATGTGGCTGATGGCGATGGCGGGCGCGGCCGCGCTGCTGTTCGCGATGCCGGCCCTGCTCAGCAAGGTGTTCATGGTCGATGATCCGCGCCGCGGGCTCGATTCAGGCGGCACCGGTCGGGCAGGTGCCTGGAAGGAGGCATGGGCGCTGTTCGAGCAGCATCCGCTGCTCGGCGTGGGCTATCGCCACCATGAGGACTATATCACCGCCGCCTCGTCGGCCCACCAGGCCTATCTGGCGACGGCGGCCGACATGGGCGTGATCGGCCTGCTCGTCTTCCTGCTCTTCCTGTTCGCCGGGCTCGGCGCCGCGATCTACAAGGCGATCGTGCATCGCTCGAAGGGCTATGCCGCGCTCGCCGCGCTGCTGCTCGGCTATGCGGTGCAGGGGCTTGCCGAACAGCGCGCGATCAACTTCGCCAATTCGATCTCGCTGATGATGATCATCGCCGTGGCGCTGGCGACGCGCTTCAGCCTGCCGCCGTCACCGCTGCGGTCGCGGATCGCCGCGCATGCTTGACGTCATCGAGCAACGATCCGAGGCGACGCGGTCCGCGCCGCCGCCGGAGGGCGTCAGGGCGGCCGCCTATCGGCCGGACATAGACGGGCTGCGGACCGTCGCGGTGCTGTCGGTGGTCGTCTTCCATCTCGGTACCAGCGTATTGTCCGGCGGCTTCGTCGGGGTCGACGTCTTCTTCGTCATCTCGGGCTATCTGATCACGGGCACCTTGCTGCTGTCGCGCGGCAGCTATGCCCGCGGGCTGGCGGATTTCTACAAGCGGCGGATCAAGCGCATCTTCCCCGCGCTGTTCGTCGTCTATCTGGCGGTGATGGCCTTCGCCTTCGCGACGCTGTTCGCCGACGAGACGCGGGGAATCGCCCTGACGACGATCGCCTCGATCTTCTTCGTCTCCAACATCCTGTTCTTCTCGTCGAGCGGCTATTTCGACGGAGGCCTCGATACCAATCCGCTGCTCCACACCTGGTCGCTGTCGGTGGAGGAGCAGTTCTACATCGTCTTTCCGCTGATCATCTTCCTCAGCCGCAACTGGGCGCCGCGTGCGCGCATAGCGCTGGTCGGCGCCATCGCGCTTGCCAGCCTCGCGGCATCGGCCTGGCAGGTCCGGGCGGACATGAACGCCGCCTTCTACCTCGTCCAGTACCGCACCTGGGAACTGGCGCTGGGCTCGCTGCTCGCGATGGGCGCCTTTCCGGAGGCGCGATCGGCGTTGATCGCGCAGCTCGAAACGCTGGCCGGGCTGGCGCTGATCGCGGCAGCGGTGATCTTCTACGATCGGACCACGCCGTTCCCGGGGCTGGCGGCGTTGATGCCGTGCATCGGCTCGGCCCTGATCATCCACGGCGGCACGGCGCACCGGACCTTCGTCGGCGCGATCCTGTCCACGCCGCCCGCCCGGTTCATCGGGCTGATCTCCTACTCGCTCTACCTGTGGCACTGGCCCGTTATCGTCTTCTATCGCAGCATCGATCACCGGCTGACGATGGTCGACCGCTTCTGGCTGCTGGTCGCGAGCATCGTCCTCGCTACGCTCAGCTGGTATCTGGTCGAACGGCCCTTCCGCGTCCGCGATCGGCTGCGCAGTTCGAAGCGGGTCATTCTCGGCGGCCTCGCGGCCATGATCCTCCTGTCGCTTGGCGCGCTGGGCGCGGCGAGGATCAGTGCCGCCTTCTGGCCGATCTCGCCCGCCGCCAGGCAGGTGCTCTCCTATCTGGATTCGGACGGGCAGAGCGAAGGGATGCGCACCGGTACGTGCTTCCTCGCGTCACAGGCCGCGTTCGACAGTTTCGACCGCGATGCCTGTCTCGCGACGGTGCCGGGCAAGCGCAACATCCTGCTGATCGGCGACAGCCACGGCGCCCATTTCTATCATGGCCTCGCCGCGGCGCTGCCCGATCACCATATCCTCCAGGCGACCGCATCGGGCTGCAAGCCGCTGCTCACCAACCATGGCGAGAAACGCTGCGTCGCGCTGATGCGCTATATCTTCGACGATTATGTGCCGAACCACCGGCTCGATGGCGTGGTCATCTCGGCGCGCTGGCAGAAGGACGAGGCGGCGGCGGCGGTCGCGGCGGCGCGTCAGCTGCGGCGCTTCGTGCCGCATGTCGTGGTCTCGGGTCCGATCGTCGAATATGATGTCGCCCTGCCGCGCGTGCTGGCGCGGCACATCGACTATGGCGAGTCGATCGCCGCGCACCGTGTGGCGGAGATCGCCGGGGTCGACCGGACCTTCGCCCAGGCCTTCGCGAAGGCGGGGCTGCCCTATGTCTCCCCCTATCGCGCGGCGTGCCATCCCGCATGCGACGTCTGGGCCAGGCCCGGCGTCCCGCTCCAGTTCGACTATGGACACATGACCGCCGAGGGTTCGGCGCTGATCGTCGGCCGGCTGGGGCCTGCGATCCGGGCCGATCTGGGGGGAAGGGAGCGGCGCTGATATGCAAAGACGGCAGATCGCCATCCTGATCGGCATCGTCGGCGGCTGCACCGCCTTCGTCGCGGCCGCCGATCGTATCGGCTATCGCGAGCGGCCCGCCGGCGGGCAGGACGATGCCTGGCTGAGCCGTCACACCAGCTTCGGCCCGCGCCGTGACGTCGATATCGCGGCGCCGCCGGGCGGCTGGGGCCGGCCGCTGCGGGTCCAGGGTGGCCGCCATGTGCGGATCGATGGCCGCAACGAACTGATCGGGCGGATCATGCTGCGCCAGCAGACCGGATCGATCCGCATCGCCAACGCCCGTATCTTCATGACCGATGTCGGCGATGCGATCGCCGTCGCCAGCCGTAACGGCCATGCCCCCGATGTGACGCTGGAGAATATCGTCGTCGGCGGCGTGCGCGGCACGCGCGCGGGCGTGCATTCGGATATCTTCCAGGGGCAGGGGGATATCGGCCGGTTGACGATCACCGACCTGACCGGATCAAGCGGCTATCAGGGCATCTTCCTGAAGGGGACCCGGGGGCGTGCGGTGGGCAGCGTCCATCTCAAACGGGTCGCGCTCAGCCATAGCGGCGCGGCGCTCGGCTTCCTGCTCTGGTTCGGAGACGGCATCCGCAAGCCGGGCGATGTCGCCTCGCCGCGCTTTCCGGTCTATCTCGACGAAGTGTATGTCACGCCGCGCGCCGGCGAGGACCTTGGCCGGTCGATCTATCCGAACAAGGGGATCACCGACGCGCAGGGCCGGGACATCGGCGCCTATTCGACCGATGGCGGCCGCACCTGGCGCTGGCCGCCGGCCGCGAACATCCATGGCGTCGTGATGGCCGGACCGCCGCCCGCGCGCTTCTATCGGCTTGGGACGGGCGGCGGCCAGGATTGAAGCCCTCTCGACTATCCCACCTCTATATTCTTGAATGATCTCGGCTGAATAGAAAATCATTCCGTTTGCGACGAAATGCGGATAATATTACTTAGGTGTAATAATAAAATTTAGTGATATTCTTCCATTCGTCGCATTTATGGCGGCGATGCATTCCCCTTTAACCCATGTTTAAGCCAAATCCGGTCAAGGATGACTCACCAGAGCAGTGTGAATCTTTGATCGTCGAGATCGAATTCGACGGACGGGGGATTGTGTGTCTAGCATCGTCGTGAATCTTTCTGCTGGGGCCAGCGAGGCCCAGATCCAGTCCGCGCTTAACGGCCTGCCCGATGGGGGCAGGCTGGTTCTCGCCGCCGATCAGACGATCGCGGTCAGGAGCGGGCTCGTCATGGATGTATCGGCGCGATCGATCACGCTCGATCTCAACGGCTCGATCCTCCAGCAGGCGGGGGATGTCAGCGTGCTGACGGTCAGGGGGCAGAACCCTTCGGGCCAGCCGGCGGTGCTCGGCCATGACGCCACCGGCCAGGTGACGATCACCACCGCATCGCTGCCCGCCGCGGCGGCCGGCCAGTGGGTGAAGGTCTATTCGGACGATGTCCTGCGCCATGATCAGGGGGATGCCACAAGGCTCGGTCAGGCGATGCAGGTCGTCTCGGTGTCGGGCAACAGCGTCACGCTCAGGGGTGAACTGGTCGACGAGGCCAGCTATGCGGCCAATATCCGGATCGCCCAATATGTCGGCGGCACCCCGACCGTCGAGAACGGGACGATCCGTGGCGATCAGAGCCATGCCGGCTGGCTGAAGGATCTCGTCCAGGTCCGCTCGACGGTCAACGCCGATCTGAACCACCTCACCGTCCGTGATGGCAATGCGATGGGCATCAATATCGTCAACTCGGTCAACGCCCATGTGTCGCAGGTGGCGGTGATCAACCTTACCGACGATCCCGCGAACGGCCATAATGGCTATGGCGTCCATTCCGCATCGAGCTTCGGCACCAGCGTGCAGGGCCTCTATGCCGAAGCCGTCCGCCATGCCACCGACGACAATGCGGTGGGCACCGCCGCCGGCTCGGTTGATCCCTCGCGCTATGGCGCCGATATCGGCATGACGGTCAGCGACGTGGTCGCCCATGGCACGACCGCTCCGGCCTTCTCCTGGCATAGCGAGGGGCGGGAGGGCAGCATCGCGGACTCGGTGGTGTTCGACAGCTATGGCGTGCTGGGCGCGCGCGGCGTCGGCAATGCGATGCGCGACGTTTCGGGCACCGGCAATGCGCGGGGTATCACCTTCTACGAATATGGCGACGGCGATGCGCGCGACATACGGGTCGACAATGTCCACCTGTCGGCCCTGAGCGTCTACGGCTTCGCGACGATCGGCGCGGCGGCGAACAACCTGATCAGCAACAGCAGCTTCGACGTGCTCAGCCGCAAGGTCTGGGATATGACGGGGACCAGCCTGTTGCACGCCGTGACCAACATCGTCGGTGCCGCCACGCAGGTCAGCAGCGCGATGATCACGGGCACGGCCACCGATGACCGGCTGTTGGGCACCGCGCTGGCCGACAGCATCTCGGGCGGTGAGGGCGCCGATTATATCTGGGGCGGCGCGGGGACGGATCTGCTGAATGGCGGCTCCGGCCGCGATCGCTTCGCCTATCTCGGCACCGATGAGGGCGGCGATACCATCACCGGCTTCACCGCCGGGGCTTATGGCGACGCGATCGATCTGTCGGTGATCGCCATCCGCAACGGCTGGAAAGGCGATATCTTCGCCGGCGGCTATGTGTCGCTGGCGCAGTCGGGCGCCGATACGCTCGTCAGGGTCGATGCCGATGGCGGCGGTGACGGGTTCGTGACGCTCGCCACCTTGCGGGGCGTCACCGCCGCCGATGCGCGCGGCAATATCTCGACCGATATCCATGTCACCGGCGATATCGCGGCGCTGGCGGCGGCGCGCGCCGGCTCCGGCACCAGTGTCGTGCTGGCACCGGTCGTCACCGGGCAGAAATTCTCCGGCACGGCGGGTGCCGATGCGCTGGCCGGCGGCAGCGGCAACGACACGCTGAGCGGCCTCGACGGGGACGATATACTGACCGGCGGCGCGGGGGCGGACATGCTATATGGCGGCGCCGGGCGCAACAGCGCGGGCTATGCGACCGCGACGGTCGGCGTCACCGTCGATCTCGACGCCACCGCCCTCAATAGCGGCGATGCGGCGGGTGATGTCTACAGCGGCATCTCGGGCATCATCGGCAGCGGGTTCGATGATGTGCTGGGCGGCGGCAGCGGCGCCAACGCGATCGCTGGTGACGCCGGCCGGGATGCGATCGACGGGCGTGCGGGCGCGGATACGCTCTCGGGCGGTGCGGGCGACGACCGGCTGACCGGCGGCGCCGACAATGATCGCCTGTCCGGCGATGCGGGCGACGATATTCTCGTCGGCGGCAGCGGCTATGACACGCTGGTCGGCGGCGACGGCGTCGATATGTTCGTGATCGGCAGGGCCGATAGCGGCTGGGATATGATCGCCGATTTCCGTGGCGATCATGTCCAGCTGCTCGGCTTCGGCGTGACGAGCGTCGGCCAGGTCAGTTTCGTTTCGAGCGCGGCTCCGCGCGCGACCGGTGCCATGCCGACTCTGCTCTACAACAATGTGGACGGCACGCTGTCGTGGGACACGGACGGGACAGGCAAGGGCGCGGCGGTGAAGCTCGCGATGCTCACCGGCCATCCGACCCTGACGGCCGACGACATCCTGTTCGGCTGACGGTTCAGAACTGGAAGTAGATGAACGGCCCGGTGCCGGTCAGCGGGGTGAACAGGATGATCGACAGGATCGCGGCGATCAGCGCGCCCATCTGCCAGAAGCCGCCGGGATGGCGGAATCCCGCCAGCGACTTGCGCCAGCGTGGTGCCAGCCGATAGCCGATATGCCAGGCGACGATCACGCCGATCACCATCATCGCCGGCACATAGGGCCAGCTTGCCGCGCCGTCCCCCAGCCCGGTAAGGCCGCGGGCATAGAGGGTGGTCGTCTCCCATGTCGGCGCGCGGAAGGGGAGCCAGGCGATCATCACGAACAGGAAGGTGATCGCCCAGGCGACGAAGGGCGGCAGGCGCCGCTCGCGCGGCACATGGCGGGACCAGAGCCGGTTGACGATCAGCGCGCCGCCATGGAGCGCCCCCCACAGCACGAAGCTCCAGCTCGCGCCATGCCACAGGCCGCCGATCAACATGGTCAGCCCCAGATTGGCATAGGTGCGCACCATGCCCTTCCGGTTGCCGCCAAGCGCGATGTAGAGATAGTCGCGCAGCCAGTTGGACAGGGTGATGTGCCAGCGCCGCCAGAATTCCTGAATATCCAGCGACACATAGGGCATGCGGAAGTTGATCGGGAGCCGATAGCCCATGATCCGCGCCAGGCCGATCGCCATCATCGAATAGCCGAAGAAGTCGCAATAGATCTGGCCCGTATAGCTCAGCAGTCCCAGCCATAAGGTCGGTGCGTCATATTTGGCCGGATCGGCGAAGATCCAGTCGACCGCATAGGCCAGATTGTCGGCCAGGACGAGTTTGGAGACCGCGCCGACCAGAAAATATTGCGCGCCGAGCAGCATCATCGACCGCTTCATCCGGAAGGGCCGCGCGAGCTGCGGCATGAACTCGGGGGCCCGGACGATCGGTCCCGCGATCAGCTGCGGGAAGAAGGCCTTGAAGAACAGGAAGATGACGAGATCGCGGGTCGCCTTCTTGGTGCCCCGATAGATATCGACGACATAGGAGATGCCCTGGAAGGTGAAGAAGCTGATCCCCAGCGGCAGGATGATGCCGAGCGCGCCGGTGGACTGGATGTTGAACAGCGCTTCGAAGCTGGACACGAAGAAATCGGCATATTTGAAGAAGCCGAGCGCCGCGAGGTTGAGCCCGACCGCGACGATCATCGCCGTCTTGCGCCGCGCCGGGCTCGGCGCATCCTCGATCACCAGGCCGAGCGCCCAGTTCCACAGCGAGCAGGCGACGAGCAGGCCCAGCAGCCGCCAGTCCCAGGCGGCGTAGAAGAGATAGCTGGCGACCAGGACGATCCAGAAGCGCGCCCGGCTGTTCCTGACGAGGCCGAGCAGCGCCAGCAGCGCGGCGAAGAAGAACAGGAAGTCGACCGACGTGAACAGCATCAGCGGATCGCCTCCAGGCCGGTGGCGATGGCGGTCGCGACCACCGCATGGCCCTCGGCGTTGAGATGGCCTTCGCCCAGCCGTGAATTGTGAAATCCCGTCAGCGGACGACCGGTCCGCGCATAGGCGGCGGTCATCGCCGGACCGGCATCGATGAAGGGAATGCCGGCGCGCCGAGCGGCAGCTTCGAACAGGCCGGCCTCGGCCCGTGAGCGCGGCTCGGGTTCGACCTTGCGGTGTGCCTCATAGTGGAAGGCGGGCAGCGCGACGATCACCAGCCTGCGGCCGGGCTTGATCAGGGCGAGTATGTCGACGATCCGGGCTTCGATCTCCGCCCGGTCGAGCCGTTCGTCGCCGCTGTTGCGTTTCGCCATGCCCGGCCTGCCGCCGCGGATCGCCCAGCCGGTCCAGCTGTCCCCGGTCCTGAGCGTCGTCCATTCGCTATTGGCGCGGCGGACGAGGAAGGTGGCCAGCGCCGAATGGCGCATCACCGGCTCCAGCCGTTCCTGCAGCGCGTCGCGTCCGCTCGGCGGCCGGGCGATCCCGGATGGGTGGCCATCGGCCGACCGCAGGATGCGCGCGCCCGAATCACGCAGGTCGAAGGCGTCGCCGCGCGACACCATCAGGATGATCAGGTCGGGTCGCACCGCCGGTTCGAGCCGGTCGATCAGGGCAGGCCAGTCCTGCGGGCCGAGCGCGTCGCGTCCCGCATTGACCGTCTCCAGCCCCGGCAGATGACGGCCGACCAGCGAGACGAAATTGGCCTCGCGCGGCACCTGCGCGGCGAAGGTCATCGAATCCCCGATGAAGAGAGTCCGGACATGGCCCTGCATTTTCGGGCCGAGCGGAGGGCTGTTGAGGCCCAGCGCGTTGAGCCGGAGATGCTGGAACCCCTCCCGGGCCTGGAAATAGCCGCTATGGGCGGCGTTCACATAGCCGATGGCGGGGTCGAACAGCTGCGCCGATGGCGAGGTCAGCAGCGCGCGGGCGAGCAGCTCGCCGCCCGCGATGACCAGGACCAGCCAGATCGCCATCGATCCGATGAGCTTGCGGATGCTCGTCTCCCTGAAGATCGTGTCGTCTGCGGACTGCCGACGGGGTTTCGGTCAGAAACTGCCGCGCGCCAGGAACACGGCCGGAACCGTCATCACCAGGATGCGCAGATCGAGCCCCAGGCATTTGTTGCGCGCATAGCTGACGTCGAGCGCGACCCGGCGGCGATAGGAGACGTTGTTCCGCCCGCTGACCTGCCACAGGCCGGTTATGCCCGGCTTCACCCGGCTATAGTCGATGAAATAGCGGCCATAGCGCTCGATCTCGCCCTCTACGATCGGCCTCGGTCCGACGATGCTCATCTCGCCGCGCAGCACGTTGATCAGCTGGGGCAGCTCATCGATGCTGCTCTTGCGCAGGAAATTGCCGATCGGGGTGATCCGCGGATCGCGGCGCAGCTTGTAATCGCGCGCCCATTCCGCGCGGGCGTCGGCGTCGGTGGCGAGCAGCTTCTGCAGCCGCGCCTCCGCATCGGTCACCATCGATCGGAATTTCAGGCAGGGAAAGCTCCGCCCGTTACGCCCCAGCCGTCGGTGCGCGAAAAGCACCGGCCCCGGATCGACCACATAGACGAGGCATGCCACGACGATCATCAGCGGGGCCAGGAAGATCAGGGCGCAGCATGCAACCCCGATATCCAGCAGCCTTACCGCCATGAGATCGAACCGAGACGCCCGTCTTTCCATACTCCCTTGAATCCCCATGAAGCGACCCCTTTGGGTTGCCCCCGATCCGATCGATGACGCATACATGATGAACCTCGTTCTGCTGCAACGCGGCGAAGTCTGACCTCCGACTGCCAGTTGCGCTTTCGGGGATCAACGCCTTGGCGACCAGTCGAGCGATAGATGAGGCTGGCTGATCGCAGCGCATCTTAAAGACGAGATAAGGACGATTTTCGCGGATTTATTGGGATAAACGCACACGGCACGCCCGTTGGTTGCGGCTGCGGCGAATTGTTTCCGTCAATATTAATGCCTGCTGAATAGCGATCGACCGGACCGGTGCGGGTCAGGGAATTTTATTTCGCACATGCGAGAAGTTGACGGCTTCGGGACTGAATGCGCGATTAACGGCTATTTAGGGACCGCCGGTTTACAAGCATCGTTGCGGGGCCGATCCGGCCCCCGGCAGGAGCTTCGGACCCATGGCCGCTTTCGGGCAACAGTGCAGTCATCGCG
The DNA here is from genome assembly GCA_964549965.1 of uncultured Sphingomonas sp. Taxonomy (GTDB): domain Bacteria; phylum Pseudomonadota; class Alphaproteobacteria; order Sphingomonadales; family Sphingomonadaceae; genus Rhizorhabdus. The sequence continues at coordinate 19,639 of CAZJXG010000016.1, read as the reverse complement.
ACGAACGGATCGATCGCTGGCACCCGCGGGTGCGGGCGCTGATCATATTGTCGGGTTCCATCGCCGGCTGGAGCGCGATGGGCATGCTGATTTTCCGTCCCTGACCCGCCGGCTATCGGGGACGACAAGGCTGGTTCTCGCGGGCGGCGGCCCTGCCAAGGCCGCCCTCCCGCTCAATCCTCCAGGAACAGTTCCGCCGCCGCGTCCGCGATCGCCTCGGCGTCGAGGCGATAGGTGCGGTAGAGATCGGGCAGGTCGCCGGTCTGGCCGAAGCGGTCCAGGCCCAGCGCGCTGACCTTCTGCCCGCGCACGCCGCCGATCCACGAGAGCGTCGATGGGCTGCCGTCGATGATGGTGACGAGACCCGCCTGGGGCGACAGGTCACGCAGCAGCGTCTCGATATGCGCCCGCTCGGCGGAGGCGCCCTGCCAGCGTGCCGCCTGCCGTGCCGACCAGCCGCGATGCAGCAGGTCCGGCGAGGTGACGTTGAGCAGGCCTAGCCCCGGTATGTCATCCTTCAGGTCGTGATAGGCGGCGATCGCCTCGGGCGCGATCGCGCCGGTGAAGACGATCGCCGCCTCCGCGCCGGGGGCAGGTCGCATCAACCAATAACCACCCTTCAGCGCGTCCTCTTTCCACCCATCGTCCGCGCGCTCGACCTGCTCGATCGCGCGGGTGGTCAGGCGCAGATAGACCGAACCGCCATCCTCGGCCTGCATATGCCCGAACGCCCAGCCCATGATCAGCGCCAGCTCGTCGGCGAAGGCGGGCTCGAAATAGGTGAGGCCGGGCTGGCCGATGCCGATCAGCGGCGAATTGATCGACTGGTGCGCGCCGCCCTCCGGCCCCAGCGTGACGCCGGAGGGCGTGGCGACGAGCAGGAAGCGGGCATTCTGGTAGCAGCCATAGTTGAGCGCATCGAGCCCGCGCGCGATGAACGGATCATAGACCGTCCCGATCGGCATCAGCCGCGTACCGAATAGCGGCGCGGACAGGCCCAGCGCCGTGAGCATCAGGAACAGATTATGTTCGGCGATGCCCAGCTCGATATGCTGGCCCGCGCCACCACCCGACCATTTTTGCGCGGATGGAATCCGGGCGGCGTGGAAAACGTCCTTCAATTCCTGCCGGCGGAAAAGGCCGCGATGGTTCACGAAGGCGCCCAGGCCGGTCGATACCGTCACGTCGGGCGATGTGGTGACGATCCGGTCGGCCAGCGGGTGGCCGGACTTGGCGAGATCGAACAGGATGCGCCCGAAGGCGGGCTGGGTCGCCTGTTCGGCGCCCTCTGGTGCGCTGAGTTGCGGCACCGGCACCGCCTCGATCGCCTTTTCGCCGGCCGCGCGAGCCAGCGGGGAGCTGGCGACGAACTCCTTCAGCATAGCGATGCTGTTGTCGCCCAGCCCGCCATAGGGTGCCCATTCCTCGCCCTGCGCGATACCCAGGCTCTTCCGCAGGCCATCGATCTGGGTGGGGTTCATCAGCCCGGCATGATTGTCCTTGTGGCCCGCGAAGGGCAGGCCATAGCCCTTCACCGTATAGGCGATGAACATCGTCGGCTTGTCGTCGTCGGCCTTCGCGAAGGCGTCGAGCAGCGTTTCGATGCAGTGTCCGCCCAGATTGGTCATCAGCGCGGCGAGGCTGTCGTCGTCGAACGACGCGATCAGCTTCAGCGCCCGGGCGTCGCCGGCAAGATCGGCGGTCAGGCGGGTCCGCCACGCCGCGCCGCCCTGATAGGTCAGCGCGGCGAATTCGGCGTTCGGGCAATTGTCGATCCAGTCGGCGATCGCCTTGCCGCCCGGCTTGCGGAAGGTCTCGCGCTGGCGCTTGCCATGCTTCAGCGTCAGCACCCGCCAGCCGCAGGTGCGGAAGATGTCATCGAACCGGTTGAACATGCGGTCCGCCGTCGTCGCGTCGAGCGACTGGCGGTTATAGTCGACGATCCACCAGCAGTTGCGGATGTCGTGTTTGTAACCCTCGATCAGGGCTTCATAGATATTGCCTTCGTCGAGTTCGGCGTCGCCCATCAGCGCGATCATGCGGCCGGCCTCGGCCTCCGCCAGATTGCCGTGCGCGATCAGATAATCCTGCACCAGGCTGGCGAAAGCGGTGATCGCGACGCCCAGGCCCACCGATCCGGTGGAAAAGTCGACCGGGATCTTGTCCTTGGTGCGGCTGGGATAGCTCTGCGCGCCGCCCAGGCCGCGAAAGCGCTGGAGCTGATCCAGGCTCTGCGTACCCAGCAGATAGTGGATCGCGTGCAGCACCGGGCCAGCGTGCGGCTTCACCGCCACCTTGTCGTTGGGCCGCAGCGCATGGAAATAGAGCGCGGTCATGATCGTGGTGATCGAGGCGCAGCTCGCCTGATGCCCGCCGACCTTCAGGCCGTCGCGGCTCTCGCGCAGATGATTGGCGTTGTGGATCGTCCAGCTCGCCAGCCAGCGCAGCCGCGTCTCGAGCGTCTCGAGCGCCGCCACCGTGGCGGCATCCTGGGGCGTGACTTCATGTTTCATCGTCGGCGTTCCTGCGCTGCTTCGCGGACAGAATTAGCCGATTGCACACATGAAAAAATTGCGATCTTCATCAAGAAATCGCAATCTAAAGATATAATATGCTATTATAATACGAAATATGGGTGAAAGGTTTCAATTTTCATGCTCGATGCGATAGATCGCAGAATCCTGGGCGAGCTCCAGTCGGATGGCCGGATCACCAATCATGAGCTGGCGTCGCGGGTCGGCCTGTCGCCAAGCCCCTGCCTGCGCCGGGTGCGCCAGCTCGAGGAAACGGGGATCATCCGTCGCTATGTCGGGCTGATCGATGCATCGGCGGTCGGCCTTCATGTCACCGCCTTCGTGCGGGTGCGGCTGGACGGCCAGGACGACCGGCATCTGAGCGCGTTTGAAGCCGCGGTGGCCGAGTTTCCGGAGGTGATGGAATGTTATCTGATGACGGGTGAGAGCGACTATCAGCTGCGCGTGCTGGTCGGTTCGCTCGCGGCCTTTGAGGATTTCCTGCGCCAGCGGTTGACCCGCATCGCCGGGGTTTCGCAGGTAACGTCGAGTTTCGCTTTGCGCCCCGTCGTCTATCGTACCGCGATACCCGTTGATTCGGCGCGCTGAAGGGCCTGTGATGATCGAAGCGATTGCCCATCTCGGCCTGCTCGACGACGAGGATATCGATCTCGATATCGCCGCGCTGGAACTGAGCGCGCTCGATCATGACGGGATCGACATCGCGCCCTATGCCGATCGGCTCGACGCACTGGAAGAGGAGCTCGCGGAGATCGCCGACGACGCCGAATCGGCGCTCGACCAGGCCGCGCTGCTGGCCCGCATATTGTCGGAGCGACATGGCTTCGCCGGCGATCGGGACAGCTATGACGCCCCGCTCAATGCCGACATGATCCGGGTGCTCGATCGTCGCCTGGGCCTGCCGGTCAGCCTCGCTATCCTCTATGTCGGGCTGGCGCGGCGGGTGGGCTGGTCGGCGGTCGCGCTCAACACGCCGGGCCATGTGCTGGTCGGGGTAGGGCCGGCGGAGGCGTCGGTGGTGATCGATCCCTTCCATGGCGGCAGGTTGGTGACGCAGGATGTCCTGCTCAATCTGGTGCGGCAGGCACTGGGGCCGCAGGCCGCGTTCGATCCCAGTCATCTCGCGCCGATGTCCAACCGCATGACGCTCGTCCGCCTGCTGCTCAATCAGGCGACCCGCGCGGAAAAGGCACATGATCCCGCCCGGGCGATGGTCCTGTATCAGCGCATCGCGGATGTCGCGCCGTCCAACGGCCAGGGCTGGTGGGATCTCGCCCGGCTGCAGCTCGGCGCCGGGCTGGTCGACGAGGCGCGCGGCAGCCTCAGCGCGATGCTGGAGGTGACGCGCGATGCCGAGGCCCGCGCGCATGTCGTGGCCGCGCTGGAGGCGCTGGCGGGCAGATAGCCTTCTCGGCCCCAGGTGCCGATCGCCCGGAATTGGCGCGGGCGCGATCAGTCGATCAGCGCGAGGACCTGACCGGCAAGCGAGATCGGATCGAAGGGCTTGGTGATGACCCCCTTGGCGCCCTGCTCGATATAGTCGCGGATGTCCTGCGGGCGGGCGCGGGCGGTGACGAAGATGACGGGCACCCTGCCGAAACGCGGATCGGCGCGCAGCGCGGCGAGCACGTCGGGGCCGGTGAGGCCCGGCATCATCACATCGACCATGATGAGATCGGCCGCCCAGTCGCTCCAGCGCAGCATGGCGAGTCCCGCCTCTCCGGATTCGGCGGTGCGGACCTCGATCTCGGGGCGCATCTTCAGCGCCATTTCGACGATCATGCGGATATCGGGTTCGTCGTCTATGTACAGAATCCGCGTCTTTCTGCTCATTGCGGTCCCCCGTGCTGATCGACGATATCCAATATGGTTGAGGCGAGCTTGGGCAGCGCGCGGCGTGACTTCACCAGCACCGCGTCGGCGAGCTTCCGGGTGGGGCCGTCGATCTCCTGTGCCGAATAGATCACGACAGGCAGGGGATCGTCGCTCTTCTTGGCTTCGGCGAGCAGCGCCGCCCCCGATCCGTCGGGCAGGCCCAGGTCGAGCACGATCGCGTCGGGGCGGCGTTCGGCCAGGATGGCCCGGGCCGCGGCAAGGCTGTTCGCGCCGAGCAGCAGCCCGCGCCCGGCGAGCGCCGCGGAGAACAGCTCACGCGTATCGTCGTCGTCGTCGACGTGGAGAATCACCGCCTTGCGCTGATCGGAGCGCCGGATCGCGCGCTGGATAAGCTGGATCAGCCGTGGCGGATCAAACGGCTTCTGCAGCCAGCCCGCATAGCCGAGGTCCTCGCCTTCGGGCTGTGGCGCAAGGCCCGAGATGACGATCACCGCGGGCGTCCGCGTGCCATGGTCGCTCCGCAGCGCGCGCATCACATCCATGCCGTCGGCATCGGCCAGGGTCAGGTCGAGCAGCACGGCGTCATAGGGGTGTGACCGCGCATGGGCGATCGCGTCGCGCACCGTCGTCACCAAATCGCTGGCATAGCCGTGCGCGGTCAGGATCGACTGGATGGTGCGGCCCGCATCATGATCGTCCTCGCAGATCAGCAGCCGCGCCGATCCGTCGCCCTGGGCGGCATAGGCGGAGTCGCGCGGGATGCTGAAGGCGAAGCGGGCGCCGCCCTCCTGCCGGTTCTCGAACGAGATTTCGCCGCCATGGCTGCGCACGATCTCCCGCGAGATGGCGAGGCCCAGGCCGGTGCCGGCGATCATCTGCTTGTTGGGACGCGCGCTCTGCGCGAAGCGGCTGAAGATGCTACTGGCGAAGTCGGGATCGATGCCGGGGCCCTGGTCGGTGATCTGGATGACATGATCGTCGAGCCCCTCGATCAGCTCGAACCGCACCGTCGATCCCTCGGGCGAGAATTTGATCGCGTTCGACAGCAGGTTGCCCGCCACCTGCACCAGCCGGTCCGCGTCGGCGCAGGCCATCACCGGAGCGCTCGGCACCTGCGACTCGATCCTGATCGATCGGCGGTCGGCCAGGCCCTGCATCGCCTGCACCGCCTTGGTCATCACGTCGCGCAGGTCGATCACCGCATAGTCGAACGCCATCCGGCCCTTGCGGATCTGGTCGATGTCGAGAATGTCGTTGATCAGGCGGATCAGCCGCTGGCTGTTGGTCTCGGCGATCTCCGCCAGGCGCTGGGCCTCGGCCGGCAACACACCCGCCGCGCCGCTGCGCAGCAACGCCAGCGAGCCGACCACCGATGTCAGCGGGGTGCGCAGCTCGTGGCTGACGGTGGAGATGAAATCATCCTTGAGCCGGTCGATCTCCTTGCGCGCGGTCGCGTCGCGCAGCGCCAGGACGATGTGGATGCCGTCGGGCAACGGCATGGTGCCGAGCACGATGTCCAGCGATATCTCGTCCGCCGTCGAGGTGCGTCCCGTAATATCGAGCAGTTCGGTTTTCAGCAGTTCGCCGTTGCGCAGGCCTATCCTTTCCAGGAAGGGGCCATCGCCCGGGGCGATATCGATGATCGTCGATATGTCGCGACGCAGCAGGTCTTCGGCGCGATAGCCGAAGATGGTCTCGCCCGCCGGATTGATCTTCTCGATCGTGCCACTCGGATTGACCGTGATCAGCCCGTCGGTGACGGCATCGAAGACAGCGCGCCGCCGCGCCGATTGCTCGTCATTCTCTATCGCGAGCTGATGGCGCTGACGGGCGCTGCGCCCCATCGACATGCCGGCCACGCCCGAAGCCAGCGCGATCAGCGCGATGGCCCACCAGATCATGTCTATGTTGCGCGAACGCCGATCCGCGTCGAGCTTCTGGGCGGCGGTCAGCCGGGTCGCGCCGCGCGTGTCCATCCGCTCGATGATGACGCGGATATCGTCCATCAGCCGCTTGCCCGCACCCTCCTTCAGCCGGCTGGCCGCAGCCTCCGCGCCGGCCTGGTCGCGGATGTCGATCAGCTGGTGCATTTCGGCGAACTTGGCCGCGATCAGCCGCTTGAGCTGTTCCAGATCGATGCGGTCGGGGCCGCTGGCCGGGGTTCGCCGTTCGACGCGGACGATCTGCTCGTGCAGGCTTGCCCGCGCTTCCTCATAGGGCTGCAGGAAGCGATGGTCGGCCGATATCAGATAGCCGCGCTGCCCGGTCTCCGCATCTTTCATCAGCGAGCCGAGCCGCTCCACCTCCCGCTGATATTCGAAAGACCGCTGGAGCTCCTGCCGGGCGGCCACGCTGTAGCGGTTTTCGCTGCCGAACCAGACCGCCATCGCCGCGAGCAGCAACGGCGCCAGGGCGGACAATAGCGCGACCTGCGTCCAGCTGGGCCTGACGCGGGGGCGATAACGCCTGACGGCCGTCATGAAGGCTGTAGCAGCGGACGCATCAGCAGGATGGCCTGGGTTCGGTTGGTGACGCCCAGCTTGCGGAAGATCGCGGAGAGATGCGCCTTGATCGTCGCTTCGGAGACGCCCAGATCGGCGGCGATCTGTTTGTTGAGATCGCCGCTGGCGAGCGCGAGCAACACCCGCCGCTGCGCGCCCGACAGGCTGTCGAGCCGTTTTCGCAGCATGTCTGTCTGGGTGTCGGGGCCGGGCGAAGGTGGGAAGACGCGGCCGCCGTGCAGAATGATCTCGATACCGGCGATGGTGACGTCGAGCGGCTGGCGCTTCGACAGGAAGCCGGTCGCGCCTACGGCCTGCGCGGTCGATACCATCTGTTCGCTGTCATGGGCGGAGATGATCGCGATCGGGGTGCGGCCGAGCAGATGCTGGAGCTTGAAGAAGCCGCCAAAGCCGTTCGCATCGGGAAGTTCATAGTCGAGCAGCAGCAGTCGATAGGGGCCGTTGCGCTTGATCAGCGCCTCTGCGTCATCGATCGATCCGGCGACGTCAACCGTATAGCCCGGGTGGCGCGCCCGCATCGACAACTGGATGGCTTCCCTGATCAGCGGATGATCATCCGCGATCAATATCCTTCCATTCGACACAACATCTACCCCGTTTACAGGGCGGGCATCTTTACCCGCCGCCGCCTTCTTCCCTCAGCCCGCCCAAAGGCCGATGGAAGGACGGTCGATCCTTGGTTAATAGCCTGTTCCGCCTTCGGGGAAAACGATGGAAAGATACGGGATTCTCCTTATCGACGATGAGACGGCCTACCACGCCATCGTCGCCGCGCTGCTCGAACCCCGTGGCGTCACGGTAAGGCGGGCGGCCGATGCCGATGCTGCGCTCGCCGCCGTGCGGGGCGAGCCCGCTGCGATGATCCTGCTCGAGGTCCACCTGGGAGCCGATTACGGGCGTGAGCGGGTGGCGTCGCTCCGGCGGGTGCCCTGGGTCGCCGAATGCCCGGTCATCGCCTTCACGACGATGCAGCCGGCCGATGGCGATCGCTATTTCCGCGATCGCGGCTTCGATGGCTGGTTTCACAAGCCCTTCCGGGCCGCCGGTCTGCTGGCGCTGGCCGGGCGGTGGCTGGGCACCGATCTGAGCGGCGCGCTGCCCGACGAGGGCGAGAGCCCGCTGTCCAGGCTGCTGGGAGCGGAGGCCGCGGCGGCGATGGTCGCGCGGCTCCACGATCATCTGCGCGAGGCCGTGGCGGCAATCGACGATGGCGCCGATCCTGCGCCGATCGGCCACCGCGTCGGCGGTCTCGCCGGCACCCTGGGCTTTCCGATGCTCAGCACGGCGTGGCTGTCCCTGCAGGACAGCGCTGCCGCCTGGCCGACGGTGCGCAGCCTGACGATCGAGGCGCTCGGCCGGGCCTGACCGCCGCCTTCCCCGCCACGCTTAACGGGCGCCAGGCGCTATCCTCCCTTCCCCCCGAACATCGCGTGGATCTCGGCGCCGCGCTTCGCCTGCAGCACGCCGCAGCTGTGGATCTGCTCCACCGTCCGGTCCAGCGTCAGCGCGCCGCGCTGCTGCTTCACGATCAGCGGGCGCAGCGCCGCCTCCACCGCGGCGGCCTTCTCGACCGAGCAGTAGCGGCCCGGCAGTCCCGGCAGCCGGCTGACCGAGAAAATGCCGTTGCCGGCGGAGAGTGCCTCGTAATTCGCCACCGTCCAGTCATAGGCCATGTCGCGCGTCTCCGGCTGCTGCGCCAGCGAGACGAGCAGGTTGACCCGGTCGCTCGCCCGCACGCCCTTGTCGTTCAGATGGTCGAGCAGCCAGCGTCCCCCGGCTGCGCGGTCGATCGCGCCCATCGCGCCGATCGCGCTGTCGCGGAACAGCGTGTCGTCGGTCGCCATCGCCCGCTCGAACAGGCTGGCGAGCGCGGCATCGCCGCCCTCGGCGAGATAGGCGGCGAGCCCGGCCCCGAAAAAGGCCTGGTCGAGCGCCGCCTTGTCGCCGCCGAGCCAGGCGGTCGCCGCTTTGGCGAGCTGGGCGCGCAGCGGCTTGTCCTCCGCTTCGCCCGCGACGAGGCTGACGAGATCGGCGCGCAGCTTCTGCCGGTCGGCATTGTCCTGCTCATAGAGGCCGGCACGCGGATCGAAGCCGATCGCGGTCAGCTTCGGCCCATAGGTCGCGGCCATGAAGGCGCGATAGCCGGGCAGTGCGCTGCCGGCGATCTGTCCGCGCAGGCGCAGGCCGATAAGGCGCGAGCCGCCCTCGACCGCCGCGACCGAATAGTCGTTGCCCGCCATCGCCCGCGCCGCGTCCAGCAGCAGCGATGGCGCCACCTCGCCGGCGCGATAGCCGGCCCACAGGCTGTCGGTGAGCGCCGATGCCTCGCCCGAGGGCAGGCTGGCGCTGGTCGCGATCAGCGCCTTCCACTCCGTCTCCGGCAGCGAGAAGCGATAATAGCCGGTGCCGCCGGCATTGGGGATGATCGCGCCCGCGCCCTTCAGCGCGATCGTCGCCGAAGGCTTGTCGAGCAGCGAGCAATCGCGGGTATCGCCGATCCGCAGGCAGAGCGGGATGATCCATTGCTGCTGCGGCAATTCGGTGCCGAGCAGCGCATAGCGTTTCTGGCTGACCGACAGGCCACCCGCGGTCCGCTCGACCCGCACCACCGGCACGCCCTGCTGGTCGACGAAGCTCTTGAGCGATTCCAGCACGCGCGGGTCATGCGCCGCCTCGGCCAGCGATCCGAAGAACTGGTCGGTCGTGGCGCTGCCATAGGCATAGCGCTTCAGGTGGAGGCGCACGCCGTCGCGGAAGCGTTCGTCGCCCAGATAGGCGGCGATCATCGAGACGACATGGCCGCCCTTGCCATAGGTCACTTGGTCGAAGGCGCTGTCGATCTCGCCATTGGTCCTGATCGGCTGGTGGATCGGGCGCCCGGCCTTCAGCGCATCGATGTTCATCGCCGCGAAGCCCTCGTCCAGCGCGCCGGCCCAGATCTTCAGATCGGGGCGCCATTCGTCGCCGATGCGATAGCCCATCCAGTTGGCGAAGCTCTCGTTCAGCCAGATGTCGTCCCACCAGGCGGGGGTGACGAGATCGCCGAACCACTGGTGCGACAGCTCATGCGCGACGATCATGCCGAAGCTTTTCTTCTGGTCGGTCGACGCGCCCTTGTCGAGCAGCAGGATGGTGTCGCCATAGATGTCCGCCCCGGCATTCTCCATCGCCCCCGGCATCACCGGCGAGCCGATCTGGTCGAGCTTGGGGAAGGGGAAGGCGGTGCCGAAATATCGCTCCAGCAGGGTGATGATCGGGGCCGTATTCTCCAGCGCGAAATCCAGCTTGTCCTTATAGGGCTGGGTGCCGAGGATACGGCTGGGCAGCGGCGTCGCGCGCTCCGGGGTCGGCGCGATGCTGTCGGCGGCGGTCGCGAACGGGCCGACGACGAAGGCGACCAGATAGGTCGGCAGCGGCTTCGTCGCCTCGAAATCATGGCGGACGAGATTGCCGACCTTCGTCGCCTTCACCTCGGGCGCGTTGCTCAGCGCGACATGGCCGGGCTTGGTGGTCAGCGAAACGGTGAACGGCGTCTTGTAGCCGGGCTGGTCGAAGCCGGGAAAGGCGGCGCGGGCGTCGATCGACTGGAACTGGGTCCAGGCATAATATTGGTCCGCCACCTTGACCCGGTAGAGCCCGGTCGCGGCGTTGTCGCCGAAGGGGGCGTCATAGTCGAACAGCAGCGTCACCTTGCCGGCGGGCAGCGCGCTCGCGAAGTCGAGCCGGGCGACGCCCGACTCCTCGACCTGGGCATAGCTCGCCCGGATCGTCCGCCCGCCCGCTTTCGCGACGACGCTCGTCACCTTCAGGTCGCGGCCGTGGAGGTAGAGCGACCGGGTCGCCGTCTTCACCGTCGCGTCGATCTCGGCATGGCCGGTGAAGCGCGGATTGTCGGGCAGGACGGTCAGGTCGATCCGATAGGCGGTCGGCGTCGCGGCGTCGGACAGGATGCCCAGTGGGATCGGCCCGGCATCCGGGGCGGTGGCGGGCGCGGCGGCGGAAAGGGGCGTGGACAGGGATATGGAGAGGGCCGCCAGGGCGACGGCGGCAAGCAGCTTCTTCATCGGACATCCTCTGGATGGAATGGCCGAGTCATATAGTCGAGTAATACAGCTGGCAAGCGGAGGCCTGCGGCGATGAGACCGTATGGCGCGCCTCGTCCTCCCTACCCGTCATCCCGGACTTGATCCGGGATCCCGCTTCTTTCCCCCTGATAGGCAAGAAAAACGGGATCACGTCCGCCTCGGCCCGCACAGGCAAAGGCCCGCCCCGGTCGGAACCGGAACGGGCCTTTGGATCACGATGCCGAACCCGGTTCTAGCGGACCCGGTGTTCGTCCTCGTCGCGCAGGCGCCCGCCATAGGCGGCGGCGACCGCGGCGATGAAGGCGCCGATCAGCAGCGACAGCGCGGCGAAGAAGCCGATCGTGGACGAGACCTTGCGGGCCTTGTCCGCCGCCTCGCGCAGCGCGGTGGTGGCCGCGTCGACCCGCCGTTGCGCCTCGGCCGGCGAGACCCCGGCCTGCCGGGCGACGACACCCGCCAGATAGCCGCGGTCGGCAGCGGCGAGGCCGTCGGGCCGCGCGAGCAGACGCCCGATTTCGGCACGCGCCGCCTCGGCCGCGGCCGGATCGCCGGGCCGGTCCGACCGGAGCATGGTGTCGGTGGCATAGCCGACGGTGCTGGCCGTGTCGGTCGCGGCGTTCAAGGTCGATGCGGTCGCGGCCAGCGCCACGCCCGCGACGATCACTGTCGAGACGGCCCAGGCCAGCAGGCCATGGGCGGTGTCGCGAAACAGCACTTCATCGGTATGGATGCCGGTCCAGCGCGTGCGCAGCCGCCCGGTGATATAGCCGCCGAGACCCGCCGAGACCCACTGGGTCACGATCAGCCAGATGCCGGCGCCGATCGCGAAGCTGGCCAGGCTGGGGCCGACGCCGGGCCAGGGCGATGCCGCCGCGAAGCCGAGGCCGGAGCCGAGCGCGACCAGGATCATCGTCGCCGCGATCGCGACGACCGCGCCGGCGAAGATCGCGGGCCAGGACACCGCGGACCGGGCGGATTCGGATATTGCGTTCCCCTCGAGGGGAACGCTGGTGACGATGGTCGCCATCGCTGCCTCCTAGTGCCAGAACAGAAGAAGCAGGATGATGATCGGGATGGGGATTCCCAGCAGCCACAGCAGGATAGGCATGGTCCGTCTCCTCAGCCGCACCGTGTGCATCGGCGGTGCTTGTGGCGGCTGAACTACGCTGGAGGACGGTGGTTCCCGGACGGAGAGACTGGCAGACGAGGTCGTTGATCCTAACGCCCCGCCGCCACCGCCTGATCCATCGCCTCGATCGCCGGCCGCCCGACCGGCGCGCTAGCCGCCTTCGGCATTCGCGCCTCGATCGGGCGCAGCCACGCCGCCGCCTGCGCGCCGACCGCGATCTGCGGGTTGGAGGGGATCAGCTTGCCGCGCGCTTCCCATGTGCCCACCAGGCCCTTCGCCTCGCCGAAGGCGGCGGCCAGCGGCTGGCTCTTGCGCAGCGCGTGGTTCAGCAGGGCATCGCCGAAGAAGGTCCAGTCATTGTCCGAGGCGCAGCCGAAGGAGGTGCGGTCCGCCGCCGCCGCCGTGATCACCGCGCCTTCGGGCGAGGCGAGCGCCGGCAGGAACACGCCCGAGAAACAGGCGCTGATGATCACCAGCCGGTTGCGCAGCCGCCCGTGGCGCAGCACATAATCGAGCCAGGTCGGCGGCAGGGTGGCGATGAACGCACCCTGGTCGCGCCAGGCGAGCCCCGCCGGGGTGCCATGCGCGGTGACGTAGAGGATCAGCGCATCCTCTTCGGAGTCGATCAGCCGGGCGACATGGTTCAGCGCGGTTTCGAGCGTTTCCAGGCTGCCGCGCGGCAGCGGATCGATGCTGCGCCCGTCATAGCCCGCGAGCAGCAGCGTCCGCCCGGCGGCGTCATAGCGGCGCGCCAGCACCCGTGCCGCCTCCCGCGCCTCGCGCCCGAACACCGGATCGCTGTCGAGCGCGGCGACCACCACATAGGCATCGATGATGCCCGGCCGCTGCGGCGCCAGCCCCTCCACCGCGGTGGCGAGGCGCCGCCGGTCGAGATCGCTGATGCCGGGGCGCGCATCCCGCCGCGGCGCGGCCCCGCCGGACGGCGGATCGGCCATGGCGGCACGGGCGGGCGCGTCCAGCGTCGGGGCCGGCCCGCCGGGCGCAAGCGCGGGCAGCGCGATACCCGCGCCGAAGCAGAGCCATGCGATCAGCCGCGCCATCATCGGTCGTCGCCCCATCCCGAATCCGTCCGGGGGAGACTGACGCAAGGGCGACCGCTTTTAAAGACCCCCGATCAGCGCGGGCCTCGTGGCATCGGCGCGCGCATGATCGCGCTGGGGATCAGGGGCAGTAAGGCTGCCGGATCGGCGGCGGCGCGCTCAGCACGGCGCGGCGGTTCGCCCAGTAATTGGTGTCGATCGCGATGCGGATCGGGCTCGGCGGGCGCCAGAAGCGCTCCTCGTCGGCGGTCAGGCAGCTCCGCCAGCCCGATGTGCCGAGCAGCGGGCGCAGTTCCAGCAACAGGCTCTGGTCGGTCCGGTGCCACAGCGTGACATGGTCGAACCGGCGGCTCTTCAGGCCGATGTCCACCGCGGCCAGCACCGGGCCGACGCCCATCACCCGCACCTGCCGCTTCGTGCAGCGCAGGACGATATTGTCGGCCAGGCAATCGCCGAAGCCGGCGGCCAGCGCGGTGGCGAGGTTGCCGGAGAGGGGGAGGCCCTCGAAAACGGCGGACGGCCTGAGCGCGGGCGCCTTCGCCTGTTCGGCGATGGGATCGCGGCACCCCGTCATCGCCAGCAGCGACAGCAGTCCGGCGATCGCGGCTTTCCCCATCCCCAGCTCCGTTGCCGGGCCGCCCGGTGTCAGGCGGCCTTCTTGGCCTTTGTCGTCTTGGCAGGCGCGGCCTTTGCGGCCTTGTCGGCCTTCACCGCAAGGGTGACGGCGCGATTATGCTTCGTGTTGGCGGTGCGAAGCGAGCCCATGATGAAGTCCAGTCAGGTCGGATGGGCCGCAGCGTCGGTCCATCAGTATCGGTCGCATATGCTGTGCGCGGTCCATGGTCATGTTTCGCGGCGGGGGGCAACCATATTCCCCCGCCCCCGGCATGGGGGCAGGGGCGCCGGCATCACTTCGCCAGTTCGGCTTCGATCGCCTGGGTGATGATCGCGTCGTCGGGCGCGATGTCGGGCGCGAAGCGGGCGGCGACGGTGCCGTCCTTGGCGATCAGGAATTTCTCGAAATTCCACGTCACTTCATCTTCGCGGCCGGTGTCGATGCCATAGCCGGCCAGCTTCTTCTTGAAGCTATCGTCCTTGTAGGTCTTGGTCGGCTGCTCGGCGGTCAGCGTCTGGTACAGCGGATGCTGGTCCTCGCCCTTGACCGAGATTTTCGCGAACATCGGGAAGTCGACGCCATAATTGGTCGTGCAGAAAGCCTGGATCTCATCCTCGGTGCCCGGCTCCTGCGCGCCGAAATTATTGGCCGGGAAGCCCAGCACGGCGAAGCCCTTGTCCTTGTAGCTCTTATGCACCGCCTCCAGCGCGGTATATTGCGGGGTCAGGCCGCATTTCGACGCAACGTTGACGGCCAGCAGCACCTTGCCCGCATAATCGCCGAGCGTGGCATCCTGGCCGGTGATCGTCTTGAGCGGAACCTGCTGGATCGGGGTGGCCATGGTCGAGTCTCCTGTCTGTGGGGGCCGTTCCTATCCGATCCGGGGGCGGGCTTGGCAAGGGGGCGGGGATCGCATCGCCGCAAAGCCTTGGCGACGATGGCCTTGCCGCTCGCATCTACCGCGTGGACCTGGAAAACATGCTTGGCCAGATCGATGCTGACCGTCGCGACGCCCGAAGATCGGCTGTTGGCTTGCTCGTGTGGATGGTGCTCCCTTGGTGGATCTTTGACAATCACACCGTGGAGGCTCGGCATCGCCGAATCAAAGTCTCAACAGAGCGCCGTCCACACCATCACCGTAATCCAGCAAACTGGCACCGAGATTTGAAATTAGTTAATCGAATTTCCGGAAAAAATTTATTACCCTTTCAGGGAGATCGGTATTTCTATTTTCCAGATATTTTCGAATCGCCGAGACTAGAAATACTGGAAACAGTATAGCTGACAATCCTGACGACCAAACCAAGATATTTACGCCGACCTCAGACGTGATATCTCTGTGAAAAAACAAAGCAATCAGGCAGCAAATGGCAAAAATCACGAAAAATATCACTGCAAGAACAAATCTGAATTTTATCGACATGATTTTTTATCCAGAAGAGCTGCATTTAGGGCCGCTGACACCCCCTGCCTTACATAGGATCTAAGCAGGCCTGAAGGAATTTTTCTAGTTATAAATTGAGTAAACTGGTTCCGTAATTCCGTAATTCGGTACCGTAATTGAAACCGGTACCGTAATTGACCGCGTTTACGGAGCGGAACAGCACAGAGTTCCTGATGGAATAGAAATCAGCAATGTCATTTTTCAATATAGTCATCTCCAGGATTTATAACAAATCCTTGCAATGCACTGTAATGGCTAGGAATTGCGCTCACCAGTGCAAACATTCTCGCCGAGTCCATTTTTGGAAAAATGAACGTAATCAAACCATCTTCATCGGAATCGAGAGAGAAATTATCAAAACCAGCATCCACGTAAAGTTGTCTAACAATAGATTCATGTTCCGTTGAAGTTGTGAATCTCAAACCAACTTCCGGTTTCTTCGGCATAAGGACTCCAAAATGTCTACAAACCTGGGCAGAGATTGGCCGAAAAATTTGGGAATTACGGTGCCAGTTTACTAGAATTACGGTACCACTTTACTAAATACACTAATTCCTGGCTTTGGCCCACGCTTCTGTGGTGCGAGAATGCGCCCTGTTTTTGCTTCGAGCGCAGCGATCCAGTCGGGCGTGCCGAGCGGGCGCCCGGTCGTCTCCGCGCGCCGCAGCGCGCGCCAGGCATCGCCATGATCGCCCGGCGCTCCGAGAAAGTCGGCGAAGTCGCCGTAGCGATCAAGCGCCGCCGCCACCCGGACCAGTTCATCGTCCTCTCCCGCCATATGCGCCCGGGCGCTCGACCAGCGCCACGCCTCCGCGCGGTCGACGAGGTTCGCGCGGACGGGATTGAGCGAGACATAGCGCATCGCATGGGCAAGATGCGCCTCGTCCATCACCACCGCCCCGAACCGTCCCTGCCACAGATGGTCGGTCCGGCGGTGCTGCGCATTGATGAAGCCCGTGTAGCGGCGGTGAGCGTCGGCGAAGGTTCGCCGCAGCCCGTCTTCGTCGGAAGGCACCAGGATCACATGCACATGGTTGGGCATGAGGCAATAACACCATATCTCCGCCTCCGCCCTCTCCGCCGCTTCCGCCAGGAGATCGCGGTACAGCGCGTAATCCTCGTCACCGAAAACGGTCTGCTGCCGGCGATTGCCGCGCTGCGTCACATGATAGGGATGGCCGGGAAGCACCAGCCGAGGGAGGCGAGCCATTGTGCGACCATATCGAAATAGCGTATTTAGTAAACTGGTACCGTAATCTAAATCTACGTAATCTAATTGTAATTCAATTCGGTACCGTAATTCCGTAATTCTATCATAATTGTGCAGCAATATTCAAAATTTTACCATCTCGGTTTTCGGTTACAAGTCCTACGATCGAGCCGGGCGGGAACTCCCATTCTTCGTCTTCTGGGTCGTAGTAATCTTTTTTGATGATTTTATATCGGCCACCAGCGAGTTTCTTTGCCAAGACAGGTCGAAACACCTCCGTTCCTTCATTTAAAAGGCGGACATATATCTCTTCAGTATCCATATCCCGGTCCTCCGACATGAATTAGCTCTCCAGTGACGTCATCTATAACAACGGACTGTCCTGTATCCGGATGTATGTAACGAGTTGCGGAATTTCCAGGGTTGACTTTATTTTCGGCTGAAACCTGCCTACCCGATTCAACCGCTTCATCGATTTTCGAGCGCGACCAACCTCGTTTTGCTAACTGCGATTCCCATTTTTGAGGAGGCTTGTGTGATCCAAACTTCGAATTACGGTACCAGTTTACTAAATGCACTTTTCTGCTCTTGATCTCGGCGCGCATCGTTGCAGAGCGAAGATCGCGTCGCCCCGGCATTTTCGGGATGCGGACACGCGAGTGAATCGGCCAAACCATCAGGTCGAATATATCGCGGCCGCGGCGATCCGAAAACCTTAAGGTCCCGACAGTATGTTCTCTTTTTGTTCTATCTTTTCAATCGGCCCTGTGCTAAGCTGCCCGTAGACACACCGAGATGATGACCGCCCTCTTCCTCCCCCGACCCGCATTGCCGATCGCGACGGCCCCGTTGACGTCGTGCGCGAACCTGCCCGATCATGTCGTCCTGCCGCCTCCGGCGCGATGCCGTGCCGATCTTCCCACACGCGCGGAAACCGAAAAAAACAAAAAAACGAACAACAACCCCATGCACCCGGCAAAATGCGAGTGGTTCGCAACTGGAGCGCCCTCCCGCCGGCCCGTCCGGTCCCTTCCGTCGCCCGCCGCGCCACCCCGCCGCCGCCGGCCGGTCGCGGCCGGGCGCCCCGCGACATTGACGGGACTCGGCGGGGACGGCAAAGCATCCGCATGAAGAAACTGACCGGCCAGGATCGTAGCATCACCTCCACCTGGCGGCCCGCCACCCAGGCGGTCCGCGGCGGCACCGCTCGCTCGCATTATGGCGAGACGAGCGAGGCGATCTTCCTCACATCGGGCTATGCCTATGATTGCGCGGGCGATGCCGCCGCGCGCTTCGCCGGCGAGCAGAAGGGGATGACCTATTCGCGCCTGCAGAACCCTACCGTCGAGATGCTGGAGGAGCGCATCTCGCTGATGGAGGGGGCGGAGGCGACCCGCTGCATGGCCACCGGCATGGCGGCGATGACCGCGGCGCTGCTGTGCCAGCTGTCGATGGGCGATCATATCGTCGCGGCGAAGGCGGCGTTCGGATCGTGCCGCTGGCTGGTCGATACCCTGCTGCCCCGTTTCGGGATCGAATCGACCGTCGTCGACGGCCGCGACAATGATGCGTGGAAGAAGGCGATCCGGCCAAACACGAAGCTGTTCTTCTTCGAGACCCCGGCCAATCCCACGCTCGACATCGTCGATCTCGCGGCGGTGTGCGGCATCGCGAAGGAAGCGGGGCTGCTCACCCTGGTCGACAATGCCTTCGCCACCCCGGCGCTGCAGCGGCCGATGGACTATGGCGCGGATATCGTCGCCTATTCGGCGACCAAGATGATGGACGGGCAGGGCCGCGTGCTGGCCGGCGCGGTGTGTGGTACCGATGCCTTCATCAACAACACCCTGCTGTCCTTCACCCGCAATACCGGGCCGACCCTGTCGGCGTTCAACGCCTGGGTGGTGCTGAAGGGGCTGGAGACCCTGGACCTGCGCGTGAAGCGGCAGAGCGAAAATGCGCTGCAGGTCGCCCGCTTCCTCGAAGGGCGGGTGCCGCGCGCGATCTACCCGTCGCTGCCCAGCCATCCGCAATATGAGCTGGCGACGAAGCAGATGCCGGGCGGCGGCGGCACCGTGGTCGCGCTCTATCTCGATGGCGGGCGCGAACAGGCGCATGGCCTGCTCGATGCGCTGCAGCTGGTCGACATTTCGAACAATCTGGGCGATTCCCGGTCGCTGATGACGCATCCGGCCTCCACCACCCATGCCGGGCTGACGGCCGAGGTGCGCGCGGACATGGGAATCGAGGAGGGCATGTTGCGGCTGAGCATTGGCCTGGAAGACCCGCTCGACCTGATCGACGATTTCGATCGCGCGCTGAAGGCCGTCGGATTGTGATCATGAAGGCACTCTTCCCGCATGTCGCCCAGACGCGCGGCGTCGTGGTGCGGGTCGCGGTGTCGTTCATGCCCGAACAGTCGGAGCCGGGTCGCGGCCGCTGGTTCTGGTCCTATCATATCCGCATCGAAAATGAGGGGCATCAGGCGGTGCAGCTGCTCACCCGCCACTGGCTGATCACCGACGGGCGCGGCGTGAAGCACGACGTGCGCGGCGAGGGCGTGGTTGGCGAACAGCCGGTGGTCGAGCCGGGCAAATCCTATGACTATGTCTCGGGCTGCCCGCTGCAGACCGCGACCGGATCGATGGAGGGCAGCTATCATATGGTCGCCGAGGACGGATCGACCTTCGAGGCGGCGATCCCGCGCTTTCCGCTGATCGGCCCGGCGGTGGCGCTGTGATGTTCGTTTCAGCAAAGCCGAAACGGCGGTGCCGGCCCGCGCCCCCGCCCAACCGCCCGATATATTACGCTGGATCGGGCGGTTGGGCGGGGGCGCGGGCCGGTACCGCATCTCCATATGAGTGGAGCCAATGAAGCGCACTCATCTTCCGCTCAACGGTCTGCGCGTGCTGGACGCGGCGGCGCGGCACCTGTCGTTCACCCGCGCGGCGGACGAGCTGGCGGTGACGCCGGCGGCGGTCGGCCAGCAGATCCGCGCGCTGGAAGATCTGCTCGGCGTCGTGTTGTTCCGCCGGACCAGCAAGGGGCTGGAACTGACCGACGAGGCGACGGCGGGGCTGGAATCGCGGCGGGCCGAGACGGGAGCTTGCGGCGCGGCGACACCCTTCGGGGCACCGATCATCACCTCTTCGCAGTCCGGGCGCCAGCCGGGGTCGCCGGGCCCGCGGACGCGACCCCGTCA
>CAZJXG010000015.1:0-35551 GCA_964549965.1 uncultured Sphingomonas sp. | reverse complement strand
GGCGGGTCAATTCGGTGATGTCGGCGCTGGTCGAGGAAGCCCGTTATCGCACCTCGGCCAAGGGCAAGCGCTACATGATGGCGACCTGCTCGGACAGTTCGGGCCAGTTCATCGCGACCTGTTTCGACGATCTGGCCGCCGGCGAGCTGGAGGCGGCCGCCAAGGCCGGCGCCTGTGCGCTGCTCAGGGTGGAGCTGGACTGGCGCGCGGGCGAGGAGACGCCGCGGGTCACGGTGCGCGGCCTGCAAAGCTATGAATCGATGCAGCAGATCCGCCTCAGGGTCGATGTCGAGACCGCCGACGCCGCGGCGATCCCGGCGCTGGCCGCGCTGGTGGCGGGCGAGCGTGACGGGCGCGGCGAGATGTATCTGCGCGCGATGCTGCCCAACGGATCGCGGGCCGAGATACTCTTGGGCAGAGACTTCCGCCTCGATGCGGAACTGGTCGCGCGGATCGAGCGGCTGCCGGGCCTGACGGCGCGGATCGGAACGGTGGGGCGGCCGCAATTGTCTGTGGTCGGCTAGGTTTCTGCCGAAGTAGGCCTGGAATAGACTACGTTAAACCGCTTCCAAATCACCGCTGGCGCGCCGCTGCAAAATTGGGGGAAGGTAATTGCAAAGATAGGCCACCGTCGCGCGTTCGGCTTCCAGGATCATATGCGCCGTCACGACTTCATGTTCCAAGACAGACAATGCGAAGAACGCATCGGCAATGACGATAGCCCTGAAGAACAGGGCCACCGGCTCTTCCAGTTCGGGAAGGTGAAAGTGTTCCGCGATGACGGCGTGGAGCTGGGCGCCGAAACGATAATCGTCATGACAGCCAGCCTGTCTAATGTCGGGAGTCGTGCGCGGCCCCAGCATCAGCTGTCGTGCTGCGCGATGCGTGTTGAAAAAAGAAGCCGAGCTCAACAAGAAGGCGCTTATGATCGACTGCCAGGATGCATTCGCGTCGATCGTGATTTCGGTCGCCAGCATCTCGTCGGCGGTTGCCCTGGCGAGTTCTTTGTACAGCTCGCGCATATCCGGAAAGAAATGATAGGTCGAGCTGGACGGGATATTCGCTGCCTCAGACACCATCGGTAGCGTTATGTCTTCAATGTCGCGCTCCTGCAGCAGATCGCGTGCGGCGCGGAGCAAAGCTTCCCGTCGTGCCCTTCCTCTCGCCTGCGTATATCGGCGCCCGACCGCCACCGTCGTGGGTTCCATCTTCACGTCGACCGCTTAAGCCCGATCTTCAGTCGAAGTCCACCCTCACGCGTCGATCGGCCGCTGCTCCTAGGTGGCGATGTCGCTCGGCGGGGGCTGATCATCAGCCTTTGCCCGTATCGACCGCCATATAGCATGTGCCCACCGAGGACTGGGCCGGCGACATGAGGGTGCGGATAATGGCAGGCCGGGAGGCGGGCCGCGAGATGATGCTATTCGCTATCATCGGGGATCTGCCTGCCCCCGGCCAAGCTATCTCACGAACCCTTGGGAAACTCTCCGACCGTGTAGGCGTCGCCACCGGAAACCCACAGCCCGTCCTGTTTCGCAAACAAGAACAACATGATGAAGGTAAACGGCTTCTGAGTCTTGTCCTTAGGAAAAACCCGGAAATTTACCCATTCCCACGCCGCGTCCGTGCCGACATGGGTGGCCACCGGCTCGACTTTCACGGTGCCGACCTTGACGACCGCCTGATATTCCTTGCGAAAGGCATCGCGGCCTATGACTGCTTTGCCTTCGGGGCCAAAGGTGATCGCATCACGCGCATAGAAGCGGTCGACAATCGTGTCGGCGTCTTCCTTGACGAACGCTTCCTCCTTCAACCGGTACAGAGCATCCACCTGGCGACGGAAATCCGCGATGTTCTCGGCGCTGCCGCTGGGCAGATCGCCCATGACCTTGGCGGGGCTGGTCGCGGATGCGGGCGCTGCGATGATGGATGAACTGAACAGGGCGGACGCCAGTAGCGTAAGGGACTTGAACATATATTTCTCTCTCTTCAGCGGTGAATATCTGAGGCGGCAGGGACGTTTGCGCCTAGCCATCGGGCGCAGGTGATATCTGCGGGGTGAAACCGGCGACCCGGATAAAAGGAGCGCATGAAGCCGTTTTCTCGATCGTCACATAGCTGGCGAAGCGACACGTCATTCCGATCACTTTTGATGCCCCTGCTCAGCCCAGGCTTCGTAAAACAGTTTCCGAATATGATCGAGTATCTAGCGATGGGCTTTCCCTGTCAATACTGGGGGGCAACACGGGAAAGCGGGCGCTCCTCCGTTGACAACGGCGCGGTGCAAAGAGCCGAATGATAGATTTTCCTGCCTTTAAGGTGCTCCACGGGGCCTATTCTGGCAAGCAGGTGAAGGTCTCAATGGCATGAACCGTGATCGACCAAGTGACGCGTGCTGCCGAACGTACAGCAGATGACCGGAAGAAAGTCGTTGTGGATCGAGAATCATATTGCGTCGGACGCGGAGCTTTGTCACTATCGGCATAACGCTGCGCCAAGCTGCGCCTCAGGGAGGTAAGCAATGACCCAGGATCGGAAAGAGGCCGATATGCCAAACGTCACGCGGCGCGATTTCGTGGGGGGCACGTTGATCGGGTCGGGCGCGGCGCTGCTGACGATGGGGGCGCCCAACATGACGTCGAGCGCGAAGGCGCAGACTGTGCCGAGCCCGCTGACGGACCTGGACCCGGATTGGACCGGGCCGGGCGGAATTGGGGACTATGCCGACAAGAACGGCAACACGCACAAGGTCGTCAATGCCGCTCACGGCCATATTCGCAACAGCGACCTGGACAAGCGCATCCGCAACGCTCCGGTTGCTGACGAGCTTTACGACCTGATCATCGTCGGGGCCGGCATTTCAGGGCTGACCTCCGCCTTCATCCACGCCCGTGACAATCCGTCGGCGAAAATCCTCATTCTCGACCAGCATGCGATTTTCGGCGGGGAGGCCAAGCAGAATGAGTTCGAGGTTGACGGGTACCATCTGACCGCGCCGCAGGGGTCGACCGGCATCGTCGTTCCTTTCGCTCCAGCCGAGAAATTCGGGTTCGGAAGCCCATTCCTCAAGGAACTCGGCTATCCGGAGGAGTTCGTCTACCAGGAACCGAAGAACCTATCTCAGCCGATCCTGGTGCCACGCGATGCGTGGGGCCCGATGCACATTTCGTGGGAAATGGGAGACACGGCCTTCTACTATGAGGGCAAGGGCATGGTGAAGAACCCTTGGCGCAACGGCTTCCGCGACGCCCCGCTGCCTGAAAAGCTGAAAAAGGCGCTGGTCGACCTGGAGCTTTACCGCACGCCGCCCGTGCGCGACGATTGGGCGCAGTGGCTCGACACGATGACCTATAAAGAGTTTCTCCTGAATGTCGCCGAAGTGCCGGCAGACTGCATTGACGGTGTGCTGGATGTTCTCAGCCCCGTCATGGCGAGCATGGGTTGCGGCCAAGGTGGCGATATCATTTCCGCCTTTTCAGCCTATAATTATCTTATGCCGGGCGTGATCGGTTATTACCGCTACCAGCATGGTGGAGCCGATCCGACCGATTCTGTCTATCTCGCGACGTTTCCCGGTGGAAACACCGTTGCGGCGAAGCGCTTTCTGAAGTTGGCCAAGCCCGAAGCGCTGAGCGGCGACGACAGCCTATATGGGCTGATGGAAAGCAAGGTGAACTGGGATCAGCTGGATCTTCCCGATCAAAAGGTTCGAATGCGTCTGTCGAGCACAGTGTTCTCGGTCGTGCACGAAGGTAAGCCTCTCAAGGCGAAAACGGTGCGCGTCACATATGAAAAGGGCGGCGAACTCGTCAGCGTCCGCGGCAAAGCTGTAATCTGCGCCGGGCAACAACATGCCAACCGCCGGATCTGCCATGACATCAGCAAAGAATATCGCGAAGCGATGCAGGAATTCCATCACGCACCCATGCTGGTGATCAACGTGGCGCTTCGAAACTGGAAGTTTCTCGACAAGCTCGGGGTCGCTGGCATCCGCTGGTTCGAAGGGCTCGGCTGGTGGACGAGTCTGCGCCGCAATCTTGTGGTCGACGGACATGATCCTCAGCCGCTCGATCCCAGCAAGC
This sequence comes from uncultured Sphingomonas sp., assembly GCA_964549965.1. Taxonomy (GTDB): domain Bacteria; phylum Pseudomonadota; class Alphaproteobacteria; order Sphingomonadales; family Sphingomonadaceae; genus Rhizorhabdus. Next base: position 31,469 of record CAZJXG010000015.1, on the reverse strand, counting down.
CAGTGGTACTGACCCAGTATATTCCATTCCTGATCCCCGGCCTGGAATGGCCCGATCAGTGTACACAGGCGCGGATGATGATGTTCTCAATGTCCTATGCCGATATCGAGGCGCAGGTACGCGAACAGTTCAACAAGATGTTCGGGCCCTATGGTTTCAACGACAAGCGCGACATCGCGGGAATTATCACCAACCGCCAAGGCCATGCCTATTTTGTCGGACGTCCTGGTTTCCATTTTGGACGCGACGGCAAGAAGGCTGCCAAGGACGTGTTGCGAGAGCCCTATCATCGCATCGTCTTCGGTCATTCGGAACTGTCAGGCGCGCAGATGTGGGAGACCGCAGCCCTGGAGGGCGAACGTGCGGCCAAGCAGGTCCAGGCCATGAAGATCTGAAGAACAGACCGGGTGGGCCTGTTGGCCCGCCCGGTCTGTTCAAGTTTGCAAGGATTTATGTGGTCCGGAAAGTCCGCAACAATTTTCGCTGACGTCTATCCATGCCCCTCTCCGCTCAGTCGCGCGGGCAAAAGCTATGCGTAAGGTCAGTCTCTCGCGCCTGAAGGCGCATCGCTACGATCATAGACGAGGCTCCATTGACGAACGTCTGCAATATCGTGGTCATATCCTTCGGGAACCTCGCCCGTATCATGGACAATGTAGCCGGGGTTTTCATGTGAGGCGACGGTAAGCGCCGATATTTCGCCGGCACGTCTCAACCGGCGATCGCGCCAATGCATGCACGATGTTCACCGCGAACTGTGCCCCTTGTTTTTTGGCTGGACAGCTCGATGGGGACGACGCCCCACGCGCTTCGACGCGGCCGAGATCGTCAGCATCAAGCAGCGCGCCGTACGAGCGGGCGGATCGCGAGGAGCAATTGGAACAGCGCCGGTGCATCGGGCTTCGGCCCATCGCCCAAAAGAATATGAACCGCACGGTCATCCGCCACATGGGTGCCCAGGTCGGGTCGGGCTTCGCGGTAGAGCTGGGCTGATAAAGCGGCCATCAAGGCGCGTTCGGCGATGAGTTCGTGCTTCTTCAGTTCCTCGTAAACCTGATTCCCCGAGATATGCCCATCCAGCGGACGTGCGGCGCGGCGCTGCGCCCGTATCGTTGCGATCTCGACCCGGGCGGGATCGTATCCCTCGATCAGCGGTCTGATCCTTTCGCAGGGGGGAAGGAGTCCGGCGACCGCCGCAAAACACACGCAGAACAGAGTCGGGATGCAAACGCCTTCCACGTCCTGAAGGGCAAGGCACAGGTCGCGGATGGCAGGACTGGAATACAGTTGTACCGTACCGTTCCACACGCTTCCCACCCAGGCGTCTTCGGTCGACATGTCGACCAGAGGCAATCCGTCAGTCGTCGTCATCGTCCTTCCAACGGCGCACCAGGCCGACGTCGATGCCGAGCAGATCGAGCGCACGGCCGACGCTATGGTCGATCAGTTCCTGGACCGACCGAGGCTTCGAATAGAGAGCCGGCACCGGTGGCATCACGATCGCGCCCGCGCTGTCGAGTTGGGTCAGCGTGCGCAAGTGGCCGCTGTGCAGGGGGGTTTCGCGAAACATCAGCACCAGCCGGCGTCGCTCCTTCAGCGTCACATCGGCCGCGCGGCTCAACAATGAACTGGTGATTCCCCAGGCGATCTCCGATGCGGACTTCACCGAACATGGCGCCACCAGCATCCCCAAAGTTCTGAAGGAGCCGCTCGCGATCGATGAGCCGATATCGAGGTTGTTGTGCGCCACGTCGGCCATCGCCCGGACGTCGTCGAGAGACATGTCCGTTTCCTCGGCGATCGTCCGCGCTGCCGCCTTGGAGACGACCAGATGCGTTTCGATATCGGTCGATGCCAGCGCACGCAGCGCGGAGATGCCGAAGGCGGCTCCGGACGCGCCGGTAATACCAATGACGAGGCGCCTCTTCATCCGATGGCGCCTTCCGGGATGACGGGGTGGATCATGATATGGGCGGGTCTTCGCATTCTCGATCGCATAGCATGGACCATTGCTTTGCACCTATGTGGCTATTGCCAGGCTGCATTGGCGATTCCTTGCGATATCGCCCGTCCTGAACGCGGCAACACGGGATGCGGCGTATATTGTAGCCGCATCCCGAGTCTGTGCCGTTCAGAAGCGATAGCTGATCGAACCGCCATAGGAGCGTGGCGTACCGGGCAGCAGCAGCGAATAGCCGAATGCCGAGACGTCGAAACCATTGGTATAATAGCGCGTGTTGGCGATGTTCTGGACCCACAGCGCCGCGGTCAGATTGTCCATGAGCTCATAGGATGCCCGGGCATCGAAGAGCCAATATCCGTCATCGGAGATGTAATTCACATTGCGGAAATCGAAATATCGCTGCGCTGTCCAGTTGCCACTCCCCTGGATGCTCGCCGTCCGGCCACCCAGATCGAAATCATATTTGGCGAGGAGGTTGAGCGTCGATTTCGGCGAGTCCGAGAGCCGGTTGCCGTCGCAGGCAGCCCCGTTCGGCTGACATGCGGGAAAATCGGTATATTTGGCGTCGAGCAGCGATAGGCCGGCGTTCAGTGTCAGCCCCTGTACCGGCACCGCGGTCAATTCGACCTCGATGCCCTTCACGCGCGCATCGGCATTGGACAGGGTCGCGGTACCGGTGTCGAACAGCGTCTCCTGCTTATCCTTATACCGATAGTAGAAGGCCGCGGCGTTGAAGCGCAGCCTGCGGTCGAACCATTGCGATTTGATGCCCAGTTCGAAGGCGTCGACGGTTTCCGGATCGACGAAGCCGGCCGTTGCCGGCGTGTCCGATCCGAAGTTGAACTCGCCACCCTTGTAGCCGCGATTGGCGCTGGCATAGACCATCACCTGCTCGTCGATCTTATAGCTCAGCGTCACGCGGCCGCTGAGGTTGCTCCACGCCTTGCTCTGATCATTGAGCGTGAAGGTGCCCGGCCCGAAGCCCTGTGCGACGACATCGCGATAGCGATAATTCTCGCGGCCATCGCTGGCGAAGGTGAAATAGGTGAAATCGACATCGCGCTTGTCGCGGCTCCAGCGCAGGCCGACGGTCAGGTCGAGCGCATCGTCGAGGCGGTATGAGCCCTCGGCAAACGCCGCGATCGCCGCCGTCTTCTGCTTGCCGGCGCTGCCGAAACCGATGCCGATGGCGGCCAGGTTGACCGGCTTCAGCTGGGTGATGCTCTCATGGAAATAATAGCCGCCGAGCACCCAGCGGAAGTCACCCGAACCGTCTGAGGTCAGTCGCACTTCCTGACTGAACTGACGCGGCCGCCCCTCGTCGAAGATCGCTGCGATGTTGAAGGCGGTAGCGTCAACGTCCTGTGGCCCCTGATGGTTGAGATGATAATAGGACGTCGCTGAGGTCAGCGTGGCAGCCCCGAAATCATAGTTCATCGTCAGCCAGGTGCCCCAGCTGTTCACCCGCTCGAGCGATTCCCGCTTTGAAAGGTTCGACTGGACCTGGAAGGCATCGCGGTTGAGGTCGTCCGGTACGCCCAGAAGTTGCAGGATGCTGGTGCAGCCCGGTGCGGTACCGACGCCCGGATTGGCGCAGCGGCCGGAGAAGCCCGGGCCGCCGGGACCAAAGCTGATCGTGGCGGGATCCACCGTGTCGACGCGCTTGAAACGGACATCATCGCTGCGGGCGCGAGCATAGGTACCGCCGAGCAGGATGGAAAATTCCTCCGTCGGTTTCATCAGGAGCTGCACGCGGATAGCCTTGACGTTGACGTCGGTCGTCTTGGTGTCGCGGGCATAATCGTCATAGATGCCGCCGCGATCGTGCGAGACGAAGCCAATGCGGACAGCAACCTTGTCCGACAGTGCCGCCCCGATGCCGCCATCGACCTTGCGCAGGCCGAAATTGCCGAGATTGACGTTTACCTCACCGGTCAGATCCTTGGTCAGATCCGGCTGCTTGGTGATATATTTGATAGCGCCGCCCGTCGTGTTGCGGCCGTAGAGCGTGCCTTGAGGGCCCTTCAGCACTTCGACGCGATCTACATCGAAGGTCGAGAAACCATGGAAGGCCTGCGAGTTCAGATAAGATTCGTCGAGATAGACGGCGACAGCGGGCGAGCCGGTAAACAGCGTCGTGTTGTTGCCGACGCCGCGCACGAAAATGACGTTGCCGGCAAAGGGCGAATCCGACTTCCACTGGAGACCCGGCGTGAACTTGCCCAGGTCCTTGCTCTCCGTGACGCCGAGCGCCTGGAGCTGCGCGCCGTTGAAGGCGCTGATCGCTACCGGAACGGATTGGGCGGTCTCATCACGCTTACGGGCCGTCACGACGATATCCGACATCAGGCTGTTATCGGTTTCCTGAGCATGGGCCTGCGTGCTTATCAGGAGGCTCGCGCCGACACTGATGGACAAGGCGCCGCTAAAAAGATGCGACCGTGAAACCATTTTAATCTCCCCGTGGATGAGCGCGTGGTGCTGTTCTGTCGCGCAATGCCCCCTGCGGTCGCTGAGTTTATGTTAGAGGATAATATTGTCAATAATTTTGGAGCTAAAAAATTAGGCTCGTTTGCCGGCTCCGGCGGTCGAGCCATAGGGTCCCATGATGGACAGGCAGGCGACACTCATCAGATTGAGGGTTGCGCACAACCAAAGTCCGGGCCGGTAGCTTCCCACCGTTTCGAAGATATGTGCCAGCAGATAGGGTAAGGCGCTTACGCTGAGCAGATATGCCATGAATATGACGGCGTAGATTCTGGCATAATGGGTTATCCCGAAATAGCGGCCGATGAGAAAGCCGAGCACATCTCCTTCGGCGCCTGCGGAAAAGCCGACGCAGATCGCTGCCACGATGACCCAGCCCATCGGCAAGCCCATGGCGAGTGCCACGATCGCGATCGTCGAGACCCCGAACACGAATGCACAGGCGAAAGGGGCGAAGAAGCGGTCGACCAGCCAGCCCATGACAAGCCGACCCGCCAGCATGGCCGCGCCGAATGCCGAGACCGCAGCCGCCGCAGCCGCCGACGATGCGCCAAGATCGAGCAGCATCGGCGCAAGGTGAATGGCGATCGCGTTGGTCGAGCCGGCGATGCCGACGAAACATGTCAGGATCAGCCAGAACTGACGGGTGGTCATCGACTGGCGCAACGTCAACATGGCGGGCTGGCTCAACGCTGCGCCTGCAGCGGGCGGCTCGGGCTCCAGCCCTGCATCTTGCGGTGTGTCGACGATCAGCAGCGCCGCAGCGGGGAGGCCCAGTGACAGCACGACGAGGCCCACCACGCAATACGCCCATTGCCATCCCGCAACGCTTATCATGTGGTCGATGATCGGAGGCATCATCAGCATGCCCAGCCCCATGCCGGACGATGCAATCCCGATAGCCTTGCCTCGGTTACGATCGAACCAGGCGGTCAACAGCCGCGTATAGGTGATCGAGTTGGCGCCAGCGCAGCCGATGCCCAGCAGAAGGAACATGATGTAGAAGCTGTTCAAATCGTCGACGAGGAAGGCGCCGCTCAATCCCCCGCCATAGAGCAGGATGGACCATAGCAAGACGCGGCGCGGACCCAGCCGATCGATCGCCAGTCCAACCACAGGCATCGATAGAGCGACGGCGCCGGTGAAGATCGGGATGGCCAGCGACACCTGGGCGCGATCCCAACCAAAGGCGCGATGGAGAGGATCGATGAACAGACCCAGCGTATAGAATAATACGGTCGCCGGGCTTATCGCGAAGCCGATAACCGCCGCCAGCACCACGCCCCAGCTTCGCCATTTGGCAGGCACCGCCGGCTGGGCGATCACGCCGGCTTCCGATCACCGGCGATCTGCACGCGGTACCCCAATCGGCGTTGGGGAAAATAGTCCCAGATCGCCAGATGTTGGACACAGCGATTGTCCCAAAAGGCGACGGTGTCTTCTTCCCACCGAAAGCGCATCGACCATTCCGGACGCTCGCTATGATCGCAGAGAAAACGCAGCAGCGCCGCGCCTTCCTCCGGGGGGATATCGTTGATGTGGCTCGTGAAGGCGCGGTTGATGTACAACACCTTGCGACCGGATATCGGATGATGCGTCACGACAGGATGCACAGCACGGGGATATGTCCTGCCCGGGTCGAAGCGGCTGAACGCGACGCCGCCGTCATGGGTCGCCGTCAGCCCTTCGAGATATAGCTTCATCGGCTCAGACAGACGCTCATAAGCGGTATAGGAACTGGAAAACGCCGTATCGCCGCCGCCGTCGGTCGGCACCTCCATCATATGCAGGATGCTGCCCAAGGGCGGCACTTCGTCGCAGGAAAGGTCGCTGTGCCACAGCTCGCCATTCACGTGACGGGAATTCTCGTCCGAATAGATCTTTGTCACTTCGGGATGTTCGGCCATGCCGGAAATGCCGGTGTGAATATGCAGCTGACCGAACTGCCTGCCTAATCGCTTCAGCAGCTCGATATCGAGTCTCTGCCGGCGAAACCGTAATACGCCGAACATCGACAACGCCCGCAGGACATCGTCGATCTGGGTCTGGGTCAGCGGACGAAGGCCGAGGTCCAGACCCTCAACATCCGCCCCGACGAAAGGGGTGATGGGTGTCGTAGCAAAACTCGCAAACATCATTGTTCCCCATACGAGCGAAGTTCGCATCAAGATTGTCATTGCCATTATTGTCAATAATAATATTGCTATTCTATATGGGCGATGCGGGTGGACAACTTCGATTTCCAACGATCGAAAGCGCTCGGGCCGCGGCTCTTCTCGCGCTTCCCCGGCCTATCTGGGCCTATGTCGAAGGCGGAGCGGAAAAGGGATCGACCGCATCCGCCAATATGTCGGCCTTTGCGGACTGGAATCTTTTTCCCTCGATCCCGGCAGCCGCGGGAATGCCTGATTTGAGCTCGACGGTGATGGGCCACCATGTCGAATTACCGCTGATCTTTGCCCCTGTCGGTCTGCTTGGCCTGGTCGACAGAGGCGGCGAGCGTTCTGCCGCAGCGGCCACAAAAGCTAGCGGCGGATTGTTCATATTGTCCACCGCCGCGACGACGAGCCTGGAAGATATGGCTGCGACGCATGCGACCCCTCGCATATTCCAGCTCAACCTGCCTCGCGACCGTTCACTGGCGACCCTTCTTGTCGATCGGGCGCGCGACGCGGGCTATGACGATTTGTGGATAACCGTCGATAATCCCACCCATGGCTATCGTCCTGGCGACCTGGAACATGGACTGCGTTTTCCAATGCCATGGACGACGCGCCTGTCGCTCGCGCTGTCGCGACCCCGCTGGGCCGCCGCCATGGCCGGCTCTCGGCCGGGGCTCGCCAATTTCGAGGGCTTGAACCTGGGTTTCGCCGATATCCTAGATCAGATCGTATCGCCATGCGGCTGGGACGATCTGGAATGGCTGCGTGACCAGTGGCGGGGCAATCTGGCGGTAAAGGGGTTACTTCGTCCGTCAGACGTCGACCGCGCGGCCCAGCTCGGCTTCGACGCCGTGATCCTCTCCAACCAGGGCGGGCGGCATTTCGACTCTGGCGTCACCCCTTTATCCGTCCTGCCGGCCGCGGTTGAGGCTGCCGCCAGCCGGCTGGAGATCATCCTCGATGGCGGCGTCCGGTCGGGCGCCGACGTCATCAAGGCGATCTGCCTCGGCGCGACGGCATGTTCCACCGCCAGGCCATTCTGTTATGGGCTCGCAGCGGCTGGGGCAGCGGGAGTGCGAAGCATTTTTGATTTATTTCGTGCCGAGATGCTACGGACGATGCACTTCATGGGCTGCCGATCGATCGCGGATCTTGGTCTGGATCGGCTGCAGAGGCATAGCGAGTTCGGGCAGGCGCGACGAGGAGGATGAAGGGATGACAGAAGGCTCGCAGAAGCGGCCCAGAATTGATCCAGGCGCGGTGGCCGACCAGATAAGAACCGGAATCCAGACCGGTCACTTCGTGCCCAAACAACGCCTGGTGGAAATCGACCTGATCAATCGCTACGGGGTATCGCGTTCCTGCGTCCGAGGTGCGCTGCGCACTCTGGAAAGCGAAGGCCTGATCGAAATCGTCAAGAGCCAGGGCGCCTTCGTGCGGCTCGTAAGCCGCGACGAAGTCAGCCACACGCTCGACGTCCTGGACGCCCTCGCCAACTTTGTCGTCCGAAAGGCCGCTTCAGACATCCACAAGCCTTCGGTTCGGGCCGTGATCGAACAGTCGTTGCGAGAGACGCAGGCCTTCAATGTCGATCAGAAGCTGACGATGGGTGCCTTCGTGCGCGAAAACAACCGCTTCTGGGGCGCTCTGATGGACAGTGTCGGCAATCCGGTCCTCAAACGCACCCACGCCGGGCTTCAATCGCTGCTGTTCCGGATATGGCTCAGCGGCATCCAATTTTCCGATAGCCAGGTCGACTGGCTGAAGGGACATTCGGATATCCTCGAGGCGATCCTGCAGGGCGATGCCGACCGCGCCGAAAAGCTAGCGATCGAATCCGGCGACCGATCCCGAGAGGATCTCTTTCACTTGCCGGACGAGGCCTTCGGCGGCCCCTCCTGACATGTGCGGATACCGCCCGAGTTCGATATGTTCGGGGCGGCTGCGATCATCGGGGTTGATATCGCCGCAGCATCGCTTTCCGGGCGGCGATCAGGCCCAGACCGAACGGTAGATTGCCTCGATCTCGGACGCCTCCGCGATCCGCGGATTATTGCCCGGAGAACCGGAGGCGATGGCCTGGCGCGCCATCAGCGGGATGCGTTCACGCCAGCGATCAGGGTTGATGCCATAGGCGGAGGGCGTCGGCACATCCAATTCGGCGTTGAGTGCGGCCAATTCCTCGACCAGCCTCGCTACCGCTGACTGGTCCCCCTCCACCGCATCGGCGAGGCCCATCGCGCGGGCGCAGCCGGCGTAGCGCGGCAGCGCCGCCGGGGCGGAGAAGGCCGTCACCGCCGGCAGCAGCATTGCATTCGACAGGCCGTGCGGCACATGAAAGAAGGCGCTGATCGGACGGCTCATCCCATGGACGAGCGCGACCGAGGCGTTCGAAAAGGCGATGCCGGCGTGCAGGGCGCCTTCCATCATCGCCGCGCGTGCGTCGCGATCGGCGGGATCGGCACAGACCCGGCGCAGATTCGGCGCGATCAGCCGCATGGCCGATAGCGCCATCGCATCCGAGAAGGGGTTGGCGCGGCGCGAGACATAGGCCTCGATCGCATGGGTAAGCGAATCGATGCCGGTATCGGCGGTCAGCCGGCGTGGCTTGCCATGGGTCAGTTCATGATCGACCACCGCGATCGTCGGCAGGAAGCCAAGGCCGACGCACAGCATCTTCTCGTCACGCGCCTCATCGGTGATGATGGTGAAGCGCGTCGCTTCCGATCCGGTGCCGGCCGTGGTGGGCACGGCGACGATCGGCAGGCCGGGCCGGTCGTTCTGGGTCGGCGCCTTCATCTCGTCATAGGCGATCGGATGAACCGCGCGCCAGGCGATCGCCTTGGCGGTATCGATCGGGCTGCCGCCGCCGAAGCCGATCACGCAGTCATGATCGCCCTCATGCAGTGCGGAGAGCGCACGCTCGATCAGGGTGACGGTGGGATCCGGGGCGGTTTCGGTGAAGCAGCCCGCGGTGATGCCGGCTTCGCCGAGCACCGCCAGCAGCCGATCGAGCATTCCGCTGTCGCGCAGATAAGGATCGGTGACGATGAAGGGGCGGGCGAGCTGGCACTGGCCCAGCGCGTCGGGCAGCTCCGCTAGCGCGCCGCCGCCCACGCGGATGATCCGAGGCAGGTTGATCGCCGACATTGATAGTCCTTTCGATGGCCGATACCGCGCGCCACGCCCTGAGCCGCTGGCTTCGGGGCACATTTTCCGTGGCGGATTACCGCGACTTGGATGGGGCGTCGATATGCTCTCCCTTTATTTTCGGCGGCCGGAAGCCGCGATTGTTCATTGCCAATGGCGGCAAGAGCGCAGAAGCGTCCCGTGGCAGCGGCGACGAGATTCGGACCCGAGGCCGCAGGACGGGGGTTACGGGTCAGGCCCGAAGCCTCGATACAATGGATTTGATCATGACAGCCTATAAGTCTCCCGATTTCAACGAGCGTGCGGCAGCGGCCCGTGCAGCCAAGCAGAAGGCGCTCGAGCAGCTGCGCAGCAAGCCCGCGCCCGATCCGGCGGTGGTCGCCGCGCGGCAGGCGGCCCAGGCCGCTCGCGAGGCAGCGGCAGCGGAGCAGCGCGCCGCGCGGCAGGCGGAAAAGGAGGCGGCGAAAGCCGCGAAGGCCGCAGCGGCAGAGGCCGCGGGCAGCAAGGAAGCCGCACCCCCGCCGTTGACGGAGGCCGAGCTCAAGGCTGCCCGCGATGCGCGCTATGCTGCCAGGAAAGCCCGCAAGCGGTGACACCCCGCGAGCTGATCGGTGTGGCGGAGGTACCAGGAGGTCCGCCGCTACGCCTTGTTCGGCACGGCAATGACTTCATCATCATGCTCGAGCGCAATGAACTCATGAGCAGCCGCATGAGCGGTTCGGAGAAGGCGCTTGGCACGATGACCTGCGAGCGCCTCGGTGCGCTTCCGTCGGCCAGATTGCTGATCGGCGGCTATGGCATGGGCTTCACCCTGCGCGCGGTGCTCGCGGTGCTGGGGCGGGATGCGCGGATCGTGGTGGCCGAGCTGGTCAGCGGCATCATCGACTGGGCGCGTGGTCCGCTGGAGGCGTTGACCGATGGCTGCCTGGACGATCCGAGAGTCGAGGTCAGGATCGCTGATGTCGGCGAGGTGATGGATGCGGGCACCGGCGCCTATGACGCGATCCTGCTGGACGTCGACAACGGTCCCGATGGCCTGACCCGTCAGGCGAATGATGGTCTTTATTCGGCGCGGGGACTCGCAAGGGCGCAGGCGGCGCTCAGGCCCGGCGGCATCCTCGCCATCTGGTCGACCGATCCGGACGCGGGATTCACGCGGCGGCTGAAACAGGCCGGGTTCGCGGTGGATGAGGTGCGCGTACGCGCGCGCGAAAACGGCAAGGGGCCAATCCACAATATCTGGTTCGCACGGGTCTGATCAGGCGCCAATGTGCGTGGCGGCACGGTGTCGGTGCCTAGCCGGGAAGAAGGACGCACCGAGGTGGAGCTGTGCTTTCCGCACGCCGCCCGCGTGGATCTCGTCGCCCGACCTAGGGGCGCTTGGGCAAGTGCACGTCAGCTTCTCGCCTACATCGTTTGACGGGAGCGATGCCGATATCTAGGGCCTGCCGCTTCTCGTTTCAGGAGCTTAGTATGGACAATGATCAGGGTGCGGCAGACATCAACGCAATCGAGCTCGCCACCCAAGTGACCACCGCCTGGCTGAAGAACCCCAATGTCGATGTCTCTGCCGAAGATGTTCCCGCGTTTCTGCGCAGGATTCACAGCGCCATCGGCGAGCTGTCGACGGGTGGGGGCGCCGCTGTGCGGGCCGAGCCCGAGCATAAGCCAGCAGTGCCCGTCCGGTCATCGGTCAAGCCAGACTATTTGATCAGCCTGATCGACGGCAGGAAGTTCAAATCCCTCAAACGACATCTTTCGAGCCAAGGCCTAACCCCTGCGGAATATCGCGAGCGTTATGGATTGAAATCGGATTATCCCATGGTAGCGGCCACTTATTCGGCGCATCGTCGGGACGTCGCTCAGAGGCTCGGCCTCGGTCGGAAGCGTCCGGCTCAGGCGATCCCGGTACCGGAGACCATGGCGAGCGCGCCGACATTGGCCGGTGACAAGGCCGGATCGGGAAAGGCGCCACGGAAGATCACGGCCCAGTCGAAGCCAAAACTGAAACTGAAACTGGGCTCGGCGCAGGTCGAAGCCAAGACCAGCGCGAAGCTTTCCGCCAAACAGGGCGACGTGTCCGCGGAATAGGCAATTCTTTAAGACGAGCAATGCGTCATGCGGCTTTGGCTGAACGCCCGCATGCGCGAACCATGGGGCGGCGCTTCGGTGCCGCCCTTTTCATTCGATCTCTTGAATTACCTGTGCTTCCTAATCCGAATGAACAGAACCCCGGAGACTCTCCCCAGTCGTATCACGGCATATTCTCTGGGGGCAGCACGAGGATCGCGCGAAAATCGTTCACGTTGGTACGTGTTGGGCCGGTTGTGATGAGGTCGCCGATCGCGTCGAAGAATGACGCACTGTCGTGATGTCGCTGTGCCGCGGCGCTCTCGAGGCCCAGTGCCCTGCCGCGCGCAATGCTATCGGGTGTGCCGATCGCGCCTGCGGCCCCGCCGCATGATCCATCTTCGCCGTCCGTGTCCCCGGCGAGGACCCAGATTCGCCCGTGGTCCATCGCCGCGTTCACGACGGCCAACGTGAATTCGGTGTTGCGCCCGCCCCGGCCCGCGGGCCCACCGGAAAGCGTTACCGTCGTTTCTCCTCCCGAGATGTAGACAGTAGGTCGGGATACGGACCGCATCGCCAGGCCTGCCATTTGCGCGCCGACCTCGGCGGCTTCTCCCTCGATGTCGTCGCCCAGGAGGACGGCCTCGACGCCGAGCGCGCGCGCTTCAGCCGCAGCCGCTTCAAGCGATTTGGCCGGTGCGCTGATCATGCGCACGTCGGGCGGCGTGACAGCCGCCCCTATATGAGGGCGTTGCAGCAGTCTGGTTATAGCGTTCGGAGGCAATGCCGGACCGAGTTTGTGGACGATGGCGGAGAGATCCAGATCCAAGCCGGGATCGGGAATGGAGGGCCCCGATGCGATATGAGAGGCGTCATCGCCCGGGATGTCACTCACCGCCAGAGTCACCACGCGAGCGGGCGCAGCAGCGGCGGCGAGCTGCCCGCCCTTGATCGCAGACAGCCGCCGGCGAACCGCGTTCATCGTGCGGATATCGAGACCAGACGATAGAAGGCGCCGGTTCACAAGTTGTTTGTCGGCAAGCGTCAATCCATCGGCAGGCATCGCCAGCACTGAAGAACCCCCACCGGAAATAAGCACAAGGACCAGGTCCCTGTCCGTAAGCCCACGAACAGCGTCCATGATCTCGCGCGCTGCCACCTCGCTATTCGCGTCTGGAACGGGGTGTGCCGCCTCGCGCACGACGATGTGCTTTGTGGGCGCGGAATATCCATATGGAACCACCACCGTGCCCGAGAGCGGAGCGTCAGGCCACGCCGCCTCGACGGCGGCCGCCATCGATGCGGCGGCTTTACCCGCGCCCACGACAATGCATCGTCCAGCGGGGAGTTCAGGGAGATTTGGCGCCAAGGTGCGTGCGGGATCCGCGTTTTCGATGGCCACATCGAAAAGCTTGCGGAGGAAAGCCCTCGCGCGGGCATCATTCCAGTCTTCGATCATCGTCATGAAGAACTCGTCACCTGAGCTTAGTGGATTGCGTACGACCATTGGCGCGTGACGACGTCCTCATACCGAGTCGAGGGCGACTCTGCACACACGTGGGCAAAAACCAGCATCATACGAACACCGATATCGCGGCATCGGTCAGCGAATTCCTTAGCGATGCGACTGTAAAGATCGTTTCCGATCTCCGGTATCGCCAGTCCCAGGCTCAGCGCTGCATCACCCCGCATGGTCCGGGCTGACATGTTGGGGACATATCCCGGTTCCGCAGCAGCAGCCTCGACGCGCGCCCTTGTCCCTAAGCTGATAGCTTTATTGCCATTCGATGCGCGGGATACGGTCGAATGGGACATGCCCAGGCGATCGCCTATGTCCTTTATCGTTGCGGCTCGGTGCGGCGACATGACCATTTGATATCCATGGACACGCAGCGGTGGCTGCGCAACCCAAAGGCTTCCTTGGCGCGAAAGAGGAAAGACGTTTGACCCAACGAGCGGCTCGATGCTGGTCTGCGCCTTGCTCAACCGCACCACGGACCTGAAGGCGCGGCCGGTCGTTATGGGGTGATCGTTCCTTCGGCGTGAGTTCCCGATGCCTTCTTCGAAACCCGTTCATCGCGGTGCCGAAAGCCCCGCTGTATGAAGCCGTCCGACCCGCCGCCGGCCATCGTGCCCGAGGTCGCCTTCGTTGGGGCCGGACCGACCACGATCTATACGCTCCACGCGCTTGTGGAGGCCGCCACCCGGCCATTCGCGCTGACCATCTTCGAAGCGCAGCCGTCCGCCGGCCGCGGCACGCCCTACCGGCCCGGGTGGAATGATCCGGCAATGCTCTCGAACATCGCCAGCATCGAGATACCGCCGCTCGAGGACCGGCTCGTCGACTGGCTGCAGGCACAGCCCCGCACCAGGCTGGTCGCACTCGGCGTCGATCCCGACGATATCGGCGACCGGGCCTTCTATCCTCGGCTCGCACTCGGCGACTTCTTCTATGACCAGTTCCAGGCGCTGCTTGCACGCGCCGAGCGCCAAGGCATCAGCGTCGCGATCCGCACGCGGTGCAAGGTGCTCGACGCGGTGAGCGCGACCGATGGGATGACGCTGACAGTCCAGCCCCGTGGCGCGCCGATCTTCGCGCAGCGCTTCGACCATGTCGTCCTGGCAACGGGTCATCAATGGCCTGCCGAGCCCGAAGTTCGCCCAGGCTATTTCCTAAGCCCCTGGCCGGCCTCCGCGCTGGCCGCCGTTCCGCCTTGCAAGGTCGGCATCCGAGGTACCTCGCTCAGCGCGATCGACGCCTCGGTCGCGCTCGCGGTAGCGCACGGCGCCTTTGATGATACCGGCGATCGCCTTCGCTATGTTCCCGTGCCTGGCACTGACGCTTTCCGCATGACGATGATGTCGCGCAAGGGCCTCCTTCCGGAGGCCGACTTCTATCATCCCGTCCCATATATGCCGCTGGCGATCTGCACCGATCAGGCGATAGAGGATCTGATCACCGGCCCGGAGGAGGACTTGTTGGACCAGGCCTTCGCCTTGTTCAAGCGCGAGCTGACGCTCGCTGATCCCGCTTATGCCGCTAGCATCGGCCTCGACGGTCTCGCGCTCGAGGATTTCTGCGAGAGCTATTTTGCTGATCGAGTCGAGGCCGACCCGTTCGACTGGGCGCAGGCCAATCTTGCCGAGGCCAAGCGCAATCAGGCGGCAGAGGTTACGGTGCCCTGGCGCTACGCGATCCTGCGCATGCACGAAGTGATGGCGACGCTCATTCCGCATCTTGAGCAAGCCGATTTTCAGCGATTCTCACGCTATTTCAAACCGGTCTTCGTTGACGATTATGCGACTGTTCCGCATGAATCGATCGAGCGGATGCTGGCGCTGCACGACGCGGACAAACTCGATATTCTGACGGTCGGTGACGATTATAAGGTCGATAGCCATCGCCCTGAAGGCGGCGCGGTCCTCCATCTCGGCAAGGACCTGGTGGCATTCGACGTGTTCATCGAGGCGACCGGCCAGCGGCCGTTGAGCTCCAAGGACTTTCCCTTCCCGTCGCTGCTTGAGCAAGGGATCATTCGCGACGAAGCGTCGCCTGATCCGGTCAATGCCTCGCGTGGGATCGTCATCGATGACCAATATCACCCGATCTCGGCCAAAATCCCGACGGATCAGCTGTTCTGCCTCAGCCTTCCCTTCATCCTCGGGCGCCATCCCTTCATTCAGGGGATCACCAGTTCCCATGAGATGGGACTCGTCGTCGGCGCCGAACTCGCCGCCGCGATCGATCGCACGGCCGCTGCCGGCGACGGTGCCGAGAACGGCCCCAGATATAGCGAAGAGGGGCGCCGAGAGCCTCGGGCGGCTCATGGCGGATCAAACCGTGCTGACGATGCGCTCTCCGCAGCATGACAGCGAGGATAGGAGCCGCCGGTCTGCCGCAATCTCCGCAATGCGCCACTTCGTTTCGGTCATTCCGCGCGTCGGGCGGCGAGTCTGAAAGCCGAGGCCTTCATAGCGGTCGAACCTGACATTGGGTCGTCAAGCAGCCGCGGGATGTGGTGGCCGCCTCTCCCCTAGCCGGTGCCGTCAAGTTCAGCTCTGGAAGCGCGATAGATCCGATAAGGACCGGAACGAGATGTAAGTTGGCGACCCTTCCAACCGAGGTGTATAAGGCCATCCGCGAGTAGGCGCTCGACCGCGCTATGGACGGCCGGCATCGCGTCTCGCCAGCCATCATCGGCTGCTAATTCGCGTGCTACTTCGCTCGGGCAGATCGTCGCATTGGGAGTGCGAGCACTGAGGAGCGATAAGACCAGATCACTCACACGCGCTGTCATGATCTATTGCGTCCCCGGCGCGTGGATCGACCCTTGGTCATCGGATCAGGTTTCGCCGGCGGCTGCCAATCTGCAGGGGGATTCACACGCTGCTGGCTGGTGCCAAGGCCCATGGCACCCGGCCGCTGACGATCCAACTCCACCCCGTCGGCTTCTGCCGCGGCCGTAGCTGTGGCGCCACCCCGCATCAGGCTGATCCTGTCCCGGTATCGCTTTGCCTCCTCGAAATCCAGGGCAAGCGCTGCAGCCTCCATCTTCTGCCGCAATGTCTCAAGTGTATCGGTCATCGCGGCTCAACGATTGAGCGCGCCTTTAGGCAGCAAAGCGCCTTAACCCCGTCCGGCAGACATATGCTCTGAATGTCGTCGTCGATTTACACAGAGGTCCAAACTCATGCTCGCCGCGCCATCGGATGACCGTCCGCCGATCGCTGGAGAAATAACGGTGAGTTCGCGTCAAGCGGCGGGTTTCAGGATATCAACAAATCCCGCCCGCGCGCCGGATCGCCTGCCGCGTTGCGTCTCGCTTTAATTCGGTGTCATTGTGCAATTCAGAACGGAGGGTGGGCGTGCAGTTCAGCCATTTCGATTTGAACCTGCTGCGTGCGCTCGATGCTTTGTTGGCCGAGCGGAATGTGACGCGTGCTGCCGAGAAGCTGTTCGTGACACAGCAGGCGGCAAGCGGCGCCCTCAGGCGGCTTCGCGATTTTTTCGAGGACGAGTTACTGGTGCGCGTCGGGCGGCATTTCGAGCTGACGCCGCTCGCCCAGTCGCTGTTGGTCCCGGTGCGGGAGGCGCTGCTGCGCGTAGAGGCGGCGCTGTCGACCCAGCCGAGCTTCGATCCGGCGCGCGCGACGCGCATTGTCCGGCTCGCAATGTCCGACTATGCCTCGCTGATCTTGCTGCCGCGGCTGATGAGCCTGCTCGCGGTCGAGGCGCCGCGAATGACCGTGCGCGTCGAGACGCTCAACGGCGCCAGTTTTCGTCGGCTGGAGCATGGCGATCTCGATTTCTGTGTCACCGTGCCGCATTGGGGGCTCTACAACGACTTCGGCCCCAGCGCGGACATCCTGACCGATCAGTTGTTCGAAGATGATTTCGTCTGCGTGGTCGATCGCCGCCACCATCCGGCGGAAACCATGTCGCTCGCACATTATCGCGCCGCGCTCCATAATGTTGTCCGCTTCGGCAACGGGATCGAGACGCTGGTCGAACATGCCTGGCGGCACATCGGATTCGAGCCGCAGATCGCCGCGACCGCGCCCAGTTTTTCCGCGCTCATGTTCATGGTGCCGGGTACACCCCTAGTCGCGACGGCGCAGCGGCGGCTGGCCAGGACGCTGGCGCCACCGCTCCGCCTCAAAGTGCTTGAATGCCCTGTCGCCGTGCCGATGCTCGACGAGCATATGATGTGGCATGTGCGTAACGACAGCGATCCGGCGCATCTCTACATTCGCCGGACATTCCGCAAACTGGCTGGAAAGCTGGATTCTAACCACAAGTCCTGATTGTAGTTCGCTATCCCCGATGTGATTTTGCGGCTCGGGTACGACGCGTCACATTCCACTTCAGAGCCGCCGGGGACAACAATGGGCGGCACTGAGGAGGAGAGGGAGATGGGAGGTTTCATCCACCGGACGCGCCTGCGCGCGCTCTGCACATCGGTTGCCGTGCTGTGCATCGCCATGAGCGGAGCGGCATTCGCGCAGGAATCCGGCGCACCCGCCGGCGAAGAGAATGAAGGACTGGCTGACATCGTCGTGACCGCGCAACGCCGCGAGGAAAGCCTGCAGCGCACCGCGCTCGCGGTGTCCGCGGTCGATGCGCAACAGCTCTCCAACGCCGGCGTGTCGGACGTCACCCAGCTGACGAAGCTGGTACCCTCGCTGGTCGTTCAGCCAGCGACCGGCACCTCCGTCGGCTTCTACCTTCGGGGGGTGGGCGCGCTGGTGGGCAACGCGTTCACCGAGAACCCGGTCGCATTCAACTTCAACCAGATCTACATCGCACGGCCAGCCGGCCTGCTCGGCACCTTCTACGATCTCGAACGGGTCGAGGTGCTGAAAGGCCCCCAGGGTACGCTTTATGGTCGCAATGCCACAGGCGGCGCCATCAACGTCATCCCGAAACGCCCCGAGCTGGGCCGCAACAGCGGCTCGATCGAGATGGAGTTAGGCAATTATGATCTGGTCCGCGGCCAAGCGGCGCTCAATGTGGCGCTAGGCGACGCCGCGGCCCTGCGCGTGGCTGGCCGCCTTTCGCGGCGCGACGGCTATCTTTCGGACGGTTATGACGACGAGAGTGGAGAAGCTGCGCGCGCCTCTCTCCTGTTAAAACCAGGCGATACATTCTCGGTCACGCTCGTCGCCGACTATTTCCATCAGGGCGGCAATGGTCCCGGAAGCGTGCTTGTTCCGTCGCCGCTCGTCCCGGGCGCGCCCGATATTGACCGGCGTATCGGATCGGCCGATCCGATAAGCACTGCGGCGCTCTATGCCGGCATCCTTGCGAGCGCGCTACCGCCCCCGGCCAAGGCCGACAGTCCGACGCTGCCCGGCGTGCTCCGTCCGAAACGGGACGGCTTCGTCGACAGCGAGTTCTGGGGCGTCTCGGCCAATATCGATGCCGATCTTGGGTTCGCGACCCTGACCGCGATCCCCGGCTATCGCGATAGCCGGCCCAATTATCTAACCTATAATGGCGGCTATTACGGCCGTGTGATCGAGGTGGCGAAACAGAAGAGCCTCGAAGTCCGCCTGTCCTCGAATGGCGACGGACCGCTCAAATATGTGCTCGGCGGCTATTATTTCGACGAGGACCAGAGCTCCTTCAACCATTTCGTGCAAGGCACCGTGCTCAGCACCAAGTTCGCGGTCGATCTCAACAATCGCAGCGCGGCGCTGTTCGGCCAGGCCACCTATGAGCTGGCGCCGGGCTTCCGCGCGCTGGGCGGTATCCGATATAGCAAGGAGCGCAAGAAGCAGGCGACCGCGCTCACCCAGACGGGCATTTTCGCGGGGACCCCCGTTGATCCGTTCAATAACACCGTTCTACCCGTGCGCGTGGGCGGCAAGCTCAGCTTCGAGAAGGTCACATGGAAGGCCGGCATTGAATGGGATGCGGGTCCGCGCAATCTGATCTACGCCAATGTCGCGACGGGCTTCAAATCGGGCGGCTTCTTCGTCGCCGCGCTCGACAACACCTTCAACCCCGAAAACATCACCGCCTATACGATCGGTAGCAAGAACCGGTTCATGAACAACCGGCTCCAGCTCAATCTGGAAGCGTTCTACTGGGACTATAAGGACCAGCAGATCAATTATATCGGCCCGGTGCGCAATCTGAACGCCGCAGGACAGGTGGTTGTCGGCTCAGCACTGACCACCACCAATGCCGGTGCGTCGCGGATTTACGGCGCGGAGGCAGAGCTGAGCTTCCAGATCACACCCGATGATCTGTTCACGGCGAACCTCCAGTATCTCAACGCGAAATACACCAACTTTACCTATCTCGCCGCCTCGGCCAGCCCGACACCGCCGCGCACGGCCTGCGGCACCAGGGCGACCAATGTGCCGGGCTATGTCCTGCCCGCACCCGGCACAACCTTCCTGGTGGATTGCTCGGGACGGCCGCAGATCAATACTCCGAAATGGAGCCTCAACCTCGGCTATGAGCGTAGCTTTGCGTTGACCGCCACGCTGGAGCTGTTGCTGGGCGCGCGGACACGGATCGAATCCGGCCGCTATCTCTCGCCCGAATATCTGCCCGAGGAGCGGCAGGGCGGATATATGATGTCCGACCTGTTCGTACAGCTGAAGGCCGAGCGGAGTTGGTCGCTCACCGCCTATGTGAATAATGTCGAGAACAAGAGCGTCTATGCCGGTGCGAGCCTGCGGCCGGTGTTCCCGGTGGTGTTCAACATTCTGCGGCCACCGCGGACCTACGGCCTGCGCGCGGCGATCGAGTTCTGATCCATGCGCGGCGCGCTCTTCCTGCTGGCGGCGATATCGGCGGCTCCAGCCGCGGCGGCGAATCCACCGGTCGAGCTGGTAACGCTCGGAACCGGTGGAGGACCGGTGGTGCAGACCCGCCGCGCCCAGCCCGCCACCGCCATCAGGGTGGGCGACGCCGTTTACCTCTTCGATGTGGGCGAAGGCACGCAGCGGCAGATGGCGGCGGCGCGGTTCCCGCTCGCTTCAGTGCGCGCAGTGTTCCTGACGCATCATCATCTCGATCATGTCGGCGGTCTGGGGCCGCTGATGGCAAATCGCTGGGTGCAGATGCGTCATACCCCACTGCCGGTGATCGGCCCGCCTGGAACGGTGGCAATGGTCGCCGGGCTGCTGCAGGCCTATCGCCCGATCGAGTTGGCCCCCGTGACGCTGGGGCCGAAGGCACCGCCCATCGCAAACGCCGCGAGCGCCCGCGATCTTACGGCGGAGATGGACAGCCCCACACTGGTCTATCAGGACGATGTGATCCGTGTGTTCGCCACCGTCAACGACCATTATCATTTCACCCCGGACACCGACTCCGCCCGCACTGCACGCTCCTATGCCTACCGCATCGAGGCAGGGGGAAGCAGCATCGTGCTCACTGGCGATACCGGCCCCTCTCTCCGGGTCGAGGCGCTGGCGAAGCATGCCGATCTGCTGGTCAGTGAGGTGATGGATCGCGCCGCGATCGCGCGCGATCTGGCCGCGAGCGGCTACTCCGGGCCCGCCTTGGATGGCTTGATGAAACATATGGACTCCGATCATCTCACCCCTGCGCAAGTGGGCGAAATGGCGGCGCGCGCGGGCGTCAAGACGCTGGTGCTCAGCCACCTCGTTCCCGGACGCGACAGCGATGCAAGCGATGCCGGTTATGTGCGCGGGCTAGCCGAGAGATTCACCGGTCCTGTCGTCGTCGCGAAGGATCTCGATCGCTTCCCGGTCGGTGTGGAAAACTGATGAACGACCTTACGCTCTATTACGCGCCTGACACGTGCGCCCGCGTCACCATGGTCGCGCTCGATGAAGCCGCTCTTCCCTATGAAGCGAAGCTCATTTCGTTCGTGCGCGGCGATCATCGCACGGATTGGTTTCGCGCGCTCAATCCGCGCGGTCGCGTGCCCACCCTGGTGGTCGACGGCGCGCCGCTCACCGAGAATTTGGCGATCCTCCAGTGGCTGGCGCAGGCCTGTCCCCAGGCAGGTCTTTTGCCGGAAGCGAGCGGCGCCTTCGACGCGGCGCGCGCGCTGGCTGATCTCGCCTGGTGCGCGGCGGGGCTGCACCCCATCGTCACGCGCATGCGGCTGCCGCATTTCTTCTGCGACCGGGCCGAAGCCGCCGCTAATGTCCGCGCGCTGGCGGAAGCTGCGATCACCGCGGAATTCCGTCTTATCGAAGCCCGCCTGGCCGCCGGGCCCTGGTGGTATGGCGAGCGCTGGTCGATCATTGATGCCTATATCAACTGGATATGGTTCCGCGTGACCGGCTGCGGCCTGGACGCATCGGCGTTTCCGCGCCTTCAGGACCATAAGCGGCGGCTCTCCGGACGCCCGTCGGTCCGCAGGGTGCTGGATATCCACGCAGCGGCGTCGCGGCAGCTCGCCGAACAGGGACTCGCCGTCAATTTCGACACGATCGCATCGCAAGTTTCGCAGGGGAAGGCCGCGTGAGCATCAACGGTATCGAGTCACTGATCTACGGCGTCGATGATATCGCCGAATGCACGCGCTTCTTTACGGATTTCGGTCTGCCGCTTGCCCGGAGCAGCGATCACGAAGCGGTCTTTGTGCTGGCCGAAGGATCGAAGGTGATCCTCCGGCCCAGGCAGGATCCGGCGCTGCCTGTGTCCGACATACAGGGCACGGGCGTGCGCGAGATCGTCTGGGGCGTGGAGGATCGCAGCGCGCTCGATGCGCTTGCGGCCGATCTTGCACGCGATTGCGATCTGCGGCGGGACGAGGACGGCACGGTGCACTTTCTCACCGATTTCGGGCTTCCGATGGCGCTGCGTGTCTATGCGAAGAAGCCGGTGGTGTCCGCGCCCGATCCCGTGAATGCGCCGGGCCGCGTCAACCGGCTTAACCAGCACCGCAAATGGCGGCTGCGTGCCATGCCGAAGGTGATCGCGCATGCCGTGTTCGCCGTGCCGCGTTACGATGTGGCAGCGGCGTTCATGATCGAGCGACTGGGCTTCCGTCTCTCCGACAACCAGCGTGGCTTCGGTCAGTATCTACGTGCGGGCGGCACGAACAATCATCACAATCTGCTGCTGCTCAATGCCAATGCACCATTTCCGGGCATGGATGGCATGCTGCGCTTTCATCACGCCAATTTCGGCGTGGAGGATATCGATGAGATCATGGTCGGGGCCAACCATATGGTCCGCCAGGGCTGGGAGCCGTCAGATCTGGGTCTCGGCCGCCATCGCATCGATTCCGCGCTCTTCTATTATCTCCCCTGCCCGGCGGGGGGGGAGGCCGAATACGGCGCGGATGCCGACTATATCGACGACAGCTGGGTACCGCGCGACTGGATCGAGCCGCTCTTCGCCTATTCGCATTTCGTCCATAATCTGCCGCCCTTCCTGATGAAGCCACCCGTGTGGGACGTGCGGCACATCACCGGGATCGAGCCGGCCAGCGGGGAGCATCATTGATGGCAGCGGTGTCGAAGATATTGGTGGTGGGCGGCGGTGTTGGCGGATTGACGGCGGTAACGGCGCTGCGGCAGCAGGGGATTTCCGTCGATCTCGTCGAGATCAATCCCGATCACAGCGTCTATGGCGTCGGGATCATTCAGCCCAACAACACGCTGCGCGCGCTGGACCGCATCGGCTTGGCCGACGAATGCGTGCGCCTGGGCGGAGCCTTTCCCGGCTGGCGCATCTTCGACGCCGATGGCAGGCACGTCATGGATGCGCCCAACGATAGCGACGCCTCTCCGCGCCATCCGCCTATCAACGGTATCACGCGCCCGCTTCTGCAACGCGTGCTGCTGGATGCGGCACGGGCGAGCGGCGCCGACATCCGGACCGGGGTCGGCGTTGCGACGATGGTGGACGATGGCGACGGCATCGATGTCGGCTTCACCGACGGGCGCGCCGGCCGCTACGATTTCGTGATCGGATCCGACGGGCTTTATTCGGAGATTCGTAGCCGCCTGTTCGATTCCAGCCCCGCCCCGCAGTTCAGCGGTCAGGCCGTGTGGCGCTACAATTTCCCGCGGCCCGCCGAGGTCGAATGGGGCCATGTCTATTACGGCGCCAGGACCAAGGTGGGCCTCGTGCCGATGTCCCCCGACCTGATGTACATGTTCCTCGTCACGCACGAGCCGGGCAATCCGCGCATGCCGCGCGAGCAGCTCGCCACGCTGATGCGCGACCGACTGGACGGCTACACCGGTCTGGTCGCCGGACTGAGGGAAATGATCACCGAGGCTGACGCGGTGGTCTACAAGCCCATGGAGCATTTGCTGTTGCCCGCCCCCTGGCACAAGGGCCGCGCGATCGTGATCGGCGACGGCGCGCATGCCACCACGCCGCACCTGGCGCAGGGCGCGGCGATGGCGATCGAGGACGCAGTGCTGCTGGGCGAACTGCTCGGCAGCGACAGGCCGTTGCGCAATATCCTCGACGAGTTCATGGCCCGCCGCTTCGACCGCGCCAAGTTCGTGATCGACAGCTCCACCCAGATTGCGGACTGGGAAATGGAGCAGTGGGCGGGGATCGAGAACCCCGCCGCCAGGCCCGGACAGCTTCTGGGCGAAGCCACCCACGCCTTGATGGCGGACTACTGACATGGCGAAAGTAATCATATCCTGCGCGGTGACGGGATCGGCGCATGTGCCGACCATGTCGGACGCGCTGCCGGTGACTCCACAGGAGATCGCGGACCAGTCGATTGCAGCCGCGCGCGCCGGGGCGGCAATCCTCCATCTACACGCCCGCATGCCCGAGGACGGGCGCCCCACCGGCGATCCCGAAATCTACGACCGCTTCCTCCCCGTCATCAAGCAGGCGACCGATGCGGTGGTGAATATCACCACGGGCGGCGCGGTGACGATGACGGTTGAGCAACGCCTCGCGGCCGCCGAGCGCTTCAGGCCGGAAATGTGTTCGCTCAACATGGGCAGCATCAACTTCGCCTTCTTCCCCGCGGCCAGGCGCATCACCCGGTGGAAGCATGCGTGGGAAGAGGACTATGTCGTCAATTCGGACGATTATATCTTCAAGAACACGTTCCGCGACATCGCCCACATCCTCGAGAGCCTGAGCGATGCGGGCACCCGGTTCGAGCATGAATGCTACGACGTCGGGCATCTCTACAACCTGGCGCATTTTCTGGATCGCGGGCTCGTGAAGCCCGGCTTCTTCGTCCAGATGATCTTCGGCATTCTTGGTGGGATCGGGCCCGATCTCGACAACCTGATGTTCATGAAGCAGACCGCCGACCGGCTTTTCGGCAAGGACAGTTATCAATGGTCGGTGCTGGCCGCGGGCCGGCACCAGATGCCCTTCCTCACCCAGGCCGCGCTGATGGGCGGGCATGTCCGCGTCGGTCTTGAGGACAGCCTGTTCATCGGCCCCGGGCGGCTTGCCGCCTCCAATGCCGAGCAGGTCGAGAAGATTGTCCGCATCCTGGCCGAGATGGGACATGAACCTGCCACCCCGACCGAGGCGCGCGACATGCTTGGCCTCAAGGGTGGCGACCGCGTGGAGTTCTGATCATGGCGCGCACCATCGTCGACCTGTCGATCTATCTGGAAAATGACGTGATCTCGGATCCGCCGCCCTTTCGGCCGAAGATCGACTATATCGACCACAAGATGTCGGTCCCCGACCTGGCGGGTTTCTTCCCTGGGCTGAAGCCCGGCGATCTGCCCGATGGCGAGGCCTGGGCGATCGAGCGGATCGAGCTGATCACGCACAACGGCACGCATCTGGACGCGCCTTATCATTTCGCCTCCACGATGAATAAGGGCGAGCGCGCGATCACGATCGATGAAGTGCCGCTCGACTGGTGCTTCCAGCCCGGCGTGAAGCTTGATTTCCGCCATTTCGAGGACGGCTATGTCGTTACAGCCGACGATGTCGAACAGGAACTGGCGCGGATCGGGCATACGCTCTCGCCGCTCGAGATCGTGGTGGTGAACACGGCCGCGGGCAAACGCTATGGGCGTGACGACTATGTCTCCGCCGGCTGCGGGATCGGCTATGCGGCGACGATGTACCTGCTGGAGCGCGGCGTGCGGCTGACGGGCACCGATGGCTGGAGCTGGGATGCGCCCTTCGTCCATACCAAGGAGAAATATCTCGAGACGGGTGACGCCGGTCTGATCTGGGAAGGGCACAAGGCCGGGCGCGACATCGGCTATTGTCACCTCGAAAAGCTCCACAATCTGGAGGCGCTGCCTGCGACTGGCTTCACCATCGCCTGCTTCCCGATGAAGATCCGCGCAGCATCAGCCGGCTGGACCCGCGCCGTCGCGATCTTCGAGGACTGAAATGGCTACGCCGCCCCATAATCCCCTGCGCGACTGGCGCGTGGATCCGGCGGCGATCCGTTATGTCGGGCACGATTTGCAGCGCCCCGAATGCATCCTCGCGACGCGTGATGGCACGCTCTGGAGTGCCGATGCCCGCGGCGGCGTGATGCGCATCGCCCCAGACGGTGCCCAGACGCTCATCGCGCTCAAACCTGACCCGCATTTCGATCCCGTTGGGGACGCGGCGGGGAGCCTGCTTGCGGGGACCCTGCCCAACGGCCTCGCCTTCGCGCGAAACGGCGATATCCTGATCGCCAATTTCGGCACCGACCGGCTGGAGGTCATGACCCGCACGGGTGAGACGCGCGTGCTGGCCGACAGCATCGACGGCAAGCCGATCGGCAAAGTCAATTTCGTGTTGCGCGACAGCAGGGACCGGTTGTGGGTGACGGTCTCGACCCGGCGCAATCCCTGGAGTGACGCGATCAATGCCACGCTGGCGGACGGCTATATCTTCCTGCTGGACGAGCGCGGCCCGCGCATCGTGGCGGACGGCTTCCGCTTCACCAACGAAATCCGCCTCGATGCCGGGGAGGAGTGGCTTTACGTCGCCGAAACCACGGGTAAGTGTGTCGCCCGGCTGCGCGTCCAGCCCGATGGCTCGCTGACCGACCGCGAACTCTACGGCCCATCCTCGCTCGGCGACGGGGTCGTCGACGGTATCGCCTTCGACGCGTTCGGCAATCTCTGGGCGACGATGATCTTTGCCGATCGACTGGTGGCGATCACGCCCGACGGCGATCTGATCGAATTGATGAACGATGGCGATCGTGCCGCCACGGCCCGCTTCGAAGCCGAGTTCGCGACCGGTTCTCCGGTCGGGTTCGATACGATGATGGCGTGCGGTGGCCCAGTCTGTCCCTGGCTTGCCAGCATCACCTTCGGTGGGGCGGATCTCTCCACCGTCTATCTCGGCGGGCTGCGCGCCAACCATATTCCCGCTTTCCGGAGCCCGATTCCGGGTTTGCCGATGGTCCACTGGGCCGACTGATCTCTCCTCGAAGGACCCGCGCATGTACGAACCTTTCCCCGGCAATTACGTCTGGAACCTCTCGGTCAACATCTGCATCGGCATGGGGGGCGCGATGGGAGAGATGGACCGCGCGAACGAGGCTGTGCGCGCTATCGCGCGGGAAGGCGAAGACAAGGGGACCGAAGCCTTCTTCACCGCCTGGGGTGCGATGGCCGATCGGCTGGCGGCGCTTGGTGACGAGGCAATGGCGGCCGGCCGCCGCTTCAGCGCTTGCGAGAAGTACAAGCGCGCCACCGCTTATTACGTCACGGCCGAGCGCATGCAGAGCCGGAATTATGCGCCCCGCCAGGCGATGTATGCGACGATGCTGGCGACGATGGACAAGGCGATCACCGCTGGCCTGTCCGCCGAACGGGTCGAGATCGCGTATGAAGGGACGAGCTATCCCGGGCTCTTCGTGCCTGGTCAGGGTGAAGGACCGTGGCCCTGCATGGTCTTCTGCAACGGCCTCGATTCGGTGAAGGAAATGATCGTGCTGTGTATGCGCGACGAATTCGCGAAGCGCGGTATCGCGATGCTGGCGATCGACCATCCCGGCGTGGGCGAGGCGTTGCGCCTGAAGGGCCTGACCGCGATCCACGACAGCGAACGTTGGGCGGGTGCGGCGGTCGATTATCTTGAGACGCGCGGCGACGTCGATGCCGAGCGAATCGGCATGATGGGCTGGTCGCTGGGAGGATATTATGCCCCTCGCGCCGCCTGCTACGAGAAGCGCTTCAAGCTCTGCGTCTCATGGGGCGCGAACCACAATTGGGGCGAACTCCAGGCCCGTCGCCTCCAGCGAGAGGGCGACCGGCCGGTGCCGCATTATTGGGATCACGTCATGTGGGTGTGGGGCCAGCCCGACATGGAGACCTTCATGGCCCATGTTCCGCGAATCACGTTGAACAGCCACCTGGACCGGATGACGATACCTTATCTGATTACGCACGGCGCAAACGACCGCCAGATTCCGATCGAATATGCGCATCAGAGCCATGACCAGGCATTCAACAGCCCCGATCTGGAGCTCAAATTCTTTACCGAGCGGGAAGGCGGCGTCGAGCATGTAAGCGCCGATAATATGGAGCCGTCATGCAGCTATATCTGCGACTGGGTGGCTGCGCGGCTGTAGCTTATTGAAGCACGCCCGCCTCGACGCCTAAATCGTCCAGATCGCCAGGACCGCCCGAAACCGGCGGCACATTCGGCGCATATGGATTAGTCAAATCGGCGTCTCTGTGCCGATAGCGAGAATTATGGCCTGCAAAAGCCCCGGACGTGGGCAGAATTTCTTCTTTTTGAAAAGAAAAAATCCCTCTGGATCAATGGTGTATGAATGGCTCCCCGGGCCTGATTCGAACAGGCGACCATTCGATTAACAGTCGAACGCTCTACCGCTGAGCTACCGGGGACCACTTCTTCGCCTAAGGCGAGGCGCGCCTATAGCAGCGGCTTCTCCAACCTTGCAACCCTCCAGAAGCGGTTATTTTTCAGACTGCGAATTGCTCCATGGTGATGCGGTCGTCCAGTGCATGTTCGGGGTCGAACAACAGGGTCAGCGGGCTCGTTCGGTCGATGCCGACCCGGATCGAGGCTACGTCGCGGACCTCGCGCTGATCGGCGACTGCCGATACCGGACGTTTGACCGCGTCGAGCACCCGCAGTGAGATCACATTCTTGTTCGACAGGATCGCCCCGCGCCAGCGGCGCGGCCGGAACGGGCTGATCGGGGTCAATGCCAGCAGCGACGAATCGAGCGGCAGGATCGGTCCCTGCGCCGACAGATTATAGGCGGTCGACCCCGCCGGGGTCGACACAAGCACGCCGTCGCAGACGAGTTCCGGCAGCACGACGCGACCTTCGACGGACACCTCGATCTTGGCGGTCTCGCGGGTTTCGCGCAGCAGCGAAATCTCGTTGATCGCCGGCATGGTGAAGCGCTGTCCCTCCACGGTCTCCGCATCCACGCGCAGCGGGAGCACGATGATCGCCTTGGCATGCTGCAGGCGCAGTTCCAGCAGGTCGGGCTGCCAGTTGTTCATCAGGAAGCCGACCGTGCCCAGATTCATCCCGAACACCGGCAGAATGCGGTGCCGGTCGAGCATCGCGTGGAGGGTGCGCAGCATGAAGCCGTCGCCGCCCAGTGCCACCACCAGATCGGCCTTTTCCAGCGGATGCCATTCATAGGTCCGGCGCAGTTCAGCCGCCGCTTCCTGCGCAGCCTCGGTCGGGGAGGCGACGAGCGCCATCTTCTGTTCGGTCATCCGCCGGTGACGCTCATATGCCGGGACACGGCCGGGGCCGCGCCGGGGCGTTCGATCTGAAAGGCGTGACGTTCGGGCTTCAGCCGCATCGCCCGGTCGAGCAGCAGGTTCAGCTCCCCGGCATCGCCCTCGCGCAATGCGCGGCGCAGGTCGAGCCGGTCCTCATGGCCCAGGCACATATAGATCTGTCCGGTCGCCGTCACCCGGACCCGGTTGCATCCGTCGCAGAAATTATTGGTAAGCGGCGTGATGAAGCCAATCCGCGCATCCAGCTCTTCGACACGCGCATAGCGGGCCGGCCCACCGGTGCGATAGTCGAGCGGTGTGAGGGTGAACCGGCCTTCCAGCTGGCGGCGGACGCCATCCAGCGGCAGGTAGCGATCGGTGCGGTCGTCCTCGATCTCACCCAGCGGCATCGTCTCGATGAGGGTCAGGCCATGGCCTTCGGCGGCGCACCAGCGCAGCATCGGTTCAATCTCGTCTTCGTTCAGTCCCTTGAGCGCGACCATGTTGATCTTCACCATCAGGCCGGCCTCGCGCGCCGCCGCGATGCCATCCAACACGTCCGCCAACTCGCCGCCCCGGGTGATGAAGGCGAAACGGCTCTCATCGAGGCTGTCGACGCTCACATTGACCCGCCGGACCCCTGACTCGGCCAGCATCACGGCATGGCGACGCAGCTGGCTGGCATTGGTGGTGATGGTCAGTTCGTCGAGCCCGTCGCCGATCCGCCGGCCGATCGTTCGCACGAGCTCGTCGATTCCGCGCCGGACCAGCGGTTCGCCGCCGGTCAGCCGGATCTTGCTGATGCCGCGGGCGATGAAGGCGTCGGCCAGCGCGGCCAGCTCCTCGATCGTCAATATCTCGCGCTTGGGCAGGAACTGCATCTTCTCCGCCATGCAATAGCGGCAGCGAAAATCGCAGCGGTCCGTCACCGACAGACGCAGATAGCTGATCCGCCGGCCGAACGCATCTGCCAGCGGCGTCCCCTCGCTCCGTAACGGCTCGCCCGTCAGTGCCATGGTCCCATCCTAGCAGTGCGCATGAGCCAAAGATAGGAAGCTGTGGATCATTGCGCCATAGTCCGGCCGGCGTGCTGCTTTGCGATTGGCCTCTGCGGGTCGATACGATAACAGTCGGGCAATGAACAGGCATGTAGGTTTAAGCGGAGCAGCTGTCGACACCGGCGCCGCCGGTGTGAAGCTGCCGCTTTTTCTGTTGTCTTTTCATAGCCGTAACGAATTGGGGGCGCTGATCGAGCGCACCGGACGACAGGTCATCGCCGGGCGCCGCATCGAGGGGGCGGAGCGGCGTTTCATCTCATCCGGGGCAACGATAGCGGTCATCGACGCGCGCGGTGCTACCGCGGAGGCCGAGTCCGCCTGTACCGCGCTGGCCGGCGCAACCCAGTCGGCGGGCTCGGCGCTGCTGGTGATCGCCGAGGATGTCGCCGACCTCGATCGCTGGTTCGATCTGGGCGCCACCCATTATCTTGTGCCTCCGTTCGGCGAAGCCGAGCTTCGCGCCGTGCTCGCCTTCGCCGATCGACATGTCGAGCGGGTCGCCGGCGGAGGGCGGGCCGCGTCGCAGCGCGCCGCGCTCCGCCTCGCCGAATCCGAGGCGTGGATATGGAAACCGGGCGAACGGCTCGTCTCGCTCAGCCCCGCCTTTGCCGAACGGATCGGCGCGATGCGCGAGATCGTGCCGATGTCGATGCTGTTCCGACTGATCGACCGGCCGAGCCGCCGTCTGGCGCGCGAGGCGATCGATCGACTGCTCGTCACGGGCCGTTCGACCGCCTTCGCGCATGGCGGCCGGGGGCACGGCGATCGGCTGGCACACCATATTTCCTATGATCGTGATCGCGGCGCCGTCGTCGCCTGGATCGAGATCAATCGGACCGAGGCCGAACCTGAGCGGGAACGTGAGGATATCGATGCGCTGACCGGCCTGCCGACCGCCGACCGCATCCGTCGCTGGGTCGAAGCGCGGCTTGCCGATGATGCCGCCCCCGAGCCGCGCTGCGCGCTGCTGATGCTCGGCATCATGCGCTTCGGGCTCGTCAATGCCGCCTTCGGGCGCCCGACCGGTGACGCCGTGCTGCAGGGCGTGGCACGACGGATCGAGCGGGTGATCGACCGGATCGGCATCGGCAATGCGATGGTCGCGCGCACGGCCGGTTCGGAGTTCGCCATTGCGCTCGGGCCGCCGGTCAGCGCCGACAGTGCCGAACTGATCGCCAACCGGCTGGTCGAAAGCGTCGCCTGGCCGTTCGTATCAGGAGATTCGCTGATCCCGCTTTCCTGTCGTGTCGGCATCGCTGCAATCGATGGCGAAGGGCGACGCGACGCGGGTACGCTGTTCCAGCGCGCGGCGGCGGCGCTGGCCGCCGCGAAGCACGGCGATTCCGGCCTGGTCCGCGCGCTCGATGCCGATAGCGAGGCCGAGGCTCATCGCCGCAATCAGCTGGAAATCGACCTGCGCCGCGCGCTGGATCATGATCAGATCGATATCCTGTTCCAGCC
>CAZJXG010000014.1:0-36934 GCA_964549965.1 uncultured Sphingomonas sp. | reverse complement strand
CAAGAACATCTTGCGATGGAGTGTAGCCGGCCTGTTCCGGAGCGAAGGAACGGACAATGGATATGTCGAACCGCGCAGCCAACGAGAGCACATCCTGGCCCGTGTCTATGCCAGCCTTGGCGATGAGCGTATCGGCAGTCTGCAGAGCGCTCACTTTGTGACGTTCCTTGACCGAAACCGAAGGATATTCGCGACCGGAAAAGGCAAGCGCCATGGAACCCCGTGCCAATGCTCTTCCCCCCGATGCCACGGCAAACAAGCGGATTTTGTTACAGTAGCGGATCGATCACGGGAAGAAGAAAATGAGCCTGGCAGGGCTATCCGATACGCCAGAATGATCCGGTATGGAGGAAAAGACCCAGCCGCACGACGCACCGACATTCTCCTCGGAAGATCCCAAGCGAACACCTGACCCGCAACGCACTACGCCGAGTTTAGTTCAGACCTCGCTGCGCTACAACGCAATTTCACGACATGATCAAACAACGATTAACATTACTATAAATTATGAATTTATTAACCGATACACCCGGAATAATTTGAATATTTTGATTGATTCACTATTAGAAATTCTAATACTGTACCATATCTGTATTTCGTCATCGATCAAAGAATATGATAACAAATCCTTGAAATCGCTTTCTATATTTTCAATTCCACAATATCTTTGACGGGACGGCGCAAGCGCCGGGGTCAGGTCATCATTCGGGTCAGCGCCTGCGCGGTGAAATCGACCATCGGCACGATCCGCGCATAGTTCAGCCTGGTCGGCCCGATCACGCCGACGACACCGACGACCCTGCCGTCTCCGCCGCGATAAGGTGCGGCGATCACCGAAGAGCCGGACAGCGAGAACAGCTTATTCTCCGATCCGATGAAGATCTTGATGCCCTGCCCCCCCCGTGCGCTGTCAAGCAGACGGGCGATCTCCTCCTTGCCCTCGATCTCGTCCAAGAGCTGGCGGACCCGTTCGAGATCGGCGGCGGCGGTGGGGTCGATCAGATTCGCCTGACCGCGCACGATCAACACCGGCCGGGCGCTGCCATCCTGCGACCATAGCGCGAGTCCCTGCTCGACCAGTGAGGCGGCAGCCGCATCGAGTGCCGCCCTGCCCTTGCCCAGTTCGGCCTCGATTCGCGCCCGTGCCTCGCTGAGCGTCAGGCCGGCTAGGCGGTCGGAAATGAAATTGCCCGCCTCGATTAGCGCAGAGGGCGGGACGTCGGCCGGAATATCGACGACGCGATTCTCGACGCTGCCGTCCTGGCCCACCAGCACCGCCACGGCCTGGCTGCGCGACAGCGGCACGAAGCTGAACTGACGCAGCACCATTTCATGGGGTGGCACGAGCACGATCCCGGCGCAGGCCGACAGGCCGGACAGGATGGCACTGGTCTGCGTCAGCGCCTCTTCGATCGGGCCGCCGCGCGCCGCACGCGCCTCGATCGCGGCACGCTCCTCGGCGGAAACCTCGGCGGTCTGCATCATCCCGTCGACGAACAGGCGCAGCCCGCTCTGTGTCGGCATCCGCCCCGCCGACGTGTGCGGCGCCGCGAGAAGCCCGAGCTCCTCGAGATCCTGCATGACGTTGCGGATCGATGCTGGCGACAGATTGAGCCCGGCCAGCTTGGAGATCGTCCGCGAACCCACCGGCTGTCCGCTGCCAAGATAGCTTTCGACGACGACGCGAAACACATCGCGGGCGCGGCTCGACATTTCGGACATGGGCGTTGCGTTCACGGTACAGAGATAGGGAAGCTGCGCCCTTCGCTCAACCGCTTTACCCCTTCAATCATCTGAGTTGATGACGATTGAGAATTTTGAGGCAGGCTCTAAGAGGCCCTCAAACCATCAGAAGGAATTCCCATGCGCCCATCCGGCCGCACCCCCGATCAGATGCGGGCAATCAGCATCGAAACCGGATTCACCGTCCATGCCGAAGGATCGGTGCTGATCAGCTTCGGCGATACCAAAGTGCTCGTCACCGCCTCGATCGAGGAGAAGGTTCCTCCCTTCCTGCGGGGCAAAGGCCAGGGCTGGGTCACGGCCGAATATGGC
This sequence comes from uncultured Sphingomonas sp., assembly GCA_964549965.1. GTDB lineage: Bacteria > Pseudomonadota > Alphaproteobacteria > Sphingomonadales > Sphingomonadaceae > Rhizorhabdus. The sequence goes on along the minus strand of CAZJXG010000014.1, from coordinate 34,879 downwards.
ATGCTGCCCCGCGCGACCCATACCCGCGGCAGCCGCGAGGCGGCCAAGGGCAAGCAATCCGGCCGCACCCAGGAAATCCAGCGGCTGATCGGCCGCTCGCTGCGCGCCGTGGTCGACATGGCCAAGCTCGGCGAGCGTCAGATCGTGATCGACTGCGACGTTATCCAGGCCGATGGCGGCACCCGCACCGCCTCGATCTCGGGCGGCTGGGTGGCGCTCCGCCTCGCGGTCGACAAGCTGATCGCGTCGGGCGCGCTGACCGAGGACCCGATCACCGCGCAGGTCGCGGCGGTTTCCTGCGGCATCCATGAGGGCACCCCGGTGCTCGACCTCGATTATATCGAGGATTCGAACGCCCATGCCGACGCCAATTTCGTGCTGCTCGACGATGGCAACATCGCCGAGGCGCAGGCCACCGCCGAGGGCGCTACCTATGACGAGGAAGCCCTGTTGAGGCTGCTCCGTCTCGCCCGCATCGGCTGCACCGAGATTTTCGCGGCGCAGCGCAAGGCCACCGGCCGGTGAGCGGCACCGGGCCAGACGGCCTGCCCCACCGCAAGCTGGGGCCGGGCAAGCTGGTCATCGCCAGCCACAACAAGGGGAAGCTGCGCGAAATCGGCGAGCTGCTGGCACCGTTCGGGATCGAGACGGTGTCAGCGGGCGCGCTCGGCGTGCCCGAGCCGGAGGAGACGGGCACCAGCTTCGTCGCCAATGCCGAATTGAAGGCGCGTTTCTCGGCCGACCTTACCGGCCTGCCTGCGCTCGCCGACGATAGCGGCCTGTGCATCGACGCGCTGGGCGGCGAGCCGGGTATCTTCTCGGCGCGCTGGGCGGAGCTGGCGGATGGCAGCCGCGATTTCGCCGAGGGGATGCGCCGGGTCCACGCCCGCCTGCTCGAAGCGGGCGACGAAGCCGGTCATGACGCCCATTTCGTCTGCGCCTTGTCGATCGCCTGGCCGGACGGCCATGTCGAGAGCTTCGAGGGTCGGGTCGACGGCCTGATCACCTGGCCTCCGCGCGGCGAACGCGGGTTCGGCTATGATCCGATCTTCCAGCCTTTGGGCCATGCCATCAGCTTCGGCGAGATGGAGCCCGAGGCCAAGCACGCGATGAGCCATCGCGCCGATGCCTTCGCCAAGCTGGTAGCAGCGGTGTTTTGACGCAGGGACCTCCCGACGACGGGCTGGCCCTCTACATTCACTGGCCGTTCTGCGTCTCGAAATGCCCCTATTGCGATTTCAACAGCCATGTCCGCGATCAGATCGATCAGGCCGCGTGGCGCGCCGCCCTGCTCGACGATCTCGCCCATGAGGCACGCGAGCTGCCGGGCCGGCGGCTGACGTCGATCTTCTTCGGGGGCGGCACCCCATCGCTGATGCCGCCCGATACCGTCGCCGCGCTGATCGACGCGGCGGCAGGCCATTGGGCGGTCGATCCCGCCATCGAAATCACGCTTGAGGCAAACCCGTCCTCGGTCGAATCCGCCCGGTTCGGCGATATCGCCCGCGCAGGGGTGAACCGGGTGTCGCTGGGCCTGCAGGCGCTTGATGACAAGATGCTGCACTGGCTGGGCCGGGCCCATGACGTCCGGGAAGGACTGGCCGCGCTCGACACGGCCCAGGCGACGTTTTCCCGGGTGAGCTTCGACCTGATCTACGCGCGGCCGGAGCAGAGCGCCGATGGCTGGGAGGCCGAACTGAGCCGGGCGCTCGGCTTCGGTACCGAGCATCTTTCGCTCTACCAACTCACTATCGAGCCCGGAACCCAGTTCGCCACGCGCTTCGCTAGAGGCGAACTCGTCCCGCTCGATCCCGATCGCGCCGCCGAACTGTTCGAACAGACACGCGCCATGACCGCTGCGGCCGGCCTGCCTGCCTATGAAATATCGAACCACGCCCGCCCCGGCTCGGAAAGCCGCCATAACCTGACCTATTGGCGCTACGGCACCTATGCGGGGATCGGCCCCGGCGCCCATGGTCGGCGCAATGGCCTGGCTACGGTACGCCGTCGCAAGCCTGAGAACTGGCTCGCGCGCGTTGTGGCCAACGGCCATGGCATCGAACAGGAAGAAGCACTTTTGGCCGCCCATAAGGCGCAGGAGGCTCTGTTGATGGGCCTTCGGCTTGCCGAAGGCGTGGATCTTGATCGGATCGCAACCCTCAGCGGTATCGACGCCGGCGATCTTGTCTCAAGGGTGGCAGTGGACCGGCTCGAACGGCAAAATCTCGTCGAGACCGAAGCCGCGAGATTGCGCGTAACCGAATCCGGAATGCTGCTGCTCGACGCGATTCTCGCGGAAATCATAGCTGCCTGACAAACGATTAATTAAATCGCAATCACTATAATTGCATTTTCTGCAATCGCAGCTGCCGAGTTCGAAATTGACCCGACTCGATGGCGGGCGTAGCGGCCGCTGCACCGCACAATGATGCGGTGCAGCATAATTAAATATTCATTCGCAGGGGTTAAAATCATGCGGTACTTCGAAGGTGCGACCTCGTTCGTCCTCGCTGTTGCGGCGCAGAGTCTGGCCGTCGGCTTCCTCTTCGCGCTCTGACGATTGCACGCTCCGGACGCCGCGCCATGGCGCGGCGTCCGGGCGAGCAATCGCTCCTATCATTCCTTGAAGCTCGCCGGTGCGGGCGACACGTTCTTGACCCCAGCCGGGCTCGCCTCATCCACTTCCAGTGCGCGCTGCGCCACGCCGCCAGCGCCAAAGCGGAAGGCACCGTCGACTCCGACGAACCCGTCCTCGTCGCGCAGTTGATCGACCGGGAAACGCTCCCCGACCTTCCAGTCGCGCGCGACCTTCACGACAAGCAGCATCGAATCATAGCCGAGGCTCGCAAGCCGGAACGGCGCCTTGCCGAACTGCCGCCGATAGGCGGTCGCCAGCTGGCGATAGCGTGTGTCGGATACGCTGGCGAACCATGCCCCGGCCAGCGCCGGAGCGGTGAGCGCACCCGGCTCGGCTGCCCATAATTCGGTGCCCAATATGCGCGCCTGCTCGCTGGACATCTTGCGGATCAGCGGCACGGCGCCAATTGCGAGCCGGGCATTATCGGCGATCAGCACGCCCTCATAACCCTGGGTACGGCCGAGATCGGCAACGGCGCGCTGGAGCGATCGGGCATTGCGCTCATAGCTTTTCATCGCGACCAGGCTGGCATCGGCGCTTTCGACCGAACGGATGATCGCCGTCGACGCATTGCGGCCATAGACCCCCGACGGGACCAGCGCAGCGAAGCGCTTCACGCCCCTCCCCTTCGCGTAATGGACGACCCGGTCGATCGACTGGGCGGGCGAAAAGCCCATCACGAAAACGCCATTGCCGGCAACGCCCGCATCGTTCGAATAGGAAATAACGGGAATTCCGGCCTTGCGGGCGGCGACGGCCACGGCAGCCGCGTCTTCGGACAGCAACGGCCCGAGGAACAGCCGGTTTCCGTCGGCGATCGCCCGCGTCGCCGCGGCGGCAGCCCCCGGAGCGGTGTCATAGGTCGTCATGCGCACCGATTTGTTGCCGGTATCGATCAGCGCCATCGTCGCGGCATTGGCGATCGACTGGCCGACCGCAGCGTTGGATCCGCTCAACGGCACCAGCAACGCGACGCGATGCCGCGCCTGATCCGAAGGCAATCCGCTCTTGTCAGGCTGCTCTGCGGCCACGGGAGGGGCGACCGGACCGGGCTTGCCCTTGGGCACGACGGTGCAGTTCGCCAGCAGCAGCGACAGGCCGACAATGAGCCAGGCGCGAAAACTGCGCGGTTGCCTGTAAGCGGGAGCCTCTGTCATCTACACTGCCTTATGAACCAAATTTCTGCCGATGACGCCGCCGAGATCGAAGCCTCGGAAGAGCCGCTGCCCCCGGGCCTGTATATCGTCGCCACGCCGATCGGCAACTTGGGTGATCTCTCCCCCCGCGCCGCATCGGTGCTGGCGCGGGCCGGAACGATCGCGGTCGAGGACAGCCGAGTGACCGCCAAGCTGCTCCGGCGCATCGGCGCGAAACGACCTATGACACCCTATCATGACCATAATGCGGACAAGGTGCGTCCCGGCCTGATCGCGCGCATGGCGGTCGAGCCGGTCGCGCTGGTATCCGACGCGGGCACGCCGCTGATCTCCGACCCTGGCTACAAGCTGGTCCGCGACGCGCGGGCGGCGGGCATCGCCGTCACCACGATTCCCGGCCCCTGCGCGGCGATCGCGGCGCTGACCCTCGCCGGCCTGCCGACCGACCGCTTCTTCTTCCTCGGCTTCCTGCCGTCGAAGGAAAAGGCACGCGCCGATGCGATCGCCGAGGTGGCGCATATCAAGGCGACCCTGATCCTCTACGAATCGGGCCCGCGGCTCGGCGCGACGCTCAAGGCCCTGGCCGATGGCCTGGGCGAGCGCGATGCCGCAGTGGTCCGCGAGATCAGCAAGACCTTCGAGGAAGCGGTTTCCGCTCCAATCGCCGATCTCGCCGCGCGCTATGCCGAACTGGCACCCCGGGGAGAGATCGTCGTCGTCGTCGGCCCGCCCGGGGAGCGCGCCGCCGCCACCGCCGAAGATGCCGAGGCGCTGCTCCGCACCGCTCTCAGCCAGATGTCCGTCGGCAAGGCGGCCGGAGAGGTTGCGCGCGCGACGGGGCTCAACCGGCGTGACCTCTACGCCCAGGCACTGGCGATCAAGGAGCACGATTGAACCGGCAGCGCGCCGAACGCCAGGGGCGCAGCGGCGAGACCATCGCCGCCTGGTGGCTGCGCCTGCACGGCTGGGCTATCGTGGGCGAGCGGGTGCGGACCCGGCGCGGTGAGGTGGACATCATCGCCCGGCGCGGAAGCACGCTCGCCTTCGTCGAGGTCAAGACCCGCGCCGACGCGGCCGGACTGGGCACCGCTATCGACGAATATCGCCTCCGCCGCGTGATCGACGCCGCGCGCGCGCTGCTGCCCCGCTATGGCAAGGGCGCCCAGGAGATACGGATCGACGTGATACTGGTGCGGCCGTGGCGGCTGCCGGTGCATCTGAAGAATGTGTGGCATGGGTGACAATCGGCTCGACGATCCCTAGTTAGGCCCCCGAAACCATCGGAGCCTGCCCCATGCCCCTCGCCGTCGCCGTCCAGATGGACCCGCTGGAGACGATCAATATCGGGGGGGATTCGACCTTCGCGATCATGCTGAGCGCGCTCGCGCGTGGACACAGGCTCTGGCATTATCAGGCGGGCGACCTCTGCTATCGCAACGGTCGCGTCACTGCGCCCGCGCGGCCGATCACCAGATTGCAGCGCGTCGCGGGCGACCATTTCGCGGTCGGCGATCCCGTGGTACTCGATCTGGCGGACGATATCGACGTGGTGCTGATGCGGCAGGACCCGCCGTTCGACCTCGCCTATATCACGGCCACCCACCTGCTTGAACGGATTCAGCACCGGACCCTGGTCGTCAATGATCCGGCATCGGTTCGCAACGCACCGGAAAAGCTGTTCGTGCTCGATTATGCGCGTTTCATGCCGCCGACGATGATCACCCGGCGGCTCGACGATGCCCGTGCCTTCCATGAGGAACATGGTGAGGTGGTGGTGAAGCCGCTTTACGGCAATGCCGGATCGGCGGTGTTTCACGTCGGCCGCAACGACGCCAATCTCGCCGCCCTCACCGAACTGTTCGGTCAGGTCTGGCGCGAGCCTTTCATGGTGCAGGCCTTTCTCCCCGACGTATCGAAGGGCGACAAGCGCATCGTGCTGGTCGACGGCAAGGTCGCGGGCGCGATCAACCGTCTGCCCAAGGCGGGCGAGATCCGTTCGAACCTCGCCGCCGGCGGCCGCGCCGACGCGACCGAACTGACCCCGCGCGAGATCGAGATCTGCGACGCGCTCGGCCCTGATCTGGCCGCGCGCGGGCTGCTGTTCGTTGGGATCGACGTGATTGCCGGACATCTGACCGAAATCAACGTCACGTCACCGACCGGCATCGTCGCGATCGACAATTTCAACAAAACCGACACGCCCGCGCTGATATGGGACGCCATCGAATCGAAGGCGAAGTAACGGAGCATCAGGCGTGACCGACTGGATACAGGGGATGATTGCCGAGGGCGGCTATCTCTGCGTCTTCCTGCTGATGTTCGGCGAGACGGTTTTCCCGCCGATTCCGTCCGAAGTGATCATGTCGATGGCCGGGCTCCAGGCCGCGAAGGGCACAATGTCGCTCCTGGGGGCGATCGCCGTCGGCTCAGCGGGCGCGATGCTGGGCAATATCGTCTGGTATCTTGCCGCCCGCAGCCTTGGCATGGCCCGGCTGCGTCCGCTGATCGAGCGCCATGGCCGCTGGCTGACGATGGACTGGGCGGAGGTCGACCGCGGCGAACGCTGGTTCATGCGGCATGGCTATCTGTTCGTCTGTGTCGGCCGGATGCTGCCGACCCTGCGGTCGCTGATCTCGATCCCCGCCGGGTTGATGCGGATGCGCTTCCTGCCCTTCTGCCTGTGGTCGTCGATCGGGACACTGGGCTGGTCGGCAATGCTGGCGATCGGCGGCTGGATATTGGGCACCCGCTTCGGCGCCATGGAAGCCTGGCTGGGACTGGCATCGACGCTGCTGCTCATGGCAATGGGCGGCTGGTATCTGTGGCGGGTGCTCACATGGAAGCCGCACCGCTAATCTACGTTAATCCTACAATTTTATTGCACCGCACACAAAGGATTTGCGGAACATGCGCGCCTCTCCGGCGTTGGCAAACTGCCGCCAGCGAGACGAGGGATTCCCATGGATTGCAATGTATTTAGGAGCTCTTCAGCCAGTGGCGAGGTGGTTTCGCTATTCGGCGGCGTCGGCAGCACAGGAGAACGGCCGACCCGTGTCGCGCTGATCGGCACCTTTCCGCCTCGGCGCTGCGGCATAGCAAGCTTTACCAAGGATATCTTCGACCGTCTCGGCAACCGATCCGATTTCCAGATCGAGGTCTATGCGCTCGACACGCCGGACTCAGCGGAGAACCGTCCTGGTGTGGCCGGGATCATCGGCCAGACCGTTCAGGAAGATTATCTTCGGGTTGCGCGGCAGATCAACGAGGGCGGATTCGACGCGGTCTGGATCCAGCATGAGTTCGGCATATTTGGCGGTCCCGATGGCGAAATGGTGTGCGACTTCGTCGATCGCATCGCCACGCCGCTGGTCATCACCTTTCACACGGTACTCAGTGCCCCGTCGCCCAGGCAGCGTCATATCGTCGAACATCTGATCTCGCGTGCCTCGCGGATCATGGTGATGTCGAACCAGGGGCGCGAGACGCTGGTCGATCAATATCGCGCGCCGCCGGAGGTGGTCGAGACGATCCCGCACGGCGCGCCTGATCGCCCTTTCGGTCGCGAGACGGAGTTCAAGGCGCGGCTCGGCCTCACCCACCGGACGATCCTGATGACGTTCGGCCTGATCGGTCCGGGCAAGGGGCTGGAGCATATGATCGAGGCGCTGCCGGCGGTCGTCGCGCGCCACCCCGACACGGTCTATCGCATCGTCGGTGCCACCCATCCCAATCTGATCGCCGAGGAAGGCGAACGCTATCGCGATTCGCTACAGGCGCTGGCACGGTCGCTCGGCGTGGAGGATCATCTGTGCTGGGAAAACCGCTATCTGGAGACCGAGGAGCTGCTCGATCAGCTTGAGGCCTGCGATATCTACATCACGCCTTATCCGAACCTTCAACAGGCGACGTCGGGAACGCTCAGCTATGCGGTGGCGCTCGGCAAGGCAGTGGTGGCGACCCCTTATGTCCACGCGCGCGAACTGCTTGCCGATGGCGTTGGCCTGCTCGTCGAACCGCGATCCAGCCAGGCACTCGCCGATGCCATCACCGGGCTGCTCGACGATCCAGAACGGCTTGCCGCGATGAAGGCACGTGCCTATGCGGCCGGCCGCAGGACGATCTGGCCCGAATTCACCAGTGCCAGCGCGGCGCTGGTCCGCCGCGCGGTCCGGCCGCGCCTTCGCGACGTTCCGATCACCGCAACGCCCGGCCTTTCAGGCGTATGGGCGATAAGCGATGGATGCGGCATGCTGCAGCATGCGATCGGCATCGTTCCGGACCGGCGGCATGGCTATTGCCTCGATGATAACGCCCGCGCGCTGATGCTGATGAACATCCTGCCGGGCCTGCGCCCCGAAGAGCGGGCACAGCGCAGCGTCAGCTATGCCGGCTTCATCCAGCATGCGTGGAACGCCGATGTCGGCCGCTTCCGGAACTTCATGCGCTTCGACCGGAGCTGGTGCGAAGATATCGGCTCTGAGGATTCGAACGGGCGCGCCCTGTGGGCGCTGGGCCATACGGCCGCCCATGCTCCCGATCGGGCGCTCCGCCAATGGGCGCGACACTGGTTCGATGAATCAGCCGTCATGGTGCCGTCGCTGCATTCTCCGCGCACGATCGCCTTCGCAATGCTCGGTGCGGCGGCGCTGCTCCGGAGTGTCGAGAACCATGAAGTCGCGACGGGCCTGCTCGATCGGGGCGCGGAAACCCTGCTGAACCTGCTCCATCACACGCGCAGGCCCGACTGGATCTGGTTCGAACCGCTGCTGAGCTATGACAATCCTCGCCTCTGCCAGGCTCTGATCGAGGCGGGAATGCGGCGTAATCGCCCCGTCTGGACCGCGGCGGGCGTCGAGACGCTGCGGTGGATCGCCGACCGCCAGACCGCGTCCGAAGGCCATTTCCGGCCGATCGGCTCCGAAACCTTCGGCAAGCCCCATGCGCAGCTTCCCTTCGATCAGCAGCCGTTGGAAGCGCTCGCGGCCATCGATGCCGCCCGCGCGGCGTACACGGCGACCGGTGACGCCAGTTGGATTAGGCATGCGCTGACGGCCTATCGGTGGTATTTCGGCGCGAACGACCGCGGCGTTGTGCTCGCCGACATGATGAACGGACATTGCCGGGACGGTGTCACGCCGCGCGGTGCGAATGAAAATAGAGGCGCGGAGTCGATCCTCGCCTTCCAGCTCGCCCACTATGCGGTCATGGAACTGAACAGGAGCGGCGTGCCGGATGCAGGACAGGAAGATAATGCTGGAGCGAGCGAAGTCCCCCAACCCACTGCGCTTGCTTGAGACCCGCCTTTACGCCGATCCTTCCCGCGTCGTCCTTCGGCCCTTCCACCTGGGGTGGCAGTCGAGCAATGCGCCCGCAGACCGCGCCAATCGGCTGGTCGCCGATATCGTGGCGCTGTCGGAAGATGAGGTTGATACCGAATATTATCGCGTCGTGCGCGACTTTGCCGAGCGTCACTGGCAGACCGAACGGATGTTCGACCGGCGCTACCAGGAAGTGCAGGCCGGGCTCGGCTTCGAGGGCACGGGCTTTTCGGTCCAGCGGAAGCGGTTGATCGGCGCCTTTTTCTGCCACGAATATACCTATGCCGCGGCGGCGCTGATGAATCCGTCGATCGTTCCCCATCCCGATCAATCAGGCCTGGCCAACGGCGCCTGCCGCTTCGTGATGAGCCTCCGCGCGGTCGGCGAGGGGCATATAAGCTCGATTGCGTTCCGCGAGGGCATTGCCTTCCCGGACGGCAGCTTCGACCTATGGCCGCAAAGCGCCTTCGCCACCGCCGCCGACATCGACGATGCCAGCCTGACCGACGCCGACTGCGCCGTGACGGTGCATCGCCACCCCGAGAGCAGCCTTTCCAACACCGTGATATTCCCGATCACCGAGCAGCAGCGCGGCGGGCTCGAGGATCTTCGCCTCGTCCGCTTCTGTCATGATGACGGCAGCTATGAATGGGTCGGCACCTACACCGCCTATTCGGGCAGTTCGATCCGGTCAGAACTGCTGCGCACCCGCGATTTCCACAATTTCGACCTGGAGCCCATCGAGGGCCGCGCCGGTCGTAACAAGGGCATGGCGCTGTTCCCGAAAAAGGTCGGCGGCCAGTTCATGATGATCGGCCGGCAGGACGGCAAGAATCTCTTCCTGTTGCGCTCCGACCGGCTGGACCGTTGGGACGATGACGGCGTGCTGCTGATGGAGCCGCGCTATCCGTGGGAGTTCATCCAGATCGGCAATTGCGGCAGCCCGATACTCACCGACGCGGGCTGGCTGGTATTCACCCATGGCGTCGGGGCGATGCGCAAATATGCGCTCGGCTGCGCCCTGCTCGACCGCGACGATCCCTCCAAGCTTCTGGGCCGCACCCGCGAACCGGTGCTCACCGCCGAGGATGCCGATCGCGCCGGCTATGTACCCAATGTCGTCTATACCTGCGGCGTGATGAAGGTCGGCGGCCACCTCATCATTCCCTATGGCATATCCGACAGTGCGGTCGGCTTCGCCGTCGCGGAGGTCGATGCGCTGCTCGACCTGATCGAATAAGCGCGCCTACAATTCGACCTTTACCGCCGCCGAAATCGTCCGGCCATTGATCGCGCGCGCGCGGACGATGCTGCTGGCAGGGATCAGCCCTTCCTCCGCTTCGGTGAAACCATGGACATCGAACAGGTTGTTTACGCTCAGCGAAAAGACCAGCCTGGCGGCCGGACGCACCGAAGCGAAGGCGTTCACCTGCCTGTAGCCGGGGAGTTCGAGGCCGGCATTGTCCTGCGCATAGCTGCTCGTCGTGCCGATCAGACTGGCTCCGACAGTGAATAGACCAGCCTGATATTGCGGGGTCAGCGCATAGACGAAATCGGCCTGGCGGCGCGGTCTATTGCCCTGGTTCGCGGGGGTGATCAGATCACGGTTGATCCGGGCATGGGTCCAGGTCAGCGACCCGTTGACGCTGAAACCGCGATATCGATACGCCCCTTCCAGTTCGATTCCATGGGCTCGGTAACGCCGGTCGAGGAAACGCTGGCTGGTCACCTCGAAATTCTGCTCGGAGGCGTTGGACCGGAACAGCGTCGCGGACAGGCTGACATTCCTGCCGCTATATTTCAGGCCCGCCTCCGCCTGCCGGACGACGTCGACCGCCGGGCTCCGGTCGGTCAGGCCACCGTCGACGATCCGCAGCGCCGGCCCGAACAGGATGCGGTCGGCATTGGCCCGCCCGCCCCGGCTGTACCGGACAAAGCCTGCCAGCGACGGCTGGAAACGATAGGTCACGCCCGTGGTCCACGACAGATAATCATAGCCGTAGCGCACGGGTGCCCCGATCGCCGGTGTCGCCGTGGTCCGCGTCTCTGGGGCCGAGATCATCCCATCGCCATCGACGTCTACGGTCGAGACCGCAGGCCCGCCGACGCCGAGTTCAGTGCCCGATACCCGGCCGCGTACCCGCCCCTTGTCCCAGCGCAGGCTCGCGGCGAGTGTCCAGCCATCCGCGGCGAAGCTGAACGCGCCGAACGGGGCGGCGATCCCATAGGCAACGTCATAGGACCGCCGGCAGCAATTGCCGAAAAAGCTTGCGCCATAGCCGAACACCCCGCCATCGGTCTGGAGCTCCCCGCTGGCAGTCCTAAGGTCCACCAATGCTCCGCGACCGTCGCCACGCACCTCCGCAAGCCGGCTTGTCCACAGCCAGTCGGTATCGATCGACTGCCTGGCCAGATAGAGACCGCCGGTCAGCGCAAGCCGACCACCGCCCAGGTCAACCTCATGTACTACACGAATTTCATTCGTTAAATTATTAAGATTATTCAATTTTGTATCGAATATAATGAGCTGCGCAAGCAACCCGTTACCGCCCAGCGCGGCCGGATTGGCGATCGGCTGGCCGGCCTGCGGACCGGTGGCATAGGCGAGGGTTGCACCCGGCCCGGCCAATGCGGCAGCCACCGTCCCCGCGTCACCCACCAGCGCCGGAAACGGCGCCACGAAACGCCCGGATATGGCGCCGAAGGAGAAGCGATCCTGGATCGTCCAACCCTCGCGGGGCTCCACTCGCGCCTCCAACCCAATCTGACGAACCAGCGGATGCATGCCGGTCGCGAGGTCATCGGTGACGGGTCGATTGTCTGGACCCAGCGTCAGATTGGTCCGATTAAACCGGGACGTGAAGCCGCCCCTGTTGGCCGAAAAACCAGCCAGGCTCGCATAGCGCGGATCGGCGTTGTCCCCCGTGACCTGTACCGGGATAGGGAGATAGGAATCTGTCTTATCATTAAGATATTTAGCGGATATTCTTACAAATCCATTCGAGAATTTCCGAGTGACATTAGCCCTGATCTGTCCGCCGCGATTGGCGTCATAGCCGGCTTTCCGCGGTCCTTCGCCGCGCCGGTAGAAGCCGCCGACATGCCAGGTCCAGCCTTCGCCGATGGGTCCGCCATAATCGGCATCGATCCGATATTCCCCATAGTCGATACCCGCGCCAAGCTGGATGGCACCCCCTTTCCGCTCCCCGGTCTTCGAGAGCAGATTGATCACGCTGCCCGGCGCGTTGGACGCCAGGGTCGACGCCGAACCGCCCCGCACCACCTCGATCCGTTGCAGGTTGAAATCCGCCCGCAGGAAGATGTCGGCATTGGCGAAGGTGATATCCCCGAACTGGAGGATGGGGAGGCCATCCTCCTGCAACTGGATATATTTGGACCCGCCGGTGGCGAGCGGCAGGCCGCGTACCGAAATATTGGCATTGCCCTCCCCGCCCGAACTTTCGGATCGGACGCCGGGGATGACACGGAACATCTCTGCGGCAGAGCGCGGGGCGGCGATCCGGATCTGGCCCGGATCGAGCGTCGAAACCGAAATGCTGGCATCGAGCCGATTCTGGCTGCGCGGCACCGCCGTGACGATGATGATATCCGCATCGGCCGACCGATCCGCTCCGGCTTGCCCGCGCGCCGCCTGAGCCCAGGCCGGAGACCCCGCCGACATCATCAACGCGATGCCAAGCCCCCGCACGATACGGCCCATTCGATGCTCCCCCGTTGCTCCCCACCGCACGCGACTGCCACGGATCGGGCGCGCTTCGAAACCAAAAATCGATCGCGTGCGATCTGTAGGCGCTGGGAAGTGCAGCAAGATCGGTTAAGACGGGGACGATGCGCGGGCCGGCCACGATAGACTATGCGGTAATCGCCTTATACGCGCTGGGCCTGTTGCTGCTCGCCGTCGCGGCGACCCGCAAGGGCGGTGGGGCGCGGGAATATTTCCTCGCGTCGCGCGGTGCCAGCTGGCCCACGGTCGGACTGTCGCTGCTGGCTTCGAACATTTCATCGACGACGATGGTCGGGCTGGCTGGGGCGGCCTATCTCAGCGGCATCTCGGTCTTCAACTATGAGTGGATGGCGGCGGTGGTGCTCGTCATCTTCGTGACGCTGATGCTGCCCGCACTGCTGGCGAGCGGTGTCTACACCATGCCCGAACTGCTCGAACGCCGCTATGACAGGCCGACCCGGCTCTATTTCGCGGTGCTTACGCTGTTCCTCAACCTCGTGGTCGATGCGGCGGGGACGCTGTATGCCGGGGGCTTCCTGTTCAAGCTGCTGTACCCCGACGTGCCTTTGTCGATGATCATCGCGGTCCTCGCCCTCACTGCGGGCCTGTACACGGCCGCGGGGGGCATGCGCGCGGTGCTGTATACGGAGGTGATGCAGGCGCTTATCCTGCTCGGCGGCTCGGCGGTGATCGCGGTCGCGGCGTTCGACCGGGCGGGGGGCTGGAGCGCGGTCGTCGCGGCGGTGCCGTCCGACAAGCTCAGCCTGATCCGGCCGCTCGACGATCCCACGCTGCCATGGCTCGGCCTCGTCATTGGGGTGCCGATCCTTGGTTTCTATTTCTGGTGCACCAATCAATTCATGGCCCAGCGGGTGCTGGCGGCGCGCAGCCTCGATCATGGCCGTTGGGGATGCCTGTTCGCCGGGCTGCTGAAGCTCCCCATCCTGTGGCTGATGGTCCTGCCCGGAACTGCGGCGCTGCTGATCGCTCCTGATCTCAGCCGGGCCGACATGGTCTATCCGACCTTGTTGTTCAGCCTGATCCCCACCGGCTTCCTGGGAATCGTGCTCGCGGGCTTTCTGGCCGCGGCCATGTCCTCGCTCGCGGCTACCTTCAATGCCGCGGCGACGATCGTGACGATCGATTTCGTGCGCCCCGCCTTTCCGGAGGCCAGCGACCAGGCGCTCACCCGGTGCGGCCGGATCGCCACGATCGGCTTCATGATCGCCGCCGCGGCCTGGGCGCCACAGGTGGTGCGCTTTCCATCACTGTGGCAGTATCTCCAGTCGGTCCTGGCCTATGCGGTGCCCCCGGTCGTCGTGCTGTTCGCGGCGGGCTTGCTATGGCGCCGGGCGAGCAGCAGCGGCGCCCATGCCGCAATCCTGGCCGGCGTGGCGACCGGCGGCGCGCTGTTCCTGCTGGGGCCGGTGAGCGAGCGCCTCGACCTGCATTTCCTCTATGCGGCCCCGATCATCCTGATCGCCTCGACGAGCGGGATGATCATCGCCAGCCTGATCCGGCCGGCACGCGAACTATCCCCCCTGCTCTGGACACGCGCGCATTGGCACGCGGAAAGTGCGGCGCTGGCCGGCGTGCCGCTGTGGCAGAATTATCGCATCCAGGGCGCCGCGCTGCTGACGCTGACCGCCGCCCTGGTCTTCGCCTTCCGCTGACGCGCCTCAGGGCGCGGACGCGCGGACGATCAGTTCGGGCGCCATCACCACCGGACCGCATAATTCGCCACCGATCCGCCGGAACAGGCAATCGACAAGGTGCTGGGCGCCGGCGCGCAGGTCCTGGCGGATTGTTGTCAACGATGGCGCCATCTGCGACGCGAGCGGGACATCGTCATAGCCGACCACCGCGACCTCGTCCGGCACCGTCAGGCCACGGTCGGCCAGCGCCCGGATCGCCGCGATAGCGATCACGTCCGACGCCGCGACGATTCCATCGAGCTTGGGCGACTGATCGAGATGGTCGCGAAACAGCTGATAGGCACCCTCCGGCGTGAAGGGCGCGGGGATCACGCCCGCCGGCTCCACCCCCGCCTCGCGATGCGCCTCGACGAAGCCGGCATAGCGCGCGCTGATCTCCGGCACATCGGCATGGCCGGCATAGAGGATATGGCGACGGCCCGCATCCAGCAGGTGGCGCGTCGCGATCTTGCCGCCCGTGACATTGTCGGTCCCGACCGAGCAATAGCCCTGATCGCCCGTGCGCTCACCCCAGATGACCAGCGGATCATAACTCGACGCGACCCGGCGAATGGCCGCTTCCTGGTTCGATTGACCGATCACGATCGCCCCGTCGATACGGCCGGAATTGACCAGTCCATCGAGCCAGCCATCATCGTTGGGAATGATCCGGGTCAACAGCAGGTCAAAGCCGCGCGCCGTCACGCCGTCCGCGACATGGCCCAACATCGCGATGAAGAAAGGATCGGAAACGAGCTGCCCGACCTCATGCCCCAGCGGGAAGACGATGCCGATCGCATTGGTGCGCTTGAGCCGCAGGTTGCGCGCCATCTGATTGAGCTGAAAGCCATGCTCGCGCGCCAGATCGTTGATCCGATTGCGCGTGTCGAGGCTGATCATCTTGCTGCCGGCCAGCGCACGCGACACCGTCGACGCCGACACGCCCGCAAGCCGCGCGATATCCGAAATGCTGCTGACTCCGCCCCTGGTCCTAGACGACATGGCGCGCATCCTCGAACAGCCGGCCGCAGCCGTCATCTAACAGATAGGCTGGCTCCATTCAGAAAGCCCGCTCCAGTCGATCAAGCAGGCTGAGCGCCGGGCTGGCGGTGGGCGCCTCGACCGGCGCTTCGACCTCGAGCCGCCTGACACGCGCGTAGAGATCCTGGCTCGCATCGATAAGCGCGATCGACGCCTGGGGCAGGCCCGCCACCGATTCCGCATCGCTCGCCGCGGCATCACCCAGTCGCCGCGTCGAGGCCGCCGCTTCTTCGTCGCTCATCTGCCCAAGTTCGATAGCGCGTTCGGTCAGCAGCCAGGCAAGCACGTGCATCAGCCGGGTCGTCACTTTCAGCGATTCACAGCTCAGCGTCACCCGGGCAAGCGGATCGAGCGCGCGCCGGTCTTCGCGTCCCTGATGCTCGAAATAGCCGCGAGCCTCGTCGGCGAGCAGCATTGCCTCGGTGTAGAGGCTGTTGACCAGACGGCCGCGCAGCCGAATCTCTCTGGGCCCCTCGTTCATCCCGGCATCATTGGCACAGCTGAACGACGTCAGGAATCTAAAAATGGGTTAACCTGACGAGGGTTACGTAGAAGTCCTGAGGCAGCTCATTACGCAGCCGCATGTTGCTCCAGCGCGGTCGCGAAGCGTGAAAGCTGATCGATCATGGCCTGAAGATCGGACAGCTGATGCCGCAGCCCTTCGGCCCTGAGACGGCACCGTTCCGCCGTGACCGCGCGCTGGGTCGCGCGATTGTCGCCGAGATCATAGAGGTCGAGCAGTTCGCCGATCTCATCGAGGCTGAAGCCGAGGTTTTTACCCCGCAGAATCCACGCGATCCTTGCCCGATCCCGCCGCGAATAGATGCGTGTGGCACCGTCGCGCCGCGGGGCGATCAGGCCTTCCTCCTCGTAGAAGCGGAGCGCGCGCGGCGTGATGCCGAATTCGCGCGACAAATCGGTGATCCCGAAGCTTTCGGCCTGCGTGGACACCAGCGGATAAGCGGTTACGCAATCGACGGTCACGGCACACACCCCACATGATGACGCCATATCGGGTAAGCCACCGCTTCCGCAGCGGCAATCGCGCGATTGCAAACGATTGCTACTTTAGTCGTAGATCGCGATCATTTCGGGTGAGCGATACGCCTCAATGAACGGCCGTCGGGTTCGACTGCGCGGTAGAAGCAGGTCGATTCGCCCGTGTGACAGGCGGGGCCGGCAGGATCGCAGCGCAGCCAGAGGGCATCCTGGTCGCAGTCGATTCGCGCTTCGATCAGCCGCATCACATGGCCGCTGGTCTCGCCCTTCTTCCAAAGCCGCCCGCGCGAACGCGAGTAGAAGGTCGCCTCGCCGCTCGCCAGCGTCGCGGCCAGCGCCTCGGCATTCATATGGGCGAGCATCAGCAGCTCTCCCGTTTCATGATGAGTCACGACGGCGGTGATCAGCCCGGCGGCATCGTAGCGCGGATCGAGCCGACTGCCCTGCTCGCGGTCATGGTTTTCGGCCTGTGTCATGGGTTCCGCGATGCGCCAAAGCCGGCATTCAGGCAAGTCCGGGCAGGAAATCTCATCGCGCCGCACAATATTTGTGACATTGGGGCGACAAACGCTCCCGCCCTCACTATATGCGCGCCTATCGGCCAACGCGACGGGACCCCCGATGCTCACCACGCATCCTTTTGATGATGACAAGCTGCGCGAAGAGTGCGGTGTTTTCGGGATTTGGGGCGCTGAAACCGCCGCCGCCATGGTGGCGCTGGGGCTGCATGCGCTCCAGCATCGCGGGCAGGAAGCCGCCGGCATCACCAGCTGGGACGGGCATGCCTTCCATACGCACCGTGCCATGGGGCACGTCGCCGGCAATTTCGACAAGGACGAAGTGATCCGTGGCCTGCCCGGCCGGGTCGCCTGCGGCCACGTCCGCTATTCGACGACCGGCGAAACCGCGCTGCGCAACGTCCAGCCGCTGTTCGCCGAACTGTCCTCAGGTGGCTTCGCTATCGCGCATAACGGCAATATTTCCAACGCGATGAAGCTGAAGCGCGATCTGGTGCGGTCGGGCTCGATCTTCCAATCGACCAGCGATACCGAGACGATCATCCACCTCGTCGCCATGTCGAAATATCGCACCCTGCTGGATCGCTTCATCGATGCGCTCAAGCAGGTCGAAGGCGCCTATTCGCTGATCTGCCTGACGCCCGAGGGGATGATAGCCTGCCGCGATCCGTTGGGCATTCGACCGCTGGTGCTGGGCCGCGTCGGCGATGCCTATATCTTCGCGTCCGAGACGGTCGCGCTCGATGTGGTCGGCGCCACCTTCATTCGCCAGGTCGAGCCCGGCGAACTAGTGATCGTCTCAGAAGGCGGCCTGCGCTCGATCCGTCCCTTCGCTGAGATGCGCGCGCGCCCCTGCATCTTCGAGCATGTATATTTCTCGCGCCCCGATTCCATCGTCGACGGATCGTCGGTCTATACGGTGCGCAAGCGGATCGGTGCGCAACTGGCGCTCGAAAACCCGGTCGAAGCCGACATCGTCGTGCCGGTACCGGATTCGGGCACGCCTTCGGCCATCGGCTATGCACAGGAATCGGGCATTCCGTTCGAGCTGGGCATCATCCGTTCGCACTATGTGGGGCGCACCTTCATTCAGCCGGGCGATCAGGTCCGCCACCTTGGCGTCAAGCTGAAGCATAACGCCAATCGCGCATTGATCGATGGCAAGCGGCTTGTGCTGATCGACGATTCGATCGTGCGCGGGACGACCAGCGTGAAGATCCTTCAGATGCTGCGCGATGCAGGCGCACGCGAAGTGCATCTGCGGATCGCCAGCCCGCCTACCCGGCACAGCTGCTTCTACGGCGTCGATACGCCCGAGCGGGCAAAGCTGCTCGCGGCCCAGATGAACGTCGCCGAGATGGCGGCCTATATCGGCGCCGATAGCCTCGCCTTCCTGTCGATCGACGGCCTCTACCGCGCCCTGGGTGAGGACGGCAGAGTCGATGCCGCGCCCAATTTCTGCGACGCCTGCTTCACGGGCGACTATCCGACCCACCTGACCGATCAGGAAGAGCTGATCCCGACAGACCAGCTCGCGCTGCACGGCGAGCGGGTCGTCGCCTGACCTTCGAACCAGAGCATCATCATGGTCACTCCCTTCTCCGGCAAGCTGGCGCTCGTCACCGGCGCTTCGCGCGGCATCGGCGCCGCCACCGCGGAGGCGCTCGGTCGCGCCGGCGCACATGTCATCCTGACCGCACGAACGGCGGGCGGGCTTGAAGAGGTGGAAGACCGCATCCATCAGGCCGGGGGCAGCGCGACGATCGCTCCACTCGACCTCGCCGAGAATGACTCGATCGCGCGTCTGGCCGAGGCGATCTCCGGACGCTGGGATGCGCTGGACTTCCTGGTCCTCAATGCGGCGATACTCGGCACATTGGCACCGGTCCCCGCCATCGACGCCAAGGAGTTCGCCCGGCTGCTCACCCTCAACGTGATGGCGCAGCAGCAGATGATCGCCGCCTTCGATCCGATGCTGAAGGCATCATCGGCGGGACGGGTGATCGGGCTGACCAGCACGGTGGCGGACACGCCGCGCGCTTATTGGGGTGCCTATGCCTGTTCCAAGGCCGCGCTGGACAATCTCCTGCTGACCTACGCCGAGGAAATCGCGCGGATCTCCGCGATCCGCGTCGCTATCGTCAATCCGAAAGCCACCGCCACCGCGATGCGCCAAAAGGCCTATCCGGGCGAAGACCAGGCGACGCTGAAGAGCCCGCAGGTCGTCGCGGACGCCATCCTGCAGATGCTTCGGGATGATTTCGAGACCGGGTTCCGGTTAACGGTGCAGTCCTAATCACCGTCTTGCTGAGCTCGTTTCAGCATCCACCCCACCACGAGAGCGGCATTCCAGGGGATAAGTGGTTCCTGAAACGCGTTCAGGATGACGCTCGCAAGGCTAAGCCTTAATGAGCGTCACCTGCGCGACATCGATGCCGCCGCCCGCGAAGCCGCCCTCGCAATACATCAGGTAGAAACGCCACAGCTTGACGAAGTTCTGGTCGAAACCCTTCGGAAGCCGCCCTTCCCCGATCGCCTGATCGAAGTTTTCGCGCCAGCGCCGCAGGGTTTCCGCATAGTGCAGGCCGAAGCCCTGCCGGCTTGATGCTTCCCAGCGCAGTCCGGCCTTCTCCGCCGCCGCGCGGAAGCGGCTCTCGGAGATGAGCATGCCACCCGGAAAGATATAGGTCTGGATGAAATCGGCGTCGGTGCGATAGCTTTCGAAGATCGCGTCGTCGATCTCGATATATTGCAGCGCGGCCCGCCCGCCCGGCTTCAGCGCGCCGGCGATGGCCTCCATATAGGCGCCCCAATATTGCTCGCCGACCGCCTCGACCATTTCGACACTGGCGACCGCGTCATAGCGACCGATCACATCGCGATAGTCGCAGATTTCGAAACGCGCCCTGTCGGACAGCCCGGCTTTCTCCACCCGATCGTCGGCATAGGCTTTCTGCTCGACCGACAGGGTGATGCCGGTGACGTCGGCGCCATATTCGGCCGCGGCCACCTCGGCCAGACCACCCCATCCGCAGCCTATCTCGAGCAGGGTCGATCCGGGTTTCAGATCCAACCGGTCGAGCAACGCGGTGATCTTGCGATGCTGGGCGGCCTCCAGCGGCTCGGTACGGCCGATCGGCTCCTGAAACAGCGCCGAGGAGTAGCTCATCGTCCGATCGAGCCACAACTCGTAGAAATCATTGCCCAGGTCGTAGTGGAAGGCGATGTTCTTCCGCGCGTTGGCCCGGCTGTTGCGGCGGAAAGCGTGCCAGATGAGGTTGAAGAAGCGCAGCGGCCCCTGGGCGCGGCCCAGCTCCCCCAGCGGGTGCCGGTTGCGCATGAACAGGTCGAAGATCGGCACAGGATCGGGACTGGTCCATTCGCCCTCTGCCCAGCTCCGGTACCAGCCTACCGAACCGGTCGTGACGAGCCGGACCAGTGGCACCCAGTTCTTCAGTTCGCAGACCGCGACCGGGCCATTGTCCGGATTACCGAGCACGCGGAAGCTGCCGTCCGGGAGGGTGGCCTCGATCGCGCCCTCGACAAGCCCCTTGTCGATGGTGTCGAGCAGGCGCTGGAAGCCGGGCGAGAGCAGGCGCGCCAGCCAACTCGATCCAGTGGCGAAGCGACGATCGGCACGAAGCAGGTGCTGTCCACGCACGGGCGGCTGGGCATTCATATGAAGATGGCTGTCCTATTCCCCAATTCGGCGTGACATGCGCCGCATATATCGAGCGTTACGGGTGGAAAAGACGCTTTGTTGCAGCGACCTCAGATTAATCCTCAGATTCCCGTCTTCGCTGCCAGCGCCCGCTCACGCGCTTCGCGGTGGCCGATGATCGGCGGCGGATAGGCTGAGGGGGAAAGACCCGCGCCATAAGGATCATGGATGGCCTCCCCCTCCACGTCGGAAAGCTCCGGAACCCATGACCGGATATAGCCACCGGCATCGAATTTGGGCGACTGGACCAGTGGCGCCATGATCCGCCCGAACGGATTGGAATCAACCCCGGTACCCGCCACCCACTGCCAGTTCACGGCGTTGCTGCCATGATCCGCATCGACGAGCGTATCCCAGAACCAGCGCTCTCCGCGCCGCCAGTCGATCAGCAGATGCTTGATCAGGAAGGACGCTGCGATCATCCGCACGCGATTGTGCATGAAGCCGGTCGCCCATAATTCCCGCATGCCTGCATCGACGATGGGATAGCCCGTGCGGCCCCTGGTCCAGGCACGGAAATCGCGATCGGCAGCGGCGCCCCGCCGCCACGGCATATTGTCCCACACATCCCGGCCATTGGCGTCGCCATAGTCGGGCAGGATATCGACGATATTGGCGCAGAAATCGCGCCAGCCCAGCTGTCGCAGCCAGGGTTCCGCCTTGCCCCGCGCCTGGCCCGCCGCGCGATACCAGAGCGTCGCAGGGGAAATCTCGCCGAAATGGAGATGCGGCGACAGCCGCGACGTGCCCTCCACCGAGGGGCGGTCGCGATCCGTGTCATATTGGTCGAGCACCGGCAGGAACTGGTCGAGCGCCTCGCAGGCGCCCGCTTCGCCCGGTGTCCATATCGCGAAGCCACCCGCCCAGTCCGGGCAGGTCGGCAGCAACGCCCAGTCGGCCAGCGACGCCTCTTCGACCCGAACATGCGGGGCATTCACTTCTTTCGGCGCGGCCTGCGGCGGGACGGGCGGCATCTGCTCCTTCAGCGCACGCCAATAGGGGGTGAAGATGCGATAACGGCCGCGACCGCCGGTCAGCACGCCTTCGGGCGGCGCCAGCCGGTTGCCGTCATAGAGACGCAGGGTGAGACCAGCGGGCAAAGCGGCCTCGGCCAGCTTCCACCAGGGTTCATAATGGCGCAGCGCATGGACAGTATCGGCGCCGATCGCGCGCGCGACCTTGTCCAGTTCGTCAGCCGCCCTGCCCTGACGCAGCACAAGTCGCCCGCCCTTCCCCGCCAGATCCCGGCCCAGCGCTGTCAGGCTGTGATGCAGCCACCAGCGTTGTGCTGCCCCCATCGCCCGGTGCCCGGCGGTCTCGTCATCGAGGACATAGACACCGATCCAGGGTCCGCCGGCATTCGCCGCCGCCACCGCGGCCTGATCGGCAAGCCGCAGGTCCTGGCGGAACCAGACGATCGACGGCGAGGTCAATTGGTCTTGGCGGGCTTCGTGGCCGGGATCGTCGGTCTTGCCGTTCCGGGCGCCGCTGGCGCAGGCGCGCCGCCCGCCGGCATCCTGAGCGGATTGGCGAGATTCTGGAGCAACGCAGCCCGATCTGCAGCCGACAAGGCGCGCAGCAGGCTGAGTAGCCGGTCATTCTGGCGCTTCACGAACTCGGCCTGCAGCGTCTCTTCCCGTCGGAAAAACTGCTCAAGCTTGTCCAGGTCGACGTTCGGAGCGCCAATCAACTGCAGCTTCTGTTCCCGAATCCGCTTCATTTCCGCGTTGATCTCACCCATGCGGACATCGGGTGCGCCAATGATCTGCTTGGCGATCGCATTGCCTTCCGGCGACAGGGCGATGCTGCGTTTCCCCTGCATCAGAGGCGCAGCGGGCGTCGTGGGCGAAAGCGGCATCGCAGGTTTTGCGCCAATGGACGACGGCGTGGCTTGCGGGGGAACGGCCAATGCGGCACCGGCCAGGCCCAGCGGGAGGGCGAACAGGATCAGGCCAGGTTTCATTCCGATTCTCCGATAGCAGATCTTCAGCCGAGCCCCATCAGGCTCAGTACTTCCTTACGGCTTCGATCATCGTCACGGAAGACGCCCATCATCCGGCTCGTCGTCATCCCGACACCGGGCGTGCGGACGCCCCGCGCTGTCATGCACGCATGGGTGGCCTGGATGACGACGGCGACGCCGGCCGGCTCCAGATGGGTCCAGATGCAGTCGGCGATCTCGGCGGTCAGCCTTTCCTGGATCTGAAGCCGCCGCGCGAACCCATGCAGCACCCGGGCCAGCTTCGAAATGCCAACGACGCGATTGTGCGGCAGATACGCGATATGGGCATGGCCGATGATCGGTGCCATGTGATGCTCGCAATGCGAGTGGAAGGGGATCTGCTTGAGAAGCACGATCTCGTCATAGCCGCCGACCTCTTCGAAGGTGCGGCTCAGATGCAGCGAAGGATCCTCGGCATAGCCCTGGCAATATTCCCGCCAGGCCCGGCCGACCCGCGACGGCGTGTCCAGCAGTCCTTCCCGATCTGGATCGTCACCCGCCCAGCGGATCAGCGTGCGGATCGCATCCTGCACATCTTCAGGCACCGGAAGCTTGTCCGGCAGCGTGGCATTCGACGCCTGATCATCTCCGCCCGATATCGACATGCCCTCATCCCATAAGATTGACTCCGCGTTCGACTAACGCATGAAATCGGGGAATGTAAGCGCCAGCGCGGCCCTTCGCCGAAATTCCGCCTGTGACCGGCGGCGGCGCGATCGGCCACGTCGGTTTCCTTCATCACCAGATCATTGTAGGCGCCCGGTATAACCCGGAGGGAAGCGCGATGAGCAGTGACGACTATGTCTATGATGAAGCCAGTGGCGAATGGATCAGTGCCGCCGATGCCCCCGCCGTTGCATCGACCGGCGTCGAAGTCCGGGATTCCGTCGGCAACCTGCTCGCCGACGGCGATGCGGTGACGTTGATCAAGGACCTGAAGGTCAAGGGGGCGAACCAGACGCTCAAGCGCGGCACGCTGATCAAGTCGATCCGCCTGACCGGTGACGACCAGGAGATCGACTGCCGCTACGAGGGGATCAAGGGACTCGTGCTCCGCGCGGAGTTCGTCCGCAAACGTTGATGCGCCGACCGCCCGGACGGCATCCGGGCGGACGAAAATCCCGCTGCGCTCAGGCCGCCGCCGCTCCCGCCCCCGACTGCATCAGCTCATGCTCTTCGGCCAGCGCCTGAACCAGCGGCTGCAGATTTCGGTCATAGCGGGCGAGGACATCGGGCGCACCGATCTGGGCGTGGTGGGTCACGAACGACTCCCCGGTCCACAAGTGGAGCGCGACACCCGGCTGCTCGGCCACGATCATCGGCCGCTCATCGGGCAAGTCCGGGTCCATCGGCGCAAGCTCCAATGCCACCTGCGGTGCGGTCGAGGGCGCTACGGCCAGCATGCGGCCATGCCATTGGGTGGTAATCGAGCGGTGGATATGGCCGGAGATCATCAGCACATTGGGCCGGTCGCCGATCGCCTTGTCGAGCATCACCACCCATGGTTCGGTCGGGTGGGCAGTCATCCAGGGGATGCCCGTCTCGATCGGGGGATGGTGGAGGACGATCAGCACCGGTTTGCCTGGCACCTCGGCGAGGCGCGCCTTGAGCCATCCCGCGCGGCGATGACAGAAAGCACCGCCGTGGTGGCCCGGGTCGAGCGTGTCGAGGACGATGATCCGCACCTCAGGCTCATCTATGACATATTGGACGAATCCGTCATCGATCGGCAGATCGGGGAAGACCTGCTTCATCGCCATGCGGTCGTCATGATTGCCGGTGCACAGGTGAACCGGGAAGGCGCAGCTGTCGATGAGCCCCCTGAGCTTCTCATAACTTGCTCGATCGCCGTGATCGGTGAGGTCGCCGGTAAGAAAAAGCCTGTCGGGCTTTACCGACAGGCCTTTGACATAATCGATCGCCGCAGCGACCCTGCGCAGATTGAGCTCGTCCGGATTGTCCAGATCGAAGCCGATGTGCAGGTCGGTCAACTGGGCGATCAACATGACTTGGTCCTCTTACACCACCGGAGATGCCTCCCCGGTCCAACTCTACTCAGATACACCTCATCATGTGCCGGGCCGGCCCGCTGTGATCTCTGCCACAGC
Organism: uncultured Sphingomonas sp.; assembly: GCA_964549965.1. Lineage (GTDB taxonomy): Bacteria > Pseudomonadota > Alphaproteobacteria > Sphingomonadales > Sphingomonadaceae > Rhizorhabdus. The sequence goes on along the minus strand of CAZJXG010000014.1, from coordinate 9,938 downwards.
GGGCCTGAGCGCTGAAGCCCGCTGTCACGCGCCCGTCCCAGCCTCCTTCAAAGCCTTTTCCTGGATATGTTCGGCCGCCTTGCCCCGGGCGCGATGGTTCCGCACCATCAGCGGCGCGAAGTCGGTGCGGTGATAGTCGTGGCACATCGCGCAGGACGAGGGCACTTCCTTGTGCGCATCCTGCCCGCCATGGCATTCCTGGCATTTGGCAAGCTTGGGCAGGTTGACGTCCGCCGAGCTTTTCGACCCCTTGACCGCATGGCAGCTCGCGCAGCTCTCCGTGTCGTGTGCGGCGTGATCGAACCAGCCCTTCATCATGTAGCGCTTGCTCAGCGCCACCGGTGTCACCGCGAAAGGCGTTGTCGGGTTGCCGGTCTGACGGACCGTGTGACAGTCGAAGCACGCGCCGCCCTTCGAGAAGACGGCCCGGATAGCCTGATCGGCATTGCCGATGTGCATCGCGCTGGTCTGGGCGAAGGTGACGCGCTGGCCGTTCGTCGCGAAATCGCCAGGCCGGCGCCGGTCCATGCCGGTCAGCGCGGCGGCGCGCGGGGCGCCGGCACGGTAGAAGGCGCGGATGTCGGCCACGACCTGGGCGGGATCGCCATGCCGCAACGTGCGGATCGTGCCACCGACCTGATCGAAGGCCAGGCTGTGGCACGCGCCGCAGGCCGGTTCCATCTTGACCGAGGCGAAGCTTGAGCCCGTGGCGTCGCGCGTATGGCAGTTGGCGCAGTCGAGCGGCGCGCCATAGCCTTCACCCTTGCCGAGCGACTTGGCCATCTGCGCGACCCCGTTGGTGGTCGACAGATGGACGTCGTGCGGGAATTTCAGGCCGTTGTCCTCCTTCGGATTCGCATCGAGCGATACCCTGCGGAACATCGGCACGCCGCCGGCGCCGGCAAAGCGGATCGTCGGTTCGAACTGCGGGTGGCGATCGCCGAAATCGGCGGCATCCTTGAGCGTGGTCTGGACCCGGCCGCTCATGCCATTGTGGCAATTGGTGCAGAAACGCTCATCCGTTACCGGCATCGCGGTCTTGCCCTGATGCTCGGTATGGCATTCGACGCAGCGACCCGGCTGGATGCCGAACAGGCCGCCGACCAGCTGCTTGGTGCCGCCGACGACGCCGAGTGATCCCTTCGCCTCGATCAGCTTGGCCTTGTCCGCATGGTCGTGAACCTTGGTGTGGCAGGCGACGCAGGCGGCATCGCGCACCGACTCACCCGCTTTGACGTGGCAGGCCTGGCAATTATTCTCGAGGCTCTGGTGGACCTGCGAGAGACGGCCAGAAGTCCACATCTCGTCGGCGTGGAAGGCCACCTTGCGACTATTGTCCACCGGTTGGGTGTTGATCGATACCAGTGGCCAGATCAGGAAGATGGCCAGCACCAGCAGCGCGCCGGCCCAGGCCATGACGCGCTTGCCCGGCAGCACATGAGCCAGCGAGAAGACCTGCGCCTCCTCCTTCTCCTCGGAAGCATTGGAGATCGCGCCGACCCGGTTGACCGTGATGACGACGGAGCCCTTGTCCTCGCCTTCACCGGGCTCGAATTCGAGCGAGTGGCTGCCGATGCGGACGTCCGCGCCGCCGGATGCCGCGAAGCGCGCATGCTCGCTCTGCTTGCCGTCGACGACGAAGGGCAGGCCGGCGGTGGAGACGACCTCCACATAGCCCCCCGACGAGCGGATCACGGCGTGGTTCAGCACGACCGCCAGATCCGGCAGGTGGATGTCGCTTGACGGGCTGCGGCCGATGCTCAGCTCGGCCTTGTCGAATTTCTTCGGGCGAACGATGTCCCGCCCGTCGGCGGTGCGCGCTACCGTGCGAACGATGAAGCTCATCTGCGCGTTCTCACCAATAGTAGAAGACGGAAACGATGTGCACGACCAGCGCCGCGATCAGCGCGAAGGTCAGCGGTACGTGGATGTACAACCAGACCTCCAGCAATGCCCGCAGCCGCAAATGCTTGCGGATGCGGGATAGCGACGATTTCTTCCGTTCGAGCAGCACCTCGACATGATCATAAGGGTCTGCGACCCCTTCTTGACGGACATGGTGCGCACGCACCGCATCAAGCGCCGCGCGGGTACCACATTTCGCATAGCGGCCGGTCAGCCGCGCGATCAGGCCGCCGCCGAAGGGATCATCCTCCAGCGACATTCGGACGATGGCGGCGCCCTCCGCATCGAGCGGCTGGGCTGCCTCGTTAAGCTGGCGATCGAGCATGCGCAGATTGTCGAGCATCTGGATCTGGGTGGTTTCACCCCGGTTCGCCGATAGCGCCTGCGGCAACATGGCGTAGGAAGCGATACCGAAAGCGCCCGATGCAATCACAAGCATCATAAGCACATAGGCGAGGGTATGGACATTCCATCCGAAGTCGAAGCCGGTGTGCAGGCTCGCGATCACGATCAGCGAAAGTCCAAGATAAACATGCGCCGAAGTCCAGCTCTTCAGCGACCAGCGACCTGGCGTGATCGCCCGCTTCCGTACCCCGAGCCATGCCAGCCACAGGATCAGGCCGACACCGATCGTCCCGGTGATATAGCCATAGATGCTGCCGCCATTGGGCTTGGGCTGTACATCGTTGAAGGCGTAGATGAGAAGCGCCGCCCCCGAGATCGCAAGCGCGATCTTGAGCCACTTGTAACTCTGGTGGCGAAGGAAGCCCTCATGTTCTGAAGCGCGCTCGCGCCCCTTGGTCGCCTGGCGAAGCGATTTGGTAGCCATCAGGCGTCGTCCCGTTGCAGCCGGGCGACCGTCAGGAATTCCTCAGGTGCGACCCGGATCGCCGCCCCTGTCGGACAGGCGCGCACGCAGCTCGGGCCGCCCTCGATACCCGAGCACATGTCGCACTTGACCGCACGCTTCGCCTTCTCGACGCCGGGCGTCGCATTGGCATAGGCCCATTCGTGGCTGGGCTCCCCTGGCCCCGGCCCCTGGCCGAACAGAAACCACTTCCACAAACTTGGCTTCTTCGGCGGCTCCTTCTCCATGCGGATGACGCCATAGGGGCAGTTCCGCTGGCAATTGCCGCAGCCGATGCAGGTGTCGTCGATGTAGACCTCGCCGTCCTGGCCGCGATGGATCGCGGTCGGCGGACAATCGGCCATGCAGTGGGGATGCTCGCAGTGGCGGCAGCTGGTCGGCACATGGAGATGCGCGAAGGTCCGCCCCGCCTCGCGATCGAGCCGGGAAATGCCTTCGTGGCTGTCGGCACAGGCCTTCTCGCAATTGTCGCAGCCGACACAGAGATTCTCGTCGATCAGCAGCACGTCGGTGGCCTCGCCAACGCCATTGTCGACCAGGAAATTGGCGACCGAGCTGTACATGTCGACGACGGTCGCGAAGCTGTCCTTCTTCGCTTCGATGAAAGACGCGAGATCCTCGCGCTCGCCGATCGCGACCTTGGCCTTGGCGAAGAAAGCCGGCTTGGCCTCGAGCAGCCGGCGGAACGCTTCTCCGCCCAGCTTGATCACCTCGGATTTGACCGCGGCGCGGACCGTCTGCTTGCGGATGCCGTTGTCGAACAGCTCCAGTTCGCCGACATAATTACCGGCCGGAATATAGGACAGGAAGACCGGCTTGCCGCCGATCGACTTCTCGACGACCACCGATCCGGAACGGATCACATAGACGTCATTGCCCTCTTCACCTTCCTTGAAAATCGCCTCGCCGGCGCGGAGGGCTTTGATCTCGGCCGTCTCCAGCACCTCGGCCAGATCGGCGGACTGGAGGCCCGATTGCCACATCTGGAGCAGCTGGCGCTCGGTGGAGATGCGCGTCACGGCGCGCTTCACGCCCGGCACCGATGCCATCAGCTTGAGGATCGCGTTACGCGGAATCTCGACCACGACGGTCTCGGCGATCGAGCGGATGGTCGAGCCGCGACGGCGACCCGAGACGAGGCCGACTTCACCGAAGATCGAGCCCTCCGGAATCACGATGCCGGTCGACCGGCCATCGGGCAGCGGGATGTCGACCGACCCCTGGGCGATGCAGAACAGCGACGATCCCGGCGCATTCTTCTCGAAGATGATGTCGTTCTTGCCGTAGTAACGCACGTCGGAATCAAGCATGAACTCACGCATCTGCAGCGGCGACAGATCGTTCAGGATCTGGACGTTGGTGCGGATGAACTCCAGCCACTCGTCGACCGACTTGCGGATCGGCAGGTTGACGAACTTGCCCTCCAGAATCGGCTCGTCGGCAGGCTTCAGCTCAAGATTGCCGTTGATGAACTCGACGACGTCATAGCCCTGGTTCATGCAATGCTTGATCAGCGGATAACCCGCGAGCGCGCCGATCACATAGATACCGGGGTTGGTCGATTCGAACTGCGGCGACAGGGTCGGGAAAGCCTCGCGGTCCGGGCTGGTGAACTGAATCCCGCATTCCTCGATGAATTTGCGCGGCGCGGCCGAACCCATCCGGGCGATGACCCGGTCGCAGCGGATACGCGCTTCGCCGTCGCGCGTGTCGAGAACGATATGCCCGGGCTCGATACGATTGGGCGACGTGTCGGTGACGATGTTCATCCGGCCTTCGTCGCGCGCCTGCATCAGCAGCTTGACGTTGGCACTCTTCGCCCGGCTGAAATCGGCGGTGCGGTTGATGATCGTGACGATATTGCCCTGCGCGACGTCCGCCGCCAGCCCCAGCGCGTTTTCGATCCCTGCGTCGCCTGCGCCGACGACCATGATGTGCTCATCGACATATTCGCCAGGATCATCGAGCTGATATTGGAGCTGGAGATGGCCCTGATCGGCACCCGGCACGCGCAGCAGGTTCGGATTGCCCTGCGTGCCGATCGCGAGAATGATCGCTTCGGCCCTGATCTCAGCCTTGTCGGTCAGGGTGATGGTGAAATCGCCCTTCTGCCCGGTGATCGACTTCACCTCGCTCTTCAGGCGGACGTTGACCTTGTTCTCGGCGGTCTGCTCGTCCCAGGTGCCCAGCACCTTCTCACGCTTTCCGGCGTCGAAATCGATGTCCGAGCGCAGCACCAGCTGGCTCGGCGTCGCCATGACGTGCTTGCCCTTCTGATACTTGTAGATCGTATCGGAGAGATGGTCGGTCTTCTCGAGCAGGACGTGCGACAGACCGAGCTTCGCGGCATGCGCTGCGGCGCTAAGCCCCGCCGGCCCCGAGCCAACGATGGCAATCCGGTAGGTATCCGACACTGATTCCCCCTGCCCCGTTTCGCGCCGCTGAGCGGACGGCCCTGAAATATGACAATGGCCGATTTCAGCCCCTGCTGAAAATCCGCCCCTGTCTGCCCCAAACCCACTCTATCAGCTTCGTCGCGTTCCGCTAGACTTTCATTACAATGAAGGCTCAAAGCCTAGTGCGCTCAATTTCGGAGATAAATGTGACGAAGGACAGTGCCGCAAACAAAGGTTTTTCATTGCCGTTCGCGCGGGTCGCCTTGATTCTAGCGGCACTGGTGGCGCTGGCCGCGATCGCGATCGCGGTGATCCGTTCGCGCGGCGGCGGCCAGGAATCGACCGCTGCGACCGGCGCGCCCGAACAGGTGGGTGACGTAGAATCGATGATATCCGGCCTGGAAAAAAAGCTTCAGGACAATCCAGACGACGCCAAGGGTTGGACGACGCTGGGCTGGTCCTATTACAATGTCGGGCGCTATGCCGATGCCGCCACCGCCTATGCCAGGGCGGTGAAGATCGATCCTTCCAATGCTGAAATCTGGTCGGCGCTCGGCGAGGCACAGTTGCTGTCAGGCCCGGGTGGCGTCACCCCGGCGGCCGAAGCATCGTTCCGCAAGACCCTGTCGATCGATCCGGGCGATCACCGCGCGCGCTACTTTCTGGCCGTCAAGAAAGACCAGGATGGCGATCATAAAGGCGCTATCGACGACTGGATCGCGATTCTGAAGGACAGCCCGTCGGGCGCGCCCTGGGAACAGGCGGTTCGCGAACTGATTGCCAAGGTCGCCGCCGAGCACAAGATCGACGTCGCAGGCCGGGTTCCGGCGCCCTCAGCGCCGTCGCAGCAGGACGCCATGGCACCGCCCGTCGGCGACGGCGCCAGTGTCGCGACGGCGGGCATCCCTGGCCCCAATGCCGGCGATCTGAAGGCCGCGACCGCGATGACACCGTCGCAGCAGGACGAAATGGCGCGTGGCATGGTCGATCGTCTCGCCGCCCGTCTCGCCGCCAATCCACAGGACGCCGACCGCTGGATCATGCTGATGCGCGCGAAGATGGTGCTCAACGACCCGGCGGGCGCGAAGGATGCGCTGGCGAAGGCCAAGGCGACGTTCAAAGGCAATGCGACGCAACTCGCACGCTTCGACGACGCGGCCCGAACCCTGGGACTCTAGGAAGCCGGAGTCCTCGGCGCAGGGCTGATTCGGCGCTGCCGCGTCAACCCATCTGCCAGCGAATGGGAACGATGATCGTATAGGGGCCCCCGCCGGGTGGCGGGGGATATATTCCGACCTTTCCGGGAATGCGAACAGCTTCGCGATCCAGTATCTGCGAACCGCTGCTTTCGACCAGTTCGATCGAGATCGTCTTGCCCGAACCGGCAATGACGATCTTGACCTTGGCGCGCCCTTCTTCGCGACGAAGCTCGGCGGATCGAGGATAGCTGTAAAAGGTCGAGACAAGCTTCATGACCTTGGCGTCGAACGTGGCATCCGCCGCGCGAGCAGGCGATGCGACAGCCAGTGCCGCCAAAGCAGCGGATGTGGCAGCGAGCAAATGGGTATAACGAGCCTTCATTTCATATCCCCTCACGGGTGAAGCTAGATTATATCTCTGAATCAACGGTTAAGGGCTATGGCCGCCCCCGACGACAACCGGCTAGGCCGCGCGTACCGTCGCGAGGAAGTCATCGACGGTCAGACGAAGCGACTCGGCCTGGCGGCTGAGATCAGCTGCCGCATCAAGCGTTTCATGCGCCGCGCGACCGGTTGCATCGATCCCGTCATGGACCTGTGCGATGATCGTCGCGACATTCTGCGATCCATCCGCCGCCTGGCTGGTGCTTGTCGCGATCTGGCCGGTGGTCATGGATTGCTGGTCCATCGCGCTCGCTACGCTGGTGGCGATCCCGTTGATCTCCCCGATCGTCCGCGCGATGTCGGTAAGCGCATTCGCAGCCAGTTCCGACGTGCCGCGCGCACGGCCTATCCGCCCCGCGACATCCTTGGCCGCCTCGCCTGTCTGATGGGCCAGCTGCTTTATCTCGCTGGCGACGACGGCAAACCCCTGCCCGGCCGCACCAGCGCGGGCGGCTTCGATCGTCGCGTTGAGCGCCAGCAGGTTGGTCTGGCGGGCGACTTCGGCGATCAGGGACACGATATCCTCGATCGATTGGGTGTCCGCGACGAGATCGCCGACAATCGCATCGGTGGCATTCGCGCTGTCCGCCGCGGTGCGGGCGATCTGCGCGGCATTGCCGATCTGAGCCGCGACCTGGGCGATCGATAGCGACATCTCTTCGGTGGCATTGGCTACGATCAGCGAATTCTGGCTCGCCTGAGTAGCGGCGACCGCGACGTCCGCGGTCAGAATACCGCTATGGTCCACTGTCTGCGACACCAGCCTGGCATCCTGCTCGATCTGTTCGGCAAGGGCGCCCACGCTGTCCACAACATGCCGGACATTCGCCTCGAAAATGTCGGCAAGCGCCAACATCGCCGCCCGGCGTTCATTGTCTGCCCGCACCCGTTCGGATTCGCGATCACGCGCGCGCGCCTGTTCACGCTCGATTTCCTGGCGCTCCGCCGCAAGGGCCGCCGTACGTCGCTCGTCGATCTCGCGCGCATTCGAGCGGAATATCTCCACCGCACGCGCCATGTCGCCGACCTCGTCCGATCGAGCGGTCTCGGCCATTTCGGTGCCCAGCTGTCCGGCTGCGAGCGCACCCATTTCCTCCGCCATGCGGATGATCGGCCGAGTCACCAGGCGCTGCATCAGGATGCCCGCGAGAATGGCGATCGCTATGCCGATCGCCGCGGCCAGCAGCACAATCGTCAGCGCCCCGCCCATGGCCACCTGGGCATAGAAGGTCTTGCGTCCCTGAACCCCCTCGATCGCGCGAATGATATGGTCTGCATTATCCGCGAGCCGAGGTCCGCTGACGCGCAGGACACGCTCCACTTCGCGGTTACGGACCACCGTGGCAGCGACAACCCGATCGAACGCCTTGTCATAGGCCACGAGCTCCGCGATCGCCCGGTCGGCGGACGCCAGCATCGGCGTCCCTTCAAGCTCCTCAAACAATATGTTCGTCGCGTCCTCGAGGTCCAGCAGGTTCGCCTTGACGAGTTTGGCCGTTGCCGGGCTGGGCGCGGCGACATAGCGAGTGACGTTGACGCGCATCTCCAGATAGCGAGCTTGCGCTACCCCGGCGGCATAGGTCGCGCTGCCATTTCCAGCGGCATGGGCCTGTTCGGTTATAAGACGGAGTTTGGTCGCAATCGACGGCCCGCGAACGTCGAGCTCCCTGACGATCTGGGCACCGATCATATGCTGTGCCGCTACGATATGCGCCGCCGACGCCTGCGTGGCCTCCAGCGCAGATCGCACGGCGGCGAGCGAGTCGGCCTGGCCCAGCGTATCCGCAGCGGCGTGCGCGCCGTCGAGCGAATCGAGCGCGGCGGCAAGCGTGGTGGCAAGGTCCCGCGCGGTCCGGTCGTCAGGACGGATGACATAATCCTTCAGCAGTCCCTGAGCCACGATCGAGCGTGTCTGGACACGCAGCAACGCCTGATTGGCGCTCGCCAGATCCGTGACACCGCCGACGCTGGCGCGGATCATGAGCAGGGACACGATGGTAATGAGCGCGAGCGTCGCCATGGCGAGCGCGGTCGCGCTGAAGACAAGCCGTATCTTGCGGCTCATCCTCCAGCCGGTCGAGGCAGCGCTCAACCGGGCGAAACCCTGCCTCAATGCGTCCTTGGCCCGTAGTGCCGGGCCCCTAAGGCTCGTGATGTTCATGACGGCTCTCCCGCACGGCGTCATAGCGGAAGGTTACTGCGACATGGTTAACGGGCGCCGCCCCAAGGGCAGCTTTACCCCAGCGATCCGGCAGATTGCGCCATAATGGATCTATATATTGTTATGAAAAGGGCCGCCGGATCACTCCGACGGCCCTTTGATATCCTTCGATGTATGGATCGATCAGGCAGCGTCGCCGCCCGCCTTTTCCTTCTTCTTCGAGAAGACACGAACCGGGTCCTTGCGCCCTTCGACCACATCCTTGTCGACCATGATCTCGTCGACGCCGTCCATCGAGGGCAGGTCGAACATCGTGTCGAGCAGCAACCCTTCGAGGATCGAGCGCAGGCCGCGCGCACCGGTCTTGCGGGTGATCGCCTTGCGGGCGACCGCCACCAGCGCATCGTCGGTGAAGCCGAGCTTCACGCCCTCCATCTCGAACAGCTTCTGATATTGTTTGACGAGCGCGTTCTTCGGCGCCGACAGGATCTCGACCAATGCGGTCTCGTCGAGGTCCATCAGCGTGGCGATGACGGGCAGACGGCCGACGAACTCGGGGATCAGGCCGAACTTCAGCAAATCCTCAGGCTCGCATTGCTGGAGGGTTTCGCCGGTACGGCGCTCCTCCGGCGACGCGACATAGGCGCCGAAACCGATCGACTTGCCCTGGAGGCGGTCGCCGATGATCTTTTCGAGGCCCGCAAAGGCACCGCCGCAGATGAACAGGATGTTGGTCGTGTCGACCTGCAGGAATTCCTGCTGCGGATGCTTGCGCCCGCCCTGCGGCGGAACCGAGGCGGTGGTGCCTTCCATCAGCTTGAGCAGCGCCTGCTGCACGCCCTCGCCCGACACGTCGCGCGTGATCGAGGGATTGTCCGCCTTGCGGCTGATCTTGTCGATCTCGTCGATGTAGACGATGCCGCGCTGCGCCCGCTCGACATTATAGTCGGATGCCTGGAGCAGCT
>CAZJXG010000013.1:28190-37220 GCA_964549965.1 uncultured Sphingomonas sp. | reverse complement strand
CGGGCCTCTCGTCCCCATGACAATGCTCGGCGAGATCCAGCAGCGACCTTCTGAGAGCCTCCAATCCCAGCGCTTTGCGGTGCAGCTCAGCGGCACGGGTTAATGCGATGTGCTTTACGTCGGCGCTTTCACGCGCATTGTCCGACCATAGGCTTAGCAGCGACCGAATATCCTCGATCGGAAAACCAAGGTCGCGGGCATTGGCAATGAAACGCAGGCGATGGAGATCGGCGTCGGAATAGTCGCGATAGCCCGACTGCCGTCGCGGCGGCGCTCCGATCAGCCCGATCTTCTCATAATGGCGGATCATGCGCTGCGAAACGCCGCTAGCGCTCGACGCTTCGCCGATCTTCATAGCTTGGCCCGGTTAAGCCGGAGCGCGTTTGTGACCACCGTGAAGCTCGACAATGCCATGGCCGCGCCCGCGATCATCGGCGACAGCAGGATGCCGGCGATGGGATAGAGGATACCGGCCGCGACGGGCACACCGACCCCATTGAAGACGAACGAGAAAAACAGGTTCTGCCGGATGTTGCGCATGGTCGCGACCGCGAGCCGGCGCGCGCGGACCATTGCGGCGAGATCGCCCTTGGTCAGCGTCATGCCGGCGCTCTCGATAGCGACATCGGTGCCGGTGCCCATGGCGACGCCGACATCGGCCGCCGCCAATGCCGGGGCGTCGTTAATCCCGTCGCCCGCCATCGCGACCACCGCGCCCGTTGCTTTAAGTTCGCCAATGATGCGGGCCTTGTCCTCGGGCTTGAGTCCGGCATGGACTTCGTCAATGCCGCCGATTGCGCGCGCCACGGCATCGGCCGTGGCTCTCGCATCGCCGGTCAGCATCACGATCCGCAGCCCTTCCTCGCGCAGCTCAGCGATCGCGAAGGCCGCCGATTGCTTGATCGGATCGGCAACCACGAGCAGGCCGGCGAGGTGGCCATCAATAGCGACGAGCATCACGCCAGCGCCCTCGCTGCGATGCTTGTCGGCCACGCTGTCAAAGGATGACGGATCGACGCCAACGCGGTGCATTTGTTCGGCGTTGCCAACCACGACGTCGCGCCCGTCAACCTTGCCGCTGACGCCGAGCCCGGTCTGGGACTCGAACTGCTCGACTTTCGCGATCTGAAGGTCGGCTTTGCGCGCGGCTTCCACGATCGCCTGTGCCAGCGGATGTTCCGACTGGGCTTCGACTGCGGCTGCAGCCGATAGTACGATATCGTGCTCATATCCCTCGGCCAGCTCGATGGTGGTGAGGGCCGGGCGGCCTTCGGTCAGCGTGCCCGTCTTGTCGATCACCAGCGTGTCGACCTTTTCCATCAGTTGCAGCGCCTCGGCATCCTTGACGAGCACACCGGCGCGCGCCCCGCGTCCCGTTCCCACCATGATCGACATCGGCGTCGCAAGGCCGAGTGCACAGGGGCAGGCGATGATGAGCACGGCGATCGCGTTGAGCAGGGCATGACCAAAGCGCGGTTCGGGGCCGACGAAATTCCAGACGATGAATGTTGCGACCGCGATGGCGACGACGAGCGGCACGAACCAGCCCGACACCTGATCGGCCACTGCCTGGATGGGCGCACGGCTCCTCTGCGCTTCCGCGACCATCTTCACGATCCGCGCCAGCACGGTATCCGACCCGACCGCGCGCGCTTCGACGACGAGCGTTCCGGTGCCATTGACCGTGCCGCCGGTGACGGCGGCGTCTCTCTCCTTGAGGACGGGCGCAGGTTCGCCGGTGATCATGGATTCATCGACCGACGACCGTCCCTCGATAACAATACCATCGACCGGCACCGCCTCACCCGGGCGCACGCGGACATGGTCGCCGGCCATCACTTCGGCGAGATCGACCTCCACCTCCTGGCCCTTGGCATCGATGCGCCGGGCAGTCTTGGGCGCCAGGTCCATCAGTGCCCGGATCGCGCGGCCGGTCGCCGCTCGGGCACGCAGTTCGAGTACCTGGCCGAGCAGCACGAGCGTCACCACGACGCCTGCTGCTTCGTAGTAGACGGGCACGATGCCGTGCATTCGGAAGGATGGCGGAAACAGACCCGGGGCGACCGTGGCGACCACGCTGTAGACGAAGGCTGCGCCTACGCCGATCGACACGAGCGTGAACATGTTGAGGTGCCATGTCACGATCGAGGTCCAACCGCGCTGGAAGAACGGCCAGCCCGCCCACAGGACTATCGGCGCCGTCAGTGCGAGTTGCACCCAGGGAGAGATGGCAGGCGGCACGAAATGCATGCCGAGCATTTCCGCGATCATCGAGATCGCCAGCAGCGGCACAGCGAGGACAGCTGCTACCCAGGTTCGCCGGGTGAAATCGACAAGCTCTGGATTGGGGGCGTCGTCGAGCGATGGCTCTTCGGGTTCGAGTGCCATGCCGCAGATCGGGCAGGTGCCCGGACCGTCGCGGCGAATTTGCGGATGCATCGGGCATGTCCACATCGCGCCGGGCGATGCTGCTGGTTTAGGTGGTTTGCCATCCAGATAGGCGCTCGGATTGGCGACAAACTTGGATCGACAGCCTTGGCTGCAGAAATGATAGGTCTCGCCGCCATGATCCGCATGATGGGGTGTCGTATTCGGATCGACAGTCATCCCGCAGACGGGGTCCGTCACGTGATCCGAGCCGCCGCTCTTTGACGTCTCGTTCGCGCGGGCCGCGCAACAGCCATGATCGTGGCCGGCATGCGCCGTGGATTTAGACTCGGACATTCCCGTACTCCTGTTCGACGCGATCCCATCTAGGGTCTGACATCGTGTCAGGGTCAAGGGTCGCAATGATATTTGTTATCCGGCGCTCACTGGCTCGAGTGTTCCTAGCCACGCGACCAGCCCGAGGATCACGAACGCCATGGTGGTTTCCAGCGCAAGACTGCGCCGCAGGGTCGAGAGCGCTTGTCCGTGATCCCGTTGCTCGATCGCGCGTTCAAGGCTGGTCGTCAGCCGGAAACGATTGGCGGCGGCCATCGCCAGCATGCCGAGAAACAGGACGATCTTGGCCAGCATCAACTGACCCCACAGGCCGCTCGCTGCACTCACCATGTTGTCGATACCGACAAGGAACAGCCCGTTGATGAGCCCGGTGACGACGATCAACCCGACAATCATGGTGCCAGCGCAAGCGAAGCCATTCAGCGCCCGGTGCAGCGCTCGGACATGCGCTGCATCGCCTTTTGGTGAGGCCCGTGATGCCATAAGCAGCAATGCAAGGAGCGCGCCGACCCACGCGCCCGCCGTCAGCAGATGCAGGATGTCCGCCCCCAGATGCGCCATCCCCGCACCGCCTTCGCTGGCCGCGCCATGACCTGACCAGGCGAGGCTGGACAGCCCAAACCCGGCGGCGACAGCAATCGTGGCGAGCGCAGCAACGGGATGGCGCCGCAGGAGGGGCCTTGCGAGCAGACAGATCGCCAGCGCGGCCGTGCGGACCATGAAGGCGGTGCCGACCGATGTCTGGCCAAGCAGCATGGTCAACGTGCCGCGCTCGACCTCGAGGAGGCCGGTTCCGCTCATGGTCGCGGCCATTGCGACGAAGCCGATTGCTGAAAGGATAATTCCTGCAATCGACAGTGCCGTCACCAAAGGGCGGAGCGGCAGCAATCCGCGATTGCGCCGCTCCTCGCCTCGCAGCCCATAGAGGCCGAAGAGCGGTAGTCCGAAGAGCAGTGTCAGGTCGCCATAAAGCGCGAAACGCGCTGCAATGACGGGCCAGTCATTCACGCCTCAACGCACCGTGAAGGTAAGATGGCCCTCGACGCGGTGGGTATCGGTGGAGACGACATGCCAATGGGCGTCATAGCTGCCGGCCGGAAGTGCCCGGGGCAGCGCGGCGACCAGGGTCTTGCCGTCCTGTGACACGCTGGTCTTGAAACCGGCCACCTTCATCGGCGCGTGATTGGCCATGCCCGGCATCCCGGTCATGTTTAGTTCGAGGCCCGACATCTGCGGCATAAGCGTCTCGCTGAAGGCCAGCGTGATCTGGGTGGGGCCGCTCACGGTCGATCCGGCGGCCGGCGTTGCCGACACCAGCTTGGGATGCGCAAGCGCGGGGCTGGCGATGGCAAGGGTTGCGACAGTGGCTGCGAACATGAGGTTTCGGAAGGGCGCCATGAGTTTCTCCGTTGGTCTGGTACGGTGAATACGCGCGCAAGCTGCCGATCCCTCACCAGGCGATCCCGATGATGTTATGAGGGGTCAGACGCGCCGGTGCGTATATCGGCTAAGAGCGTGGAGAATGAGGCATGACAGATATTGATGCAGCACTGGCTCGCCTACGGGACGTGCCTGTTCACCCGCGGCTGGCATCGATCGATGCGGCGGTTCTGGAGCGCGTTGCTTTGGACGCGACGGGTCAGCATCCACTTTCCGTCACGGCTTTTGGCATGGCCGCGATCTCGGCACTCTCGCTTGGGATAGCCAGTTCGGTGATACCTGGCATGCCCGCCAGCGCTGCCTCAAACGCGCCTTTCGGTACACCGTCGGCGCTTGCGCCTTCGTCCTTGTTGGGCAGCGGCGAATGACCGACCGCCGCCGCCTGCTGCTTATCGCGCTCATCGCCTTCGCCGCCGCGATCGCAGGCGTGCTGATCGGGCGCGCCTATGTCGTGCGGCAGACACCCGTCGAAACCGAATTGCACGCGCTGCTCCACCGGCAGCTTGACCTCGACGACACCCAGCATAGCAAGATCAAGGCGATCGAGCGGCGGTTCGCGGTGCGGAAGCAGGCGCTCGAACTCGAACTGCGGGCCGACAATGCGCATCTCGCGGACGCGATCGAGGCCGAGCATGGTTATGGGTCGCAGGTCAGCGCCGCAGTCGATCGGTCGCACCAGGCAATGGGGCAGCTTCAGAAGGAAACGCTGGAGCATATCTTCGCGATGCGCGCCGTGCTCCGGCCCGACCAGGCTGCCCGGTTCGATTCAGCAGTGGTCAAGGCACTGACGGCCAAGGAGCGGTGACGCTCGATCTCGCCGGCTGCTCGGACGGCGACCTGGCAGCACTGGCGCTCGCCGGCAGGCAGAACGCCTATAGCGAACTGATGCGGCGCCACCGCGAGCCTATGTACCGGCTGATCCGGAGCCATGTCGGCGATTCAGATGTGGCGCTCGACGTTACCCAGCAGAGTTTTATCGCGGCCTTCTCGGCGTTGAGGCGCTATGACGCAGAGCGCCCTTTTCGCGTCTGGATGGCGCGTATCGCCATCAACAAGGCCCGCGATTGGGCGCGGCGACGGGCCGTCCGCCGATTGTTCACCTTCGCACGTCCGATTGAGGAAGCGGCGGACGTGGCCGACCCGGGCGCCTTAGCGGATGTCCAATTGGCCGACCGTCTTGAGCTGGAGCGGACGATGGCGGCCATCGCTACGCTGCCCACCAACCTCAAAGACGCGCTTATTCTTCGCACCATCGAAGGCTTCAGCCAGTCCGAATGCGCCAGCGTGCTCGGCATCAGCGAAAAGTCGGTGGAAACCAGACTTTATCGCGCGCGGTCAAAACTCACAGAAATATTGAGGGGTTGAGGCGAGCCATGCGTAATCCCTGAGAGTGCAGAACAGGGATTTTATGCAATGGCGTTTTCAAACCTCGATCGCCGCGACTTCCTGCGAGGCGCTGGGGTTGCGGGCGGTACGGCTGCTCTCGCGGCATGGATGCCGGCTTGGGCACAAACTGTATCGCCGGGGCTGACCACACCTCTTCCCATTGTTTCGGGCACCGATATCGAACTGCGCATCGCCCGCCAGACGATGATGATAGACGGCCGGCCATCCCGGGCAATCGGGATCAACGGCACGGTCCCGGCCCCGCTGATCCGGCTGCGCGAAGGCCAGAATGTGCGTTTGAAGGTCATCAACGATCTCGACGAGGACAGCTCGATCCACTGGCATGGCCTGCTCGTGCCGCCACAGTTCGACGGTGTGCCCGGAATTTCCTTTCCCGGCATCAAGCCACGGTCGAGCTATCTCTACGAATTCCCAATAAAGCAAAGCGGCACTTACTGGTATCACAGCCATTCGGGGATGCAGGAGCAGCTTGGCCATTACGGCCCGATCGTCATCGATCCGGCCGGTGCCGATCCGATCCAGTCGGATCGGGAGCATGTCATCGTGCTGTCGGACCACAGCCAGATGTCGCCCGAGACGATCTTCCGCAAGATGAAGCAGATGCCGGGCTACTTCAATTACCAGAAGCAGACGCTGGCTGGCCTGCTCGCGGGCAAGGACCAAGCACTCAAAGAGCGCGTGATGTGGGGCGGGATGCGGATGGACCCGACCGACATCTCCGACGTCAACGGATCGACCTACACCTTCCTCGTCAATGGGCACGGGCCGCAGGACAACTGGACCGCCTTGTTCACGCCAGGCGAGCGGGTGCGGCTACGCATCATCAATGCCTCGTCGATGACGACTTTCAATGTCCGCATCCCGGGGCTCAAGCTCAACATCGTCCAAGCCGACGGCCAGAATGTCCGACCGGTCGCGGTCGACGAGTTCCAGATCGGCGTCGCCGAGACCTATGATGCGATCGTCACCCCCACCGAGGACCGCGCCTACACATTGGTCGGCGAAGCGGTCGATCGATCCGGAATGGCGCGCGCGACGCTCAGCCCCCGCGCCGGAATGGTCGCCGAAGTGCCGCCCCTGCGCAAGCGTCCGCTCGCCACCATGAAGGACATGGGGATGGGCGGCATGGGGGCGATGGCCGGCATGGACATGGGGGCGGGCGGGGGCACGATGGACCTGAGCAAGGCCGACGGTGGCATGACCGGCATGGACCATAGCGCCATGGGCCATGACATGGCGGGCATGACGGGCGGCGCAATGACGGGAATGGACCACTCCGCGATGGGCGGCATGAACATGTCGGGAGGGGACATGAAGATGCGCGATTTCTCCAACGCCCCAAAGATCGACAAGAACCCCGGCGTGCAAACCGTCGCGATGAGTCCCGTCGACCGCACCGGCGAACCGGGGCAGGGGCTGGAGGATGTCGGCCATCGCGTGCTGGTCTATCGCGACCTCGTGGCGCTGGAGCGCAATCCCGATACGCGCGCGCCCGGCCGATCGCTCGACATTCATCTGACCGGCAACATGGAGCGTTTCATGTGGTCGTTCGACGGCGTGAAGATGTCCGACACGATGGAGCCGTTCCCGTTCATCGACGGAGAACGCGTGCGGGTCACGCTGATCAACGACACGATGATGGCGCATCCGATCCATCTGCACGGCCATTTCTTCGAACTGGTCACCGGGCACGGCGACCATGCACCGCGCAAGCATACGGTAATCGTCCAGCCCGGCGGCAAGGTGAGCTGGGACCTGACGGCGGACGCGGTCGGCGACTGGGCGTTCCACTGTCATCTGCTCTACCACATGATGGCCGGGATGATGCGCGTTGTCAGCGTGCGTCCACGGGGAGAAGCGGCATGAAGCGCATAGCTTTCGCGGCGCTTGCCGTCGGCACCACGCTGGCTTTTGCGGGTGCTGCATCCGCGCAGTCGATGCAGGGTATGGACATGAAGGGCATGGCGATGCCGAAGCCAGCCCCCAAGAAAACACCTGTGGCAAAACCTATCGCAAGGCCGCAAGCAAGGCCCGTACCGCAGACAAGAAGACCGCTTACATCGCGTCCGCGGCCGGCCGCTGCGTCGCCCACACCCATGCCCGCGCAAAACATGGATGGGATGGCAATGCCTGCGGCGAAGACGGAACCAGGCTGGGCAGCGGGAACCTCTACGATGCCCGGAATGGATATGACGGGTGGAGATGCCGACCACGCCTCGAACGCGATGGCGATGCCCGATGCCACACCGAGCGGCACGGCGCTCCCCGTGGGCAACGCGCCCGCGCCACTGCCGCCAAGCGACCATTACGCCGATCGCCTGTTCCCTGGCGAGGAGATGCACCGATCCCGCATGGCGATGATGAAGGAGGAAGGCGGTAGGCCCATCTCGCAGATCATGTTCAACCTCGCCGAAGTCCAGATTCGCGACGGCAAGGATGGCTATCGCTGGGACGGGGAGGGTTGGTTCGGCGGTGACATCAACCGCCTCACCATCAAGACCGAGGGCTCGGGGGCATTTAGAGAAGGCGTCGAGAGCGCCGAGGTGCAGGCGCTCTACAGCCGCGCGGTCGGTCCCTATTTCAACTTGCAGGCTGGCGTCCGCCACGACTTTCAGCCGACCCCGAACCGGACCTATGCAACGATCGGGTTCGAGGGATTGGCGCCCTATATGTTCGAGGTCGAGGGCGCGGTCTTCCTCTCGAACAAGGGCGACCTGCTCGGACGGCTCGAGGGCTATTACGACCAGCGCATCACGCAGCGATTGATCCTGCAGCCACGGGTCGAGCTCAACCTATCGGCGCAGGACGTGCCCGAAAATCGCCTCGGCGCAGGCTTGACCGATGCTGAGCTCGGGCTGCGCCTGCGCTATGAAATCGCCCGCGAGTTCGCGCCCTATATCGGTGTCTCCTACGAGGCCAAAACCGGCCGCACCGCTGACTTCGCGCGCGCGGACGGCAAGGACACCACGTCGACGAGCTTTGTCGCCGGCGTGCGTTTCTGGTTCTGACGCGAGAGGCGAAACAGAAAAGGGATCGATCGATGGACCGTGCAAGACTGCGTCATCACTTTCCGAGCGGCCTGTTCATTGCCGCCGCTTCGGCGGCGGCGCTCCTTTTCGGGGCGCTCCTGGTGTATTTCGGTGCCTATGACATCGCAGCCGACGCGCCGCACTCACGTCCGGTCTATGCGCTGCTCGACAGTCTTCGGGACCGTTCGATCGCGGTCCGGGCGCGAAACATCGTACCACCCACCGATCTCAACGTGTCCAGTCGGATTTCAGCAGGCGCGGGTCTTTATGCCGAAATGTGTTCGGGCTGCCATCTTGGCCCCGGCGTCGAGCGCAGCGAACTCAGCCAGGGGCTTTACCCGCAGGCGCCAGAATTGGCCAAGGACCAGGATTTGAGTGCCGCCGAGGAATTCTGGATCATCAAGCACGGCGTCAAGCTGAGCGCGATGCC
>CAZJXG010000013.1:0-28090 GCA_964549965.1 uncultured Sphingomonas sp. | reverse complement strand
GTGCCGCCGAGGAATTCTGGATCATCAAGCACGGCGTCAAGCTGAGCGCGATGCCTGCCTGGGGCAAGACCCATCCCGATCCGCTGATCTGGGACATGGTCGCGTTCGTGCGGCGTTTGCCGGGCATGACGCCCGATCAATATCAGCGCCTCGTCGCCAGTGCGCCCGGTGATCATGACGAGATGATGAAGGATATGCCGGGGATGAAGTGAGTTGAAGAGATACCGGTGACGGCGCCGATCGCGGGGGCGAATGACAGTATCGCGATAAGGAGACGATATATGCAAGATAAACAGGGCAAAATGCCAATGGGCTATGGCCGGTTCGCGGCGATGATCGCGACCTCGACGGTCGTGATGTTCGGTCTGATGTACCTCAACACTTATGCGCTGAGCCATGTCGAGTTCAGCCAGACCCGCGCCTGGATGGCGCTCGTCATGGGCGCGGTCATGGCGGTGATCATGCTCGGCTTTATGTGGGGCATGTACAAGAACACGCGCCTCAATGTCGGCATCCTGATCGGCAGCGTCGCGGTGTTTGGCTTAGCGCTATGGCTGGTGCGCAGCCAGGAAACGGTCGATGACGTCTCCTATATGAAGGCGATGATCCCGCATCACTCGATCGCGATCATGACCAGCGAGCGGGCCCACATCAAGGATCCCGAGGTGCGCAAGCTGGCCGATGGCATCATTGATGCGCAGGTCCGTGAGATCGCCGAGATGAAGCAGATGATCGCACGGCTGCAAGCCCGCCCGACGGCAAATGGCGCTCCGGACTTGCCGTCGTACCGCGACCGCGGCGCCTCGCCGCCGCCGCCGCAAACCGACAAGAGTACCGGGATCGATACGCAGAAGCCGATCTCCTGAAATTGTCTTCCGTTTTTACAACACCCATGCGCGGCGGTCTTCCTGTAACGAAATTCGGCCGCCGCCCGTATGGGTTGAAAACTAGGTGGCAGCGGCGATGACCATGACGTTGCTCCGGGGCGGGATTCATTCTATTTGAAAGCGGCTGTGAAACGTGCGCTTCACCTCTTTCTCCTCTTGGGAGCCCTGATCGGTCTGTTTGGCCAGGCGGTCGCATATGCGTCCGTTCAGTCTGCGGTGTCCGCGCCTATAACCATGTCCGAGATGTCAGATTCCGGCATGTCCGAAGACTGCATGAAGATGATGGCGCAGCAACAGCAGCCCGGACAGAAGCCCTGCAAGGGCATGACCCTGGCTTGCATCGCGGCCATGGGCTGCGTCGTTCCCATGGCCGTGCGCAATGATGCGCCGGCGCTCACGGCGCGCGAAGCCAGTGCAACGCTGGCCTTCTGGACGACCACCACTGTGCTGCGCGGCAGTAACCTTACGCCCGAACCGGAACCACCCAATCTCCTTGGCTGATCGAAACCGGCCATCCGGCTGACAGGATCGGTACGCTCATCGCGCACCCCAATATCCCGTCTGACCTGTGGCCATTCTACGACAATCGCCAAAGGAATAATGTCATGAAGACGATCAGATTCGTCGCAGCCGCTATCGCGGCTTCCATCTCCGCGTTCACCATCGCGCCTGCGTTCGCACAGGGCGATGCTGCCAGCACCGGCCAAGGCAGTGAAGCCGGCACGGCGTCTCCTTCCGGCGCGTCTGCCAGCTAGGATAAGGCCCTGGCTGGTCCGGCTCACTGACGGTCAGGTCTGAGATGCCGGTGGAGCGAACCTCCGCTCCGTCGGCATCGTCGTCCCTCATCCGATAGCGCCGCGCCAGCCTGGTCTCGCGATCAGGAGACTCCGATGCGATTGTTTCTATGTCTGCCGCTACTCGCGGCAATCCCCGGTACAGCGTTCGCCGGGCCACTCACCTTCCAAGGCGCGCTCCAGCGTGCTCGACAGGAAGCGCCGTCGTTGAAGGCGAAGGCGCTCGGCGCCGACGCCGCGCGTTCTGCGCGCGACGCGGCCGGTGCACTGCCCGATCCGTCGCTAGGCGTCGGCGTCGATGCGTTCCCGATCTCAGGGCCGCTCGCTTTCGAACCGCAACGCGATAATTTTACCATGGCGCGGGTTGGTGTGTCCCAGGATATTCCCAATCTCGCCAAGCGCCATGCCCAGCAGGCCCGCGCCGATAGCGACATCAAGGCGGCCGAGGCCGACACCGCTGTCGAGGCCCGCACTGTCGAGGTTGGCACCGCACTTGCCTGGATCAATCTCGCCTATGCCGAACGTCGGCTGACAGCACTTGACGATATTCTGTCGCGCCTTGAGCGTGTGGTGGGAACGACCCCCAGCGCGGTCGCCTCGGGAAATGCCCGCCCGGCACAGACTCTCGCGGGGCAGCAGGCTGTTGCCACGTTGCAGGATCGCCGCAGTGAGCTGGTTTCGAACGTGGCGCGGGCACGCGCCACGCTGACCCGCTGGACCGGGGATCCCGCACCCGAGATCGCCGGGCCGATGCCCGATTTTGCGGTGGATGCAACGGTCTTGCGAGCTGGCCTCGATCGCCACCCCACCATCGAGATGATCGCTGCCCAGGCCGGGCAGGCGGACGCCGATATCCGCGTGGCCGAGGCAGACCGCCGCTCCGATTTCGGGGTGAATGTCACCTATCAGCGCCGAGACCCGCGGTTTGGCGACTATGTCTCAGCCGGCGTGACGGTCAGCCTGCCGTTCTTCACCCGCAATCGCCAGAACGCGCGTATCGGCGAGGCCCAAGCCAATGCTGGACGGGTGCTGGCCGAGCAGGAAGCTGCCCGGCGCGCGCTCACCGCCGATCTCGATGCCGCTCTCGCCGATCATGTCATGCACCATGAGCAATGGATGCGTGCGCAAGGCACCCTGCAGCCGCTCGCCGAGCAGCGCGTAAGGTTGGAAACCGCCAGCTACGCGGCGGGACGCGCTAATCTCGTCGATATCGCCGACGCCTATGCCGCGCTGGCCGACGCCACCCTCAATACCCTCGACCGCGAAGCCCTGGTTGCCGCTGATGGCGCGCGATTGACCCTCACATACCGGAGTGAAAACCGATGAGCCTCGAGATTTCGCAGCGTGCCCGGCTGGGTCTTGCCGCCGCAGCGCTCGCACTCGTCGCCGGTGGCGCAGGCTATGGCATCGCCCATCTCGATGGGAGCGAGGCCCCCGCGATGCAATCCGCCGACACGGGTCGCAAGGCGCTCTATTGGTACGACCCGATGGTCCCGTCGCAGCATTTCGACAAGCCCGGCAAATCGCCCTTCATGGATATGCAGCTCGTTCCCAAATATGCCGACGAGGGTGGCGGCGAGGCTCCGGGCATCCGGATCGATCCGGCGACGGCGCAAACACTCGGCATGCGTATCGTCGCGGCCCGGCGCGGAGAACTGGCGAGCAGCCTCACAGCGACCGGAACAATCGACTTCAATCAGCGCGATGTGGCGATCGTCCAGACGCGTTCGGCAGGCTTCGTGCAAAGGGTCTATGGCCGCGCGCCAGGCGATGTGGTTCGCGCAGGTACACCGCTCGCCGACCTGCTGATCCCCGAATGGGGCGGCGCGCAAGCCGAGTTTCTTGCAGTTCGCCGCACCGGCAACGCGGCACTGACGCAGGCGGCACGCCAGCGGCTCATGCTGCTCGGCATGCCTTCAGGCACGATCGCCTCAGTTGAGCGCGGGGGAAGGCCGCACAATGTCGTCACGATCGCCACGCCAATAGGCGGGGTCATCAAGGCACTGGACGTGCGCGCCGGCATGGCCATGTCCGCGGGGCAGACGCTCGCCGAGGTCAACGGCCTCGGCACGGTCTGGCTCAATGCCGCCGTTCCGGAAGCCATCGCAGGATCGCTCAAGCCCGGACAAGCCGTGCAGGCCGCGCTCGCGGCGTTTCCTGGTGAGACCTTGTCGGGCCGTGTCTCGGCGATCCTGCCTACGACACAGGCCGATAGCAGGACGCTGACCGTGCGGATCGATCTTCCCAATCGCGGCGGGCGTCTGCGTCCCGGCATGTTCGCCACAGTCTCGTTCGGCGGCGCCACGCAACCGGCATTGTTGGTGCCGTCCGAGGCGCTGATCCGCACCGGCAAGCGAACATTGGTGATGCTCGCGCTCGACAAGGGGCGCTATCGGCCCGCCGAGGTGCAAGCGGGCAGAGAGGCTGGCGGGGATACCGAAATCCTGGCGGGTCTGCGCGAAGGCGAGAAGATTATCGCTTCGGGCCAGTTCCTGATCGACTCTGAGGCTAGCCTGTCGGGCATCGCGGCGCGGCCGATCGGCGGGGCAGCATCGACGACGACTCCCGCCAGGCCCGCCGCGTCGCTTTACGAGACCGTTGGCAAGATCGAGCAGATTACGGCCAATTCGGTGACGCTCAGCCATGAGCCGGTGCCAGCGATTGGCTGGCCGGCGATGACGATGACCTTCCAGCTTCCCGATGCCAGAGTAGCGCGCGGCCTGAAGACAGGTGACCGAGTCCGCTTCGGCTTTGATCAGCCGCCGGCTGGACCGACCGTGCGGCGCATGGCCAAGGTGGTCGGTAAGTGATCGCCCATCTCATCCGCTGGTCGGTCAGGAACCGCTTCTTCGTCTTGATCGGCGTGCTTGCCCTCATCGGCGTGGGCGTCTGGGCGGTGCGATCCACTGCGATCGACGCGCTGCCCGACCTCTCCGACACGCAGGTCATCATCCGGACCAGCTATCCGGGACAGGCGCCGCAGATCGTCGAGAACCAGGTCACCTATCCGCTGACCACCACCATGCTGTCGGTGCCCGGCGCCAAGACGGTGCGTGGCTATTCCTTCTTCGGCGACAGCTTCGTCTATGTGATCTTCGAGGACGGCACCGACCTCTACTGGGCGCGCAGCCGCGTGCTCGAATATCTCAACCAGGTGCAGGGACGGCTGCCGCAGGGCGCCACCGCCGCGCTCGGGCCTGATGCGACAGGTGTGGGCTGGGTCTATGAATATGCGTTGGTCGATAGGACCGGCCAGCACGATCTTGCCCAGCTTCGCGGGTTTCAGGACTGGTTCCTGCGCTACGAGTTGAAGACGGTCCCCGGTGTTGCCGAGGTCGCGAGCATCGGCGGCATGGTCAAACAGTATCAGGTGCTGCTCGATCCGGTGAAGCTCGCGGCTTATGGCGTCACCCATCAACAAGCTGTCCAGGCGATCCAGCAGGCCAATCAGGAAAGCGGCGGTTCGGTGCTGGAGATGGCCGAAGCCGAATATATGGTCCGCGCCTCGGGCTATCTGAAGACGCTCGATGATTTCCGCGCGATCCCGCTGAAGACTGCCGCAGGCGGCGTTCCCGTGACGCTCAGTGATGTCGCCACGATCCAGATCGGCCCGGAGATGCGGCGCGGCATCGCCGAGCTGAACGGAGAAGGCGAGGTTGCCGGCGGGGTCGTCATCCTTCGCTCGGGCAAGAACGCGCGCGAGACGATTGCGGCGGTCAAGGACAAGCTCGCCACGTTGAAGGCGAGCCTGCCGCCCGGCGTCCAGATTGTCACCACCTATGATCGCTCGCAGCTGATCGACCGTGCGGTCGACAACCTCACTCATAAATTGATCGAGGAATTTATCGTCGTCGCGATCGTCTGTGGGCTGTTCCTCTGGCACGCCCGATCGGCGCTGGTTGCGATCCTGACCTTGCCATTGGGCGTGCTGGCTGCCTTCGTCGTGATGCGGTTCCAGGGGGTCAACGCCAACATCATGTCGCTGGGCGGCATCGCAATCGCCATCGGTGCGATGGTCGATGCCGCAGTCGTGATGATCGAGAACGCCCACAAGAAGATCGAGCGCTGGGAGCAGGATCACCCGGACGAGCATCTCGAAGGCGAGACGCGCTGGACCGTCATCACCGAAGCCGCCGCCGAGGTCGGACCAGCCCTGTTTTTCAGCCTTTTGATCATCACTCTGTCGTTCATTCCGGTGTTCACGCTCGAAGGACAGGAAGGCCGGCTGTTCGCGCCGCTGGCCTTCACCAAGACCTATGCGATGGCCGCGGCGGCGATCCTGTCGGTGACGCTGGTGCCGGTGCTGATGGGGTTGCTGATCCGGGGCAAGATTCCGCCCGAACAGTCCAACCCGGTCAATCGCTGGTTGACCAATATCTACAGGCCCGCGCTCGACTGGTCGATGCGGCGGCCCAAGACAGTGCTGCTGATCGCAGCGCTGGCCTTCGCAACGACCGCCTGGCCGCTCACGCGCCTCGGCGGCGAGTTCATGCCGAACATGGACGAGGGCGACTTGCTATACATGCCGTCGGCGTTGCCGGGACTGTCGGCGGCGAAAGCCTCGCAGTTGCTCCAACAGACCGATCGGTTGATCAAGGCCGTGCCTGAGGTCGAAACCGTGTTCGGCAAGGCCGGCCGCGCCGAAACCGCGACTGATCCGGCGCCGCTCGAGATGTTCGAGACCACCATCCAGTTCAAGCCGCGCGATCAATGGCGGCCGGGCATGACGCCCGAAAAGCTGGTCGACGAGCTGGACCGCACAGTGAAGCTGCCCGGCCTCGCCAATGTCTGGGTGCCGCCGATCCGCAACCGGATCGACATGCTCGCGACGGGCATCAAAAGTCCGATCGGGGTCAAGGTATCCGGCGCCGACCTCGCCCAGCTCGACCGCATCGCCCATGATGTCGAGACGGTCGCCAAGACCGTGCCCGGTGTAAGCTCGGCGCTCGCCGAGCGGCTGACCGGCGGGCGCTACGTTGATGTCGACATTAACCGCGCTGCCGCCGCCAGGTTCGGGCTCAACATCACCGATGTGCAGCAGATCGTCTCGGGTGCGGTGGGCGGCGAGACTATTGGCGAGACGGTCGAGGGCCTCGCGCGTTACCCGATCAGTGTGCGCTATCCGCGTGAACTGCGCGACAGCCTCGAAGGACTCCGCACGCTGCCGATCCTGACGCCATCGGGACAGCAGATCACGCTCGGTACGGTAGCAAAGGTCTCGATCGCCGAAGGGCCACCGATGCTCAAGACCGAGAATGCGAGGCTCTCGACCTGGGTCTATGTCGACGTGCGCGGGCGTGACCTTGCCTCGGTGGTCGGCGACCTGCAGCGAGCGGTAACGAAACAGGTGAAGCTCTCGCCTGGCGTCAGTATCGCTTATTCGGGCCAGTTCGAATATCTCCAGCGGGCAGTCGAAAAGCTCAAATTGGTCGTGCCAGCCACGCTGCTGATCATCTTCGTGCTGCTCTACATGATTTTCGGCCGGTTCGACGAAGCCGCGCTCATCATGGGCACGCTGCCATTTGCGCTGACCGGTGGCATCTGGATCCTCTATCTCCTCGGCTTCAACCAGTCGGTCGCGACCGGGGTCGGGTTCATCGCGCTGGCCGGGGTTTCCGCCGAGTTCGGCGTGGTGATGCTGATCTACCTGAAAAATGCGCTTGAGGAGCGCGGTGACGATCCCGATGCGGCTCAGATCGACGCGG
Organism: uncultured Sphingomonas sp.; assembly: GCA_964549965.1. Classification (GTDB taxonomy): domain Bacteria; phylum Pseudomonadota; class Alphaproteobacteria; order Sphingomonadales; family Sphingomonadaceae; genus Rhizorhabdus. The sequence goes on along the minus strand of CAZJXG010000013.1, from coordinate 20,704 downwards.
CGGTACGCGAGGGTGCGCTGCTCCGCGTCCGTCCCAAGGCGATGACGGTAGCCGTGATTCTCGCTGGCCTGCTGCCGATCCTGCTCGGGTCGGGCGCGGGCTCCGAGGTGATGAGCCGGATCGCCGCACCGATGGTCGGCGGCATGCTCACCGCGCCGCTCCTCTCGATGTTCGTCCTCCCCGCCGCCTATCTGCTGCTCCGGCGGCGGCGGGCACACCCCATCCACAAACCTGTGTTACCTTGAAGGAGAAGACCATGACCTATGCACGACTGAGTATTGTCCTCGGCCTCGCCGTCCTGACCACTGCCTGCGGCAAGAAGGCGGAGACGCCGGTTGCGGCAGAGACCAACCAGGCGGTGCCCGCTGCAGCCATGAGCGGTGACATGGGCAATTTGCCTATGGCGCCGGGCGCCAGCACGCCAATCAAGGCCAGAGGCCATGGCACGGTCACCGCGATCGACAAGACCGCAGGTACGATCACGCTCAACCATGGTCCGATTCCCGAAGCCAAATGGCCGGCTATGACGATGGTTTTCAAGGCAGCGACGGCGATCACCGATACGGCAAAGGTGGGCGACAAGGTCGATTTCGACCTGACATTGACCGGCGGCGCGGGTGAGGTGACGGCCATCACCAAACAGCCCTGACGAACACATGCCCGTCGCCCCCGGCATCTGCGCTATACTCGAGATAGCATCATCGGGAGCAGACTTGCGTGAGCGATAAACTTACCAGGCTTGCGCCCGGAATAGGGCTGGCGATGCTGTCAGCCCTGTTGTTCGGCGCAAGTACGCCCTTCGCCAAGCTTGTCCTTGGCAATGGCGTGAACCCCTGGCTGCTCGCCAGCCTGCTTTATCTCGGATCGGGTATGGGGCTCGCACTTGTTCATCAGGTGCGCAAGGCGATCGGACGCGGAGAAGCGGAGGCCCCGCTCGTTCGATCCGATCTGCCGTGGTTGGCGCTCGTCATACTGTGCGGTGGTGCGATCGCGCCCGTCTTGTTGATGGCTGGGCTGGCGACGACGCCGGCATCCACAGCGTCTCTCCTGCTCAATCTCGAAGGGCTGGCGACTCTTGCCATTGCCTGGCTGGCGTTTGGCGAAAATGTCGATCGTCGCCTGCTGATCGGAGCGGCGGCCATATTGGGCGGCGCGGTGCTGCTATCGTGGCGCGGCGGCCCTGTCGGCGGCGGCCTTGGCATGCTGGCGATCGCCGGCGCTTGTCTCGCATGGGGCGTCGACAATAATCTTACCCGAAAGCTCAGCAGCGCCGATCCCGTCCAGATCGCGATGCTGAAAGGGCTGGCCGCAGGCGCTGTCAATCTCGTGCTGGCGCTGACGCTGGGCGCATCCGTGCCGGCCGTGCCGGTCATTGCCGGTGCTGCCCTAATCGGCTTCCTTGGCTATGGCGTCAGCCTCGTGCTGTTCGTCCTCGCGCTCAGGCACCTCGGCACCGCCCGGTCGGGCGCCTATTTCTCGACAGCCCCGTTCATCGGCGCAATGCTCGCGGTCGCGATGTTCGGCGAAGCGGTCACTGTGCCCCTCATCATCGCCGGCATCCTGATGGCGATCGGGCTGTGGCTGCACCTGACCGAATCGCACGGCCATGAGCATGCGCACGAACCGCTCGAACATGACCATCGTCACGTCCATGACAGCCATCATCAACATGATCATGCGCCCGGCACTGCGCCGGGCGAGCCGCACAGTCATCCGCATCGGCATGCTCCGATGGTTCACCGGCACGCCCATTATCCCGACCTTCACCACCGGCATGGGCACGCGCAATGAGCGACTGCTTCAGGTTGAAAGGCTGCGCGGCCCCAGCATGATGATGCAGGCACCTACGAGGCACAGGGCAGCGCCGATGACATCCCAGCGATCTGGGCGCATTCCTTCCACGGCCCAGACCCAGAACAGGGACGTGACGATATAAACCCCGCCATAGGCGGCATAAGCACGACCGGCCGCATTGCTATCGACCAGAGTCAGCAGCCAGGCGAACAGCGCTAGGGCGGCTATGCCCGGCACCGTCCACAGCGGCGTTTTGCCAAGCCGCAACCACGCCCAGAAGGAGAAGCATCCAGCGATCTCCGCGAAGGCGGCGGCAATATAGGCGAAAGCTGTAGGCATTAGACGTCACTCTGCTTGATTTCATGCGCCATGAGCCGGAGGATCAGCTGCAGATTCTCATCAAACGTCCGCATGAGTGTCTCCCACAACAGGAGCGAGCGCCTCCAGAATGCGGCATTCAGCGACGGTTCCGCCTTCGCATGAAGCGATGAGCGTGCTCAATTCGCGCCGCAACGCGCTGAGATCGGCGATCTTGCGGTCAACCTCACGCAGATGCTCTGTTGCGATCCGGTCGATCGTGGCGCAATCGCGGCCGCGGTCGTCCGAAAGGTCCAACAACGCGCGGACGCGCTCGATCGGAAAGCCAAGATCGCGCGCGCGGCGAATGAACGACAGTCGCGCAAGATGGTTCTCGCTATAGTGGCGATAGTTCGCTTGCGTTCGCGCCGGCGGAGGCAGCAGGCCGGTTTGTTCATAATAGCGGATCGTTTCAACCTTCGTGGCAGTCGCCCGCCCCAATTCACCGATCTGCATCACAGAACCCTCTAGTTACTATAGAGCGCATATAGGACGACGAAACCTCCCGGTCGAGATCGCGATTTGCATTGCGAGTTGCACTTTCCGATCCGAACGATCTGAATATCGCGCCGGAGCGAGCGCCCGGAATGAGATGCGATATCGATACAGGGCATTGTTGCAACTAAGTCGCAAAACGCTTGACCCTCTAGCGGCTAGAGGGTGTATTTGATGCGGATGTCACTCCCCGATTATCCCGAATCGCGCCGCACCATTTCTGCCGTCTGCCATAGCGCGGCGCCGTTGATCCGCCGCGCTATGGCCGTCCTGGCAGTATTTCTCTGTCTGGTTGGTGTCAGCACGATCGCCCACGCCGATACTGCTGACGTGCAGACAGCTTGGCGGCTGCTCGACTATATGGCGGTCGACTATGGCGGTGCCGTCAGCGGCGGCCGGATCAAGAGTGTCTCGGAATATTCCGAGATGACCGAATTCGCGGCTTCGGTATCCGCGCGCCTTATGGCCCTGCCACCCACGCCGGCGCGCGGAAAGCTGATCACGGGAGCAACCCAACTCCGGGGTGTGATTGCCGCGAAGGGCGAACCGAAGGACGTCGCGCGCATCGCCCATAGCCTCGCTGCCGACCTCCTCAAGGCCTATCCGGTGCCTCTCGCGCCGAGCAAGGCGCCTGACCTTTCTCGCGGCGCCTCGTTGTTCGCTCAGAATTGCGCGAGCTGCCACGGCATGACCGGGGATGGACATGGCCCCGATGCCGTAAAGCTCTCGACGCCGCCAATCGCCTTTAGTGAGATCGTGCGCGCGCGGCAGCGCAGCCCTTTCGCGCTCTATCAGGTCATCGACCAGGGCATCGACGGCACGGCGATGCAGAGTTTCGCAAACCTGCCGACCGACGATCGCTGGGCGCTGGCCTTCTATGCCGGCCGCTTCGCTTTTTCCGATGCCGCTGCGAAGCAAGGCGAACGCTTGTGGAAAGCCGAACCCCGCCTTCATCAACGGATACCCGACCTGACTGCATTGGCCGGACTGACTCCTGAAACCCTCGCCAAGAGTCTTGGGACCGAGCAGGCGGACGCGACTATTGCTTATCTGCGCCGCCATCCCGAAGCGGTCATTCAGCAGGTGCCTGGCTCGCTTGATGTCGCGCGCGCGAAGCTTGGTCAGAGCCTCGCGGCCTATCGCGCGGGTAATCGCCACGTCGCGCAGGAGCTGGCACTGTCGGCCTATCTCGACGGATTCGAGCCCCTCGAGCCGATGCTGACCGCGCGCGATGCTACGCTCATGGGGCACATCGAAAGCGCCATGGGCGAGTTCCGGGCATCGCTCCAGCAGGGGCGCCCCGCCGACGAGATCGCCACGCGCATCCAGGCGCTCGACGGTCTCTTCGACGACGCCGATGCGGCATTGTCGCCGGACGCAGCGAGCAGTGCATCGACCTTCCTGGGCGCCTTCACCATCCTGCTGCGCGAGGGGCTCGAAGCCCTGCTGATCGTCGTTGCGATGATCGCTTTCCTGCGCAAGGCGGAACGGCCTGAAGTGCTGCCCTATGTCCATGGCGGCTGGATTGGGGCGCTGGCGGCGGGCGCCGTGACCTGGGGAATCGCGACCTATGCGATCGGGATCAGCGGCGCGAGCCGGGAGCTTACCGAAGGGTTCGGATCGCTGTTCGCGGCTGTCGTCCTGCTCTCCGTGGGGATCTGGATGCACGGCAAGGCGCAGGCGGACCAATGGCAACGCTACATCAGGGAAAAGATGTCGCACGCATTGTCGAAGCAGTCGGCCTGGTTCCTGTTCGGCCTCGCCTTCGTCGTCGTTTATCGCGAGGTCTTCGAAACGATCCTGTTCTATGCCGCGCTCTGGACCCAGGGCAATGGCGGCATGATGCTGGCGGGCGCCGGCTCGGCAGTCCTCCTGCTCGGGATCATTGCCTGGGCGATGCTGCGCTACAGCCGCGACCTGCCGATCGCGAAATTCTTCGCCTACAGCGCCTGGTTGATGGCAATCCTCACCATCGTCCTCGCCGGCAAGGGCGTCTCGGCGCTGCAGGAAGCGGGCATCATCGACATCGCCCCGCTCGCGGGCGGGATTCGGCTTTCCATGCTCGGCATCTTCCCCACCCTGCAGTCGATGGCCGCCCAGCTCTTGATGCTCGTCGCGGTGCTCGGGGGGTTCATCCTCAACCGGCGCCGCGCCCCCGCTGCACCGGCTGATGCAGCCTGAGTCCACCAAAATTTTTTCGCCTTGACCCTCTAGCAACTAGAGGGTGCATAGGGATGCGCATGATATCTGTTCGAGTCTCGATCCATGGTCTGTAGCAGCTGCCAGGCGGACGCGCCGCCGGCCCCCGATCCGCGCTGGCGCCGCATGTTGTGGATCGCGCTCGCGATCAATCTGGCGATGTTTCTGGGCGAGATAGTCGCGGGTATCGCTTCGGGATCGCGATCCCTGCAGGCGGATGCACTCGATTTCCTGGGCGATTCCGCCAATTATGCGATCAGTCTCGGGGTCGCCGGCATGGCGCTGGGCTGGCGGTCGCGCGCCGCGCTGCTCAAGGGCGGCACGATCCTCGCCTTTGGCCTTTATGTCCTCGTCACGACGGTGCTTGCCGCGCTGGGACGCGGCGTGCCGCAGGCCGAGACGATGGGAATCGTCGGCGTGATCGCCCTGATCGCGAACGGCAGCGTTGCGCTCATGCTCTATCGCTACCGCAGTGGCGACGCCAACATGCGCTCGGTCTGGATCTGCTCGCGCAACGACGCAATCGGCAATCTTGCGGTCCTGCTCGCTGCCGCCGGTGTCGTCGGTACAGGCACCGCTTGGCCGGATCTCGCTGTTGCCCTGGTCATGGCGGGCCTGGGTATCTGGGGCGGCCTGCAAATCATCGGTCAGGCTCGTGCAGAACTGCGGCCGAAACTGCCAAGTGAAGGTTCGGCGCAACATTCGCTGGCCTCTACGAGCCTATAGTTGCTAAAGAGCTGATCGATGCATCGACTGACGATCCTTTTCGCCTGTTTGGCCGTGTTCCTGACCCTTGGGGTCGGATCGGTCTCGCACGCGATGGAGCCGATCGTTTGTATTGATGCCAATAGCGCCGCTGAAATCGGCCATGCCGATGGCGATGGTGACCAGGTTCCTGCCGATAGCGACAAGGGTTATCCGCACCATCACGGCAGCTGTCATGGCCATCATGTGGCGGCACAGATGGCAAAAGCCGAGTCTACCGGTCAGGATAATGCTACATCCATAATGCGGCCGACGCGCTCGGTCGCCTTAGCTACCGCTGCGGCTGAGGCCGCCCTGCGACCTCCCCAGGCCTGACGATTTCCTAGCTCCCGTTGGCACCAGCCGGCGGGTTTCTAAAGGTTCGTCAGGAGTTCTTCATCCATGCATCGCGTCATCGCGGCCCTTTTGGCCGTAACGTCCTGCGCGTCGATCGCGCAGGCGCAGACGGCCACATCGCCGCCGTCTGCAAATCCATCCATCTTCACCCTCGACCGTGCCCGCAGCGTCGCTGGTGGGACTTCGCCCAGCATCGATGCTGCGTCGGCCGACATGCGCGCCGCCACGGCAGCCCGCACGGTTGCCGGCCTGCGGCCCAATCCCGAGATCCAGGTACAGTCTGAAAATGTCGCCGGTTCGGGCCAATATCGGGGTGTTCGTAGCGCCGAGACGACGGCGGGCCTAGCGCTGCCGATCGAGCTTGGCGGGAAGCGTTCGGCGCGGATTGCAGTCGCTGACTCGCGTAGTGACCGGGCACGGATCGATGCGGCCATCGCGCTGGCCGATCTCAATTTGCGGATTTCGCAGATCTATATCGAGGCTGCTGCTGCAGAGCGCAGAGTCGATATCGCCCGCCAACAGGCCGAGATCGCTGGCAATGCCTTTCGGGCCGCGCGTGTTCGCGTGACCGCAGGGGCAGGGGCACCGATTGACCAGCAGCGTGCCGATGTCCTGCGTATCAACGCAGAGGTCGGTCTGGAGCGTGCCGTTCGCGAGGCTGAGGTCGCGCGTGGCAATCTGGCGCGATTGATCGGTCAACCGATCGAAGGTGTGCTCGATCTCGCCTGGTTCGACCGGGTCGGACGCTATGGTCCAACCCTGGCGGTCTCGCCCGAGGGGACATTGGCGCTCGCGGCGGCAAGAGCCGACGTGAATACCGCCAATGCGCAGGTGCGCCTCGCACGCTCCCAGCGCGTGCCCGACATTACGATCAGCGCGGGCGCGCGGCGGCTCGCCCAGACCAACGATACCGCGGCCGTGGTCGGGATCGCGATACCCTTTCCCCTCTTCAACAACGGCGCTGCGGCGGTCAGCCAGGCCCGGGCAGAGCAGGATCGCGCCGACGCCAACCGAAGAGTGGCGGTCATTGATGCCGAGCAATCCATCGCGAGCGCGCAGGCTCAGTTGGCGAATGCAGGCGCGACCGCCAGATCGGCCGGTGGCCCAGCGCTCGCCGCCGCGATGGAGGCCGCGCGCATCGCCCGAATTGGCTATGCCCAGGGTAAGTTCAGTCAGCTCGACCTGCTGGAAGCCGAGCGCACCCTGGCAGAGACACGGGCCGCGTTCATCGACGCGCTTGCCGCCTATCATGATGCCGAAGCCCGCCTCGAGCGCCTGACCGCGCCCGCGCCTGAAACGGGGAGCTGACCCATGACATGCTCCTCACGCCTTTCGTTGGCGTCCAACGCGCCACACTCCCTCATGACGGCCGCCATAGCGCTGTCGATTGCCGGGCCGTTGCGCCCTGGCTGCCCCCTATTCGGAGAGACCCTATGATTCAGGACAAACGCCTATTGGGCGGTGTGGCGGGCGCCGTGCTGCTCGCAGCCGTCGGTGGCTTCAGCGTCGCGCGTTGCACGAGTGAGGCACCAGCAGCGTCTGCCGATGGCGCTGCCACCAGTGAGCAAGCTGCGGCGGAAACGCCGAGCGATACGCTGGTGATGAGCGCTGCCGCGATCAAGGATTCCGGCGTCGTCACCGAGACGATCAGCGCCGGTGGACTTGGCGCTGAGATCGTAGCGCAGGCGATCATCACGCCGTCACCAACGGGCGAGGCCATCGTCACCGCACGCGCAGGCGGCGCTGTCACCCGCGTCCTCAAGCGGCTCGGCGATCCCGTCCGCGCCGGTGAGGCGCTGGCGGTGGTCGAAAGCCGCGACGCGGCGCAGATCGCGGCCGACCGCACGGCAGCGGGCGCGAAGGCGACCCTGGCGCAGAAGTCGCTGGCACGCGAACGCTATCTTTATGAACAGAAGGTCTCCGCCCGGGTCGATCTCGAAACAGCGCAGGCCGAAGCGGCATCGGCCGCAGCCGAGGCGCAGCGCGCACGGGTTGCGGCGGGTGCTGCGAACATTACCAGCGACGGTCGCGGCGTCATTCTCGCAAGCCCGATTTCCGGGCGCGTGACAGCGATGAAGATCAGCCTTGGCGCCTATGTGCAGCCCGAGACCGAGCTGTTCCGGGTCGCCGATCCCCGCCAGATCCAGATCGAGGCGGCGGTCGGTGCGTCCGACGCCACGCGCCTCACGCCGGGCGACAAGGCCATCATCGAGTTGCCCGATGGCCAGACCGTAGAGGCCCGCGTTCGCGCGGTGACGCCGACGCTGAGCGGCGAAACGCGCGCTGCGACCGCGGTGCTGGATGTTACCAACAGCCATTTGCAGCCCGGTCTCGCGGTGCGGGTGCGCATGATGCCGAGCCGCGGCGCGACATCGAGCGCAATCGTTGTTCCTGAAGAGGCGGTGCAATCGGTGGGCGGACGCGACGTTGTGTTCGTCCGCACAGCGAATGGTTTCAAGGCGACGCCGGTGACGACGGGTCAGCGCAGCGCCGGCCGGATCGAGATCGCCTCGGGCCTTCCTGTTGGTCGCACCATCGCGACCCGCAATGCCTTCTTGCTCAAAGCCGAGCTCGGCAAGGGCGCAGGCGAGGAGGAATAGACTATGATCGCAAATTTGATGGCTCTATCCGTCCGCGCGCGCTGGGCGGTCGTTCTCCTTTTCCTCGTTATCGCAGGGTTCGGGGTCTGGCAGCTGACCAAGCTGCCGATCGATGCCGTTCCCGACATCACCAACAACCAGGTCCAGATCAACACCGTCGAACGCGGCCTCTCGCCGATCGAAATCGAAAAGCGCGTCACCTTCCCGATCGAGACGGCGCTCGCCGGCATTCCAGGCCTTGAGACGACTCGTTCGCTGTCGCGCAACGGCTTCAGCCAGGTGTCGGCGATCTTCACCGACAAGACCGATCTCTATTTTGCGCGCCAGCAGGTCAGCGAAAGGCTGACCCAGGCGCGCGATACGCTTCCCGACGGCGTGCAGCCACAGATTGGCCCGGTCACCACCGGCCTGGGCGAAGTGCTGATGTATTCGGTCGATTTCGCCAATCCCGGCGGGAAAGGTGCGACCATCCGCAACGGTCAGCCGGGCTGGCAGTCGGACGGCAGCTTTCTGACCCCGGAAGGTGCCCGGCTGACCGACGATGTCGGCCGTGCCGCTTATCTCCGCGCGGTGCAGGACTGGATCATTCGGCCCCAGCTTCGCACGGTGCAGGGCGTCGCGGGGATCGACTCGATTGGCGGCTATGCCAAGCAGTATATTGTCGAGCCCGATCCGGTGAAGCTGTCCTCCTACGGCATCTCCTATTCCGAACTCGCCAAGGCGCTGGAGGCATCGAACCTGGCGGTCGGCGCCAACTATTTCAACCGTGGCGGCGAGGCGTTCCTGCTCCGCGCGGACGCCCGTATTCGCGATATCGACGAGATCGCTGACGCCATCGTGGCGACGCGCGGCGGATTGCCGATCGCGGTTAAGGACGTCGCCAATGTGAAGATCGGCGGCGAGCTGCGCACGGGTGCAGCGAGCCAGAACGGCCATGAAGCCGTCATTGGCACCGCGCTGATGCTGATCGGCGAGAATAGCCGTGTCGTCGCCCGCAATGTCGGCGAACGGCTCGATGGACTTGGAAAGTCTCTTCCTCCCGGCATCAAGGTCACGACGGTCCTTGACCGGTCGAAGCTCGTCAATGCGACCGTCGCCACGGTTCAGAAGAATCTGATTGAGGGCGCGATCCTGGTCGCCGCTGCGCTGTTCCTGCTGCTCGGTAACGTCCGCGCGGCGATCATCGCAGTGCTCATCATTCCCTTCTCGTTCCTGATGATGGCGATCGGTATGAACGCCTTCAACGTGCCAGGTAACCTCATGAGCCTTGGCGCACTCGATTTCGGTCTGATCGTCGATGGTGCGGTGATCATTATCGAAAACTGCCTGGCGCGGCTTGCCCACCGACAGGAGCATGAAGGTCGGCTGCTCACTCTGCGCGAGCGGCTCGAAGAGACGATGCGGGCGTCGCAGGAGATGATCAAGCCGACGGTGTTCGGTCAGGGCATTATCCTGCTCGCCTTTGCACCATTGCTGATGTTCACCGGCGTCGAGGGCAAGACCTTCTCGCCGATGGCGATCACGATCATGCTCGCCCTGGTCGCGGCCTTCATCCTCGCGCTTACCTTTGTGCCCGCGATGGTGGCCCTCCTGATCCGGGGCAAGGTCTCGGAAAAGGAGGTCTGGATCATCGCCAAGACCAAGGCGCGCTATGCGCCGTTGCTGGACAAGGCGGTAGCAAAGCCGTGGCCGTTCATCGGCGCCGGCTTCGCTTTCTTCGCGGCGTCGGCATTGGTCTTCGGCTTCCTCGGGCAGGAGTTCATCCCCCAGCTCGACGAGAAGAATGTCGCGCTTGCCTCGACCCGCGTCCCCTCCGTGTCGCTTGAGCGGTCACTGGAGATGCAGCGCGAGGTCGAAAAGGCGGTCACCAGCCTGCCCGAAGTTGAGGTCATGTTCTCGAAAACCGGCACGGCGGAGGTAGCGACCGACCCGATGCCGCCGAACATTTCGGACGGCTTCGTGATCCTCAAACCGCAAGAAGAATGGCCTGAAGGCGTCAACACGAAGGCCGACGTGCTCAAGCGGATCGAAGAAAAGTCCGGCGCGAAGATCGGCAATGCCTTCGAGGTCAGCCAGCCCATCCAGCTCCGCTTCAACGAGCTGATCGCGGGCGTGCGTGGCGATGTCGCGATCAAGCTCTACGGCGATGATCTCGACAAGATGGGCGTCACTGCGCAGGAAATCGTTCGTGCGCTCCAGACCGTTCCCGGCGCTGCGGACGTAAAGGCAGAACAAACCAGCGGTTCGCCAACGCTCGACGTGAAGTTCGATCGTGCGGCGATCGCGCGTTACGGCCTGACCATCGAGGAAGTCGCCGATACGGTTGCGGCCGCGATGGGCGGGCGTGAGGCGGGTTTGCTCTTTGAGGGCGATCGGCGCTTCGAGGTGACCGTGCGCGTACCGGCGGCCACGCGCGAAAGTCTCGATGCCCTGGCCGCGCTTCCTGTCCTGCTTCCCCAGGAAGCCGGACACAGGGGTTCCGTACCTCTCTCGCAGGTCGCGCAGTTCCGGTTCAGCGAAGGTCTGAACCAGATCAGCCGCGAGAATGGCAAGCGGCGCGTCGTCATCCAGGCCAATGTGCGCGGTCGTGACGTCGGTTCCTTCGTCGCCGAGGCCCAGGCCAAGGTCGACAAGCTGGCCTTGCCATCGGGCTCCTATCTGGAGTGGGGTGGCCAGTTCCAGAACCTGCAAGCGGCGTCGCAGCGTCTCGCGATCGTCGTGCCCCTGTGTTTCCTGGCGATCTTCGGCTTGCTCTACATGGCGCTGGGCGGTCTTGCCCGGGCAGCGTCGGTGTTCCTTGCTGTGCCCCTGGGTCTCGCAGGCGGCGTGTTCACGCTATGGCTGACAGGCATCTCCTTCTCCGTTTCCGCCGCGGTCGGATTTATCTGTCTTGCGGGGGTCGCGGTCCTGAACGGTCTCGTCGTGATGACCGCGATCCGGGAGAAGCTGGAGGCGGGCGTCGAGTTGAGCCGCGCCATCATCGAGGGCACATTCGAAAAGGTACGGCCGGTCATCATGACAGGCTTCGTGCCGGCGATCGGCTTCGTACCGATGGCGCTCGCGCACGGCACCGGCGCCGAGGTCCAAAAGCCGCTCGCAACCGTCGTGATCGGCGGTTTGATCGCGGCAACGATCCTGACCCTGCTGGTGCTGCCTGCCATTTCCAAGGTTGTGTTGGGCTTGGGCGAGCGGATCGGTCGCCGGCCTGCAAAACCGCACGATGAAGAGACCCCGAATGCCTCGCCAGCAACGGCCTGAGAGAGAGGACAAGAAGATGAACGAACAAGCAAAATTGCTGCGCATCTACACCGACGAAGCCGCTTACTTCGGCGACCGCAAGGTATTCGAAGTGGTTGCGACGCGCGCGCGTGACGCGAAAGTGGCCGGGGTGACGGTGCTTCAGGCATTGGTCGGCTTTGGCCGATCAGCACATGTCCACCGCCGCCATATCCTTGAGGACGATCAGTCGCTGGTTATCGAGATCGTGGATGAGGATGCACGGCTCCGGGCCTTTGTCGCTTCGCTCGCCGATGTGACCGGCATCGGCCTCATGACCCTGGAGGTTGTCGAGATCGTAGGGGGCGAAGCCGCAAGCTTCGCCCTGAGCGATGCGCCGGGAGAGGCGCAATGACCGAAAAACTGCGCCTGGAATTGCCACTACTCTTGCCCGAGGTCGACGACACGGCCGATGGCTGTGTGGCACGCCTCGTGGCCAATCTGAGCGCGCGGGAGGGTGTTCGCGACGCACATATCGTCGCGGCAGAAGGCGATGCACCGGCAAAGCTTTGCCTCCATTACGACCCGGATTTCCTGTCCTTGCCGCGCATTCGGGAACTCGCGCAAAGCGAAGGCGCGAAGATCACCGAGCGATTTGGGCATCTGCGCTGGAATGTCGAAGGGCTCTCCAACCAGCGCCGCGCGCGCACTGTCGCGGAACGACTGCTCCGCACGCCTGGTATCGTCGAGGCCGATGCGTCCGCTGCCGGCGTCGTGCGGTTGGACTTCGACCGTGAGACAATCTCAGAGAGCGATGTTCGTCGTCTGCTCGGAGAAATGGGCCTCGACGTCCGTGCCGAGCCGGGAAGGGCGCCCTCATCGCCCGCAGTGGCGGACACTGCCGGCGCCCATGCCGGCCATGATCATGGCGATGAAAAGGGTCATGAGGGGCATGACCATGGCGCGGGCAAAGAAGGCGAGGGACATGATCACGCGCATGGCGGGATGATATTCGGCGCAAACACCGAGATAATCTTCGCCATATTGTGCGGCTTGTTCGCTGCGGTGGGCTTCGGCGTCGAAAAACTCACGAGCGCGCCGACCTGGATACCGATGGCCGGCTACATTCTTGCCTACGGCTTCGGCGGCTATTTCACGCTGCGCGAGGCGATCGAGAATCTGCGCATGAAGCGGTTCGAGATCGATACCCTCATGCTTGTGGCCGCTGGCGGCGCTGCAGCGCTGGGCGCCTGGGCCGAAGGCGCTTTGCTGCTCTTCCTGTTCAGCATGGGCCATTCGCTCGAACATTATGCGATGGGCCGGGCTAAGCGCGCCATCGAGGCACTCGCCGAACTTGCTCCGCAAACCGCGCTCGTGCGCCGCGACGGGGGAACAAAGGAGATTCCGGTCGAGGAACTGGCGGTCGGCGACATTGCCGTCGTCAAGCCGAATGAGCGGATGCCAGCGGACGGGTTTGTCGTCGTCGGCACTTCGAGCGTCAACCAGGCTCCGGTTACGGGCGAGAGCATGCCGGTAGACAAGCGGCCCGTCGATGATCCTTCCGTATCGGCGGAGCAGCCCGACAAGGTCGCCGCCGCGCACCGCATCTTTGCAGGAACGATCAATGGCGCGGGTGCGATCGAGGTCCAGGTCACCCGCCTGTCCAAGGATACGACGCTTGCCAAGGTCGTGCAGATGGTTGGCGAAGCTGAGGCGCAGAAGTCGCCGACGCAGCGCTTTACGGATCGCTTCGAGCGCATTTTTGTGCCCGCGGTCCTGGGCCTTGTTGTGCTGCTTCTGTTTGCGTGGGTCGTGATCGACGAGCCGTTCCGTGACAGCTTCTACCGCGCGATGGCGGTGCTGGTGGCCGCGAGCCCCTGTGCGCTCGCGATCGCAACGCCGAGTGCGGTGTTGTCGGGCATCGCCCGCGCCGCGCGCGGCGGCGTTCTGGTCAAGGGCGGCGGGCCGCTCGAGAATCTCGGCACCCTGCGTGCGATCGCCTTCGATAAAACGGGCACTCTGACGGAGGGGCGGCCGCAGATCACCGATGTCGTTTCTGCCGATGGCGCCACCGAAGCAGATCTGTTGCGCATCGCCATCGCTGTTGAAAGCCTGAGCGACCATCCGCTGGCTGCTGCGGTCGCCGCTGGCGGTCGGGAGCGGCACGGTGACGCGCCCGTCCCAGCGGCCACCGATCTGCGCAGCGTCACCGGTCGCGGCGTACAGGCTGTGGTCGAAGGGGAGGCGGTTCATATCGGCAGTCCCAAATTGTTCGGCGAGGTCGACGGTGCGCCGCTGCCCGAAGGCTTGCGTGACGCTGGCATGAAACTGGAAGAGGCCGGTCGCACGACCATGATCGTGCGCATGGGCGATCGCTATCTTGGCGTGATTGGACTGATGGACGCGCCTCGTGCCGCTGCCGTCGCGACACTGGCGCGGCTGCGGGAACTCGGCATCACCCGAATGATCATGATCTCAGGCGACAATCAGAGGGTTGCCGATGCGATCGCTAAGGAGGTTGGACTTGACGAGGCCTGGGGAGACCTCATGCCTGAAGACAAAGTCGAAGCCATCAAGAAGCTGAAGGCGCAGGACAAGGTCGCCATGGTCGGCGATGGCGTCAACGATGCGCCGGCGATGGCCAATGCGACCGTTGGCATTGCCATGGGCGCTGCCGGATCGGACGTGGCGCTGGAGACGGCCGACGTCGCATTGATGGCTGATGATCTTGCGCACTTGCCGTTCGCGGTAGGCCTCAGCCGACAGACGAGCCGGATCATCCGGCAGAACCTCTATATGAGCCTCGGGGTCGTCGCTGTCCTGTTGCCGGCAACGATCCTGGGCCTCGGCATCGGCCCAGCGGTGCTGGCGCATGAAGGATCGACTCTGGTCGTCGTGTTCAACGCGCTGCGGCTACTCGCCTTCAAGGACCGCGATCATGTTTGAGGTGGAGCATGTCACGCGCCTGTCGACCTCGCCGCTGCGGGTGTGGACCGCATTGTCCGACTTAGCGGGCTTCGTGCGCTGGCACCCCTTCATCCGGCTTTCGGGGGCAGCGGTCGAGGGCGCCGCGATCGGGTACACATTCAACACTACATTCCTGCGCAAGCCGATGACCGCACCCGCCACGATCACGCGCTGCCTAAAACCTGAAGTGATTGGCTGGAAGACCGGGATGCCGGGTTTGCTGATGTTCGAGGAAGCCTATCGGATCGACGCGATCGCGTCGGGCACACAGATGAATCATAGCACGCGCTGTTGGAGTCCGTTTTCGCGAGTGGCCAGCGGCAAGCTGAAGGGCCGGATCCTGGCGAGTATGGAAGAGGCCGACCGGGCATTTGAGCGCTATCTTCGGCCGGGTGCGCCCCTGGGTCGGCGGCAGTCGCGTGTTGATCGCCGCATTGCCAAGCGAAAGGCGCACTAGATGCTCGGTACGTCCAAACGCGGAAGGTCGATGTGAGACAGGGTCGCTTCTCACGGACATTGCTCTTGGCGCCCGCCTTGTTTGCCGTGGCTGCGAGTGGCTGCTCCAGCCAGGCACCCTCGGCCAATCCGCATGCGGGCGATCATCTTGCCGGACCGAACGCGCAGATCATCGGCCGCCACATCTATGCATGCGATGACGATGCCCGGATCACCGTGAATTTTCTGGCCGATGGTCTGAGCATCGAATTGCGCAGTTCGACCGGCGGACGACCAGTGCGGCTGTCGGCACCGGGGCAGGGGCTTCGCTATATTGGAGACAAGATCACCGCCGATGCGACGGGCGGCAAGATGACGATCAACCGTGCGGGCCACGCCGCCCAGGCATGCCGTCGGATTTAGGAGGGGGGACAGAAATGCTGGCACTGCAATATACGCTCATCCCGGTCCTCGCGGTCATCCTGGGGACGCTCTGGGCGAGCTGGCGTCAGCCAAGCGCTACGTTCGTCAGCGCGATGCAGCATCTGGCGGCAGGCGTAGTATTCGCGGCCGCCGCTGCGGAAATATTGCCCCAGGTGATGCACGAAGGGTCGCCGATTGCGACGTTTGTTGGCGGTACGCTCGGGGTCGTCGTCATGCTCTCATTGAAGGCGCTGGAAGGGCGAACCAAGGGTCCGGTGGCGATGCTGGGTGCTATCGGTATCGACATCCTCATCGACGGGCTTGTTCTTGGACTGGCGTTTGTCGCCGGTGCCAAGGCAGGTCTGCTGCTCACGATCGCGCTCACCCTCGAGGTGCTGTTCCTTGGCCTCACCGTGACCGCAGAACTTGGTGAGACGGTGCGGTCACGGCGCAAGGTGATCGCGATCACCATCGGACTGGCGCTGCTGCTGCCGGTTGGCGCACTGGTCGCGACCCCGGTGGCGACGTTTCCCCCCGTCGTCATCGCCGGTTTCCTGAGCTTTGGTCTGATGGCCTTGCTGTATCTGGTAACTGAGGAGCTGTTGGTCGAAGCCCATGAGCGACCGGACAGTCCGCTGGTCAGCGCCATGTTCTTTGTAGGATTCCTTGGCCTCCTGCTGATCGAGGAGATCATAGGTTAGGCGGAGAAAGTCCAACTCAGATAATCGAGGCGGCGCATGTCAGAGATATTTCGAGATGGTCCGGAACTCCTCGACGGCGGATCCGACGCTCTTGTCCTTCTCGGCATGCGCAAGGCAATGATCGATATGATCGTTGATCAGCGCTTTTTTCGCACTCGCGATGGCCTTCTCGACGGCATGAAGCTGTTGCGCGATATCGACGCAGGGTCGGCCCGCCTCAACCATATCGACAATGCTGCGCAAATGGCCGCCGGCCCGGTTGAGCCGCTTGACGATCGCCGGATGGCTGCTGTGCGTATGATCGGTCATTTCAACTGCTATCCATAGCGTCGGCCGATCGCCTGACAAAGCTTTACATATCCCCCCAGGGGGATATGTAAACGGCTCGAACGGAATTCCTCACCATGCTCGCTGTCCTTGCGAACCGAACCTACCGCCATCTTTTTCTGGCGCAGATCATCGCGCTCGTCGGCACGGGTCTCGCGACGGTGGCGCTTGGCCTGCTCGCCTATGACATCGCCGGGGGGAATGCTGGCGCCGTGTTGGGTACGGCGCTTGCCATCAAGATGATTGCCTATATCGGGGTTGCGCCCATTGTTGGTGCCTTTGCCGACCGGCTGCCCCGACGGGCCTTCCTGGTTTGCATGGATTTGGTGCGGGCCGCCGTCGCGGTCTGCCTGCCGTTCGTCGATCAGGTCTGGCAGGTCTATGTCCTGATCTTCGTACTCCAATCGGCATCAGCGGCGTTCACCCCGACGTTTCAGGCGACGATCCCCGATGTCCTGCCCGACGAGAAGGATTATACCCGCGCTCTGTCGCTCTCTCGCCTGGCCTATGACATGGAAAGCCTGACCAGCCCGATCCTCGCGGCGGCTTTGCTGACCGTGATCAATTTTCACTGGCTCTTTTCAGGCACGGCGGTCGGCTTTCTCTGTTCGGCATTGCTGGTGGTATCGACCGTGCTGCCTAAGGCGGCAACGTCCGCCCCGCGAAGCGGCGGCATCTATGCCAAGACCACCCGGGGCACCCGTATCTATCTCAAGACGCCGCGTTTGCGCGGATTGCTGGCCCTGACGCTGGCATCGGCGGCGGCAAGTTCGATGGTGATCGTCAATACCGTCGTCATCGTCCGCAGTAATTTGGGCCTTACGCAGCGCGACGTTGCCTTCACCCTGGCTGCATTCGGCGCGGGGTCGATCCTGGCCGCGCTGAGCTTGCCGCGCATACTCGACCGTATCGCCGACCGGACGATCATGGTCGGCGCTGCCATGGCGATGACCATGAGTCTGACCGCAATGGCTGTCCTGACGACGCTGTTCGGAAGCGGCCCGGAATATTGGTACATCGTTCTGGCGGGATGGTTCGTCCTGGGTATTGCCTATTCGATGAGCGTGACGCCCTCGGGGCGGTTGTTGCGCCGTTCAGCCAACGCCGAAGATCGCCCTGCGCTGTTCGCTGCCCAATTTGCGCTCAGCCATGGCGCGTGGCTCATCTGCTATCCACTGGTGGGGCAATTGGGCGCCAATATCGGACAGACTGCGGCCTTCGCCGCGATGGCCGTGCTGGCGGCGCTGGGCACCGTGGCGGCGCTCTGGCTTTGGCCGCGTGCCGATCCCGATATTATCGCCCATGATCATGAAGGCCTCGCATCGGACCACCCGCATTTGCGCAAGGACCATGGCAAGATTTCGAGCGGCCATGCTTTCGTGATCGACGATCTCCATCAGCATTGGCCACGCCAATGATGATGGAGGATCAGTTGTGGCGATCGACTATGGGTCGGTGCTGCTTGTCGTTCCGTCGCGTCGCGTTTAGGCTTGTCGGTATGGCGACATCGTCGATCAGAGGGCGCAGTCCGAAAAGGGCTGGCGGCGAAAAGTCCTTCGGGCTGATAGTGATGCTGCTTGCGCTTTTCAGTCTGGCTATGTTGTCCAGCGCGCACGAGATGAACCCCAATGCCCATGGCGCGCCGCATAGCCTGGAGGCGGCGAGCGACGATCATGATGACCACGATAGCGGTGGTGCTGATCTGGGCGCTTTCGATCATGTAGCGGCCCATGCCGGCTTGCACGGTATCGGCCTCCCAGTTGTTTTTTCGCTCGCCCGTGATGTCGCGTTCGCGACCAATGTCTGGCACCCGGTCGATGCCGCTCTGGGCGGATCGACGGACCCCGTCTCGATACTACGCCCCCCGAAAGCCTGACCGGTGCGCCGCGTGGCGCTACGTCCTTGTTGCCTCATCGGGGGAATTGAATATGACAGCCTTTACAGGCCGAATGTCGCGTTGCGCGGCATCTGCCATGATGGTCGCGACCTGTCTCGCGGCTCTATGCGCGCCGGTATATGCCCAGGTCGCGCCGCCCTACGCCACGCTGTTACGCGAAACGTCCGACGCGCCGCGTCTGGCCGAAAGCGAAGCGGGTATTCGCCAGGCTGAAGGGCTGGCGCTGCAGGCCCGCGCACGGCCCAACCCGACGGTTGGTGTGATGACCGAGAATATTGCCGGGTCGTCGCCCTATCGCAGTTTCGATCGGGCGGAAACGACGCTGCAATTTAGCCAGCCCATCGAAGTCGGCGGCAAGCGCGCGGCGCGGATCGCCGCCGGCGAGGCGGGGATAACGGCCTCGCGCGCCCGGGATCGCGATGCCCGGGTCGCCTATGCTTATGACCTGGCTCGCGCCTATGCGGGCGCTGAAGTTGCGGACGGCAGGATCGCTCTGGCCTTGTCGGAGGTCGAACAGGCCAATGGCGACTTGACCGTTGCACGCGCGCTGGTCGATGCGGGCAAGGAGGCGCGCTTGCGCGCACTCCAGGCGGAAACCGCTCTGAATGCAGTGCGAGCTGAGCTGGAACTTGCCCGCGCGGACCGCATCACGGCCTATGGCAGGCTGTCGGCGCTAGTCGGCGCTGAGGATATTTTTTCCGGTTTATCGGAATCGCTACTCGATCGGCCAGTCACGCCGCCGGTGACGGGTCCGGTCGATCCGCTCGCAACCTCGACCTATCTGGCGGCCAGCGCAGAACGGGACGCGGCCGATCGCCGCGTGGACGCTGAACGGCGGCGCGCGATACCTGACATAACAGCCAGTGTCGGCGTGCGTCGGCTCGACTTTGAGAATGCGACAGCGTTGACTGCGGGCGTCTCGATCCCGCTTCAGCTCTTTGACCGCAATCGCGGTAATATCGCAGCCTCCCGCGCTGAGGCACAGGCTGCAGAAGCGCGTCTCGCAACGGCCCGCAACGAAGCGGTGGCCGACGCACGCGCAGCACAGGCGCAGTTGGCGGCCGCAGATGCCCGAACGCTTGCCGCCGACGATGCCCAACGAACCGCGGATGAGACCTATCGGCTCGCGCGGGTTGCTTATGAGGCGGGCAAGTCGCCGCTCGTAGAATTGATCAATGCGCGGCGTGGACTGGGCGAGGCGCGCAGCGGCCTGCTCGACGCCCGCGTCGCCCGCTTCGAGGCGCGCGCACGCCTCGCACGCCTGCAAGGGCGCACCATCTTCGGAGAACCGATCCAATGAACCCTGATAGCAACAAGAAGCTCTATGCTGGCGCCGCGATCGGCCTGGCGCTCGCCGCGCTTGCCGGATTTGGTGTCGCCCGGATGACCGGCCCATCGACGGCTCCGGTCCAGACCGCGGCCGAGGCGGCTGCTGCACCAAGCGACAGCGTTACGATCACGGCTGAAGGCATCAAGCGTTCGCAGATCAGCGTCGCCCGGGCCAGTGCCGGCGGCGTCGCGGGGATCGTGCTTGCCAGCGGCACGGTAAAGGCCACGCCGGATGCGGAAGCCGTACTTACGGCCCGCGCGTCCGGAACGATCACGCGCATCTTCAAGCGGATCGGCGATCCGGTTGGGGCAGGGGAGACGATCGCGTTGGTCGAAAGCCGCGACGCCTCGGCTATCGCGGCCGATCGCAGTACGGCTGCGGCGCGCGTCACGCTTGCCAGCCACCAGCTCGAACGCG
Organism: uncultured Sphingomonas sp.; assembly: GCA_964549965.1. Taxonomy (GTDB): domain Bacteria; phylum Pseudomonadota; class Alphaproteobacteria; order Sphingomonadales; family Sphingomonadaceae; genus Rhizorhabdus. The sequence continues at coordinate 445 of CAZJXG010000013.1, read as the reverse complement.
AGCGGAAACTGCTGGCGCAGGGCGTGTCGCCGCGTGCCGATTATGAGACCGCGCAAGCCAATCTCGCTGTCGCGCAGGCCGAGGCGCGGCAGGCTATTGCGGCTGCCAGCGCCGCAAAAGTGTCGGCTGACGGACGGTCCGTTGCGGTGATCAGCCCGATAGGGGGCCGGATTACGTCGGCGGCCGGAACGCTCGGCGCCTTCGTGCAAGGTGAGACCGAGCTTTTCCGCGTCGCTGATCCGCGACGCCTCCAGGTCGAAGCAAGTGTACCCGCGGGCAGCGTCGCGGCGGTGAAAGCCGGGAATCGGGTCGAACTGTCGACCAATGACGGACAAAAGATCGAGGGGCGAGTGCGGTCAGCGACGGGCGTCGTCGATCCCCAGACCCGGCAGGCGACCGTAATCGTGATCCCGAGCGGCGGCGGTAGCCTGATCGCGCCGGGTCA
>CAZJXG010000012.1:20856-37751 GCA_964549965.1 uncultured Sphingomonas sp. | reverse complement strand
TGTGTTGGGTGTGTTTGGTTGTGTGTGGGCAAGGTGGGCATTCCCTGCGTCGTCAAACCGGTCATGTCGTCGTCTGGCAAGGGGCAGAGCATCGTCACCGCCGAGGGCGCGGTTGATGCCGCCTGGGATTATGCGGTCGATGGGATGCGCGGGGATCGCAAGCGGGTGATCGTCGAGGCGTTCATCGCCTTCGACTATGAAATCACCCTGCTTACGATCCGCACACGGCAAGGTGTGATGTTCTGCGAGCCGATCGGGCACCGCCAGGAGCGGGGCGACTATATGGAAAGCTGGCAGCCGACGCCGATGTCGGCCAAGGCCCTGGCGGCCGCGCAGGACATGGCGAGGAAGGTGGTCGACAATCTCGGCGGCTATGGCCTGTTCGGGGTCGAGTTCTTCGTGGCGGGCGAGCAGGTGATCTTCTCGGAACTGTCACCCCGGCCGCATGACACCGGCATGGTGACGCTCATCTCGCAGAATCTGACCGAGTTCGACCTGCATGCCCGGGCGGTGCTGGGCCTGCCCATCCCGCATATTCATCTCAACGGCGCCGCCGCGTCGGCGGTGATCCTGGCGGATCGCCATGCCGAGGATTTTCATTTCGAAGGACTGGCCGAGGCGCTGGCGCCGGTGGCGGGCGCGGAAACAGACGTGCGGCTGTTCAGCAAACCCGTGACTCGTCCCAACCGGCGCATGGGAGTCGCACTGGCACTGACGCGCGAGGGCAGTGCCGATGATGCCCGTGCCGCGGCACGGGCGGCGGCGGCGAAGGTGAAGATCATCTATGAGGGGGAGCAGGGATGACACGCAGGCTGATCTCGTCAGGGTCTCCGTTCGAAGCCCAGGTCGGCTATAGCCGTGCGGTGGTCGACGGGGACTGGGCCTTTGTCGCAGGGACGACCGGCTACGATCCCGAGACGCGCGTCATGCCGGAGAGCGCCGCCGATCAGGCGCGCAATGCGCTGGCGCTGATCGCCCGCACGCTGGAAGGCGCGGGGTTCGCCATGGCCGATGTGGTGCGTGCCACCTATTATTTCACCGACGCCGCTTACTGGGACGAGGTGGGCCCGGTGCTGGGCGAGGTGTTTGGCGGGATACGGCCGGCGGCGACGGCGCTCATCGTCGGCCTGATCAAGCCTGAGATGAAGGTCGAGATCGAAGTGACAGCACTCCGACGGCGAAATATGGTATAATTTGCCGAATATGGGTGTCTAGTGCCGAATATTGGCGACGTTATGCAGTCCTAGATCGCAAAAAACATCAGAATTTTAGGCTAAATCGCATTTGGCACGCTTCCTGCTGATGTGTGTGCATCCACAACGCACATCGAAAGGGACGTTACAATGCAGAGCCTCAAGAACACCGTCGCCGGCACCTTCGCAGTCGTCGCCACCTTCATCACGGTCGCCGCAGCAACGCCGCTGCGCGCCGAAACGGTCAGCGTTCCCGTCGCCTACAGCGACCTGAACGTGCATAGCGAGGCCGGCGCCGCCCAGCTCGACGCCCGCATCCGCAAGGCAGCCTATCAGGCTTGTGGCCAGTCGGACGTGGGCAGCAGCATCAAGGTCGCCAGCTGCCGCCGCAATGCGATCGTTGCCGCCAAGGCGCAGCTTGCGATGAACAGCAAGGCCGCCGACCTGCAGCTTGCCGCCCGCTAAGACGCGGCCGCCCAGATGGCCTCCAGCAAGGCCGCCAGCCGAAGGAACGCCACCTTCGCTGGCGGCCTTTGCCGTTTAAGGGGAGGGATCAGAAGCGGAAGCGGTAGGCCATCCCATTCAGCGTTCCGAAGCCGTGGCCATGACGCGCGCCGCTCAAAATGAAGCTGAAGGGCCCCATGCGCCGATCATCGCAGACCAGCGTGCCATCGCCGCGAAGCCCGGCGTTCGTGCGGCTATAGCTGAAATTGCCGACGCAATGCGTCTTTGGACCGCCGTTCAGCTCGATCGTGCCGCCATCATTATAATGGGTCATCGAACCGGTGAGCGCCTCATCCATGCCCAGCATGCCCGTGACCTCGACCGTTGTTTCGCAGGCGGCGAGCATGGCCAGCAGCGGTATGAGCAGGAAGGTGAAGCGATTCAAGCGACCTCCTGATCCTCGGTCCTGCGAGTTTCATACAGCAGCGCCCGGCCGCGCGCCAGAGCGGCTCCCGGGACGGACGGCGGCGCAGAAAATGCGATGCACTGTTCCATCTCTGCCAAATTCACTCGATGCACCTCCACATTTCCTTCCGGCTTTCCAACTTTAATTTTCGGGCGCGGCGGGCCAGGCTTCGGTAGGACGCTCAACATGAGCGATACGTTGAACCATCTTGAGCGGCTCGAGGCCGAGAGCATCCACATATTGCGTGAGGTTGTCGCGGAGTGCGAGCGACCCGTGATGCTGTACTCGGTGGGTAAGGATTCGGCGGTGATGCTGCATCTGGCCCGGAAGGCCTTTTATCCGTCGCCGCCGCCCTTTCCGCTGCTGCATGTCGACACGACCTGGAAGTTCAGGGCGATGTACGAGCTGCGCGATCGGATGGCGAAGGAGAGCGGCATGGAACTGCTCGTCTACCGAAATCCGGAAGCGCAGGAGCGGGGGATCAATCCGTTCGACCATGGTCCGCTGCACACCGATATGTGGAAGACCGAGGGGCTGAAGCAGGCGCTGGACAAATATGGCTTCGACGCGGCGTTCGGCGGGGCGCGGCGCGACGAGGAGAAGAGCCGGGCCAAGGAGCGGATATTCTCCTTCCGCACGGCCAGCCATGGCTGGGACCCGAAGAACCAGCGGCCCGAGCTGTGGAACCTCTACAACGCGAAGAAAGCGAAGGGCGAGAGCATCCGGGTGTTCCCGATCTCGAACTGGACCGAGCTCGACATCTGGCAATATATCCAGCTGAACGACATTCCGATCGTGCCGCTCTATTTTGCGGCGAAGCGCCCCACGGTCGAGCGCGACGGGTTGCTGCTGATGGTCGACGATGATCGTTTTCCGCTGAAGGACGGCGAAGTCCCGGTCGAGCGGTCGATCCGCTTCCGCACGCTGGGCTGCTATCCGCTGACCGGGGCGGTCGAGAGTGAGGCGGCCGATCTGAACGAGGTGATCCAGGAGATGCTGCTCACCACCACCTCCGAACGGCAGGGCCGCGCGATCGACAAGGATGCCGGCGACGCATCGATGGAGAAGAAGAAGAAAGAGGGGTATTTCTGATGTCGGCGCCCTATGAATATGAAGCCGACGCCCTCATCGCCGAGGATATCGAGGCCTATCTGGAGCAGCAGCGCGAGAAGTCGCTGCTCCGCTTCATCACCTGCGGATCGGTCGACGACGGCAAGTCGACGCTGATCGGGCGGTTGCTGTACGACAGCAAGATGATCTTCGAGGATCAGCTGGCGGCACTGGAGGCCGACAGCAAGCGGGTCGGCACCCAGGGGCAGAATATCGACTTCGCGCTGCTGGTCGACGGTCTCGCCGCCGAGCGCGAGCAGGGCATCACCATCGATGTCGCCTATCGCTTCTTCTCGACGCCGAAGCGCAAATTCATCGTCGCCGACACGCCCGGCCACGAGCAATATACCCGCAACATGGTGACGGGCGCCTCGACCGCCGATCTGGCCGTGATCCTGATCGACGCGCGCAAGGGCGTGCTCACCCAGACGCGGCGGCACAGCTATCTGGCGCATCTGATCGGCGTGAAGAACATCGTGCTGGCGATCAACAAGATGGACCTGGTCGATTATGATCAGGCGGTGTTCGACCGCATCCTGCTGGCCTATCGCGCCTTTGCCAGCGAGATCGGGATCACCAGCTTCACCGCCATTCCGATCTCGGGGATTGCCGGCGACAATATCACGACCAAGTCGGACCGGACGCCCTGGTATGGTGGACCGACCCTGATCGACCATCTCGAGACGGTCGAGATCGACGCCACCAGCGACCGGGCCAGGCCGTTCCGGCTGCCGGTGCAGTGGGTCAACCGCCCCAATCTCGACTTTCGCGGCTTTTCCGGCCTGATCGCCACCGGCGAGGTGAAGCCCGGCGATACGATCCGGGTGCTGCCTTCCGGCAAGACCTCGACCGTGACCCGTGTCGTAACGCTGGACGGCGATCTCGACAGGGCCGTCGCCGGCCAGTCCGTGACGCTCTGCTTCGCCGATGAGATCGACTGCTCGCGCGGTGACGTGATCGCCACCGCCGAAGCGCCGCCGCAGGTCGCCGACCAGTTCGAGGCGACGCTGGTGTGGATGGCGGAAACCGAGATGCTGCCCGGGCGGCCCTATTGGCTGAAGCTGGGCACCCAGACCGTCACCGCCACCATCCAGTCGCCCAAATATCAGGTCGACGTGAACAGCATGGATCATCTGGCGGCGAAGACGCTCAGTCTCAACGCGATCGGCGTCGCCAATCTGACGACCGACCGGCCGATCGTGTTCGAGCCCTATGCCGAGAGCCGGACGCTGGGCGGCTTCATCCTCATCGACAAGCTGACCAATGCGACCGTCGCGGCGGGTATGCTGCACTTCTCGCTCCGGCGTGCGCAGAATGTCCATTGGCAGGCGACCGATGTCACGCGGGAGAAGCGGGCTGACCTGAAGAACCAGAAGCCGGCCGTGCTGTGGTTCACCGGACTGTCGGGGGCGGGCAAGTCGACCATCGCCAATATCGTCGAGAAGAAGCTGGCACGGATGAACCGGCACACCTTCCTGCTCGACGGCGACAATGTCCGCCACGGGCTTAACAAGGATCTGGGCTTCACCGATGCCGATCGGGTGGAGAATGTCCGCCGGGTGGGCGAGGTCGCGCGGCTGATGACCGACGCTGGCCTGATCGTGATTACGGCCTTCATCTCGCCCTTCCGCGCCGAGCGCGAAATGGTGCGCGCGATGATGGAACCGGGCGAGTTCCTCGAAGTGCATATCGACACCAGTATCGAGGAGGCCGAGCGGCGGGATGTGAAGGGCCTTTACAAGAAGGCGCGCAGCGGCCAGCTCAAGAACTTCACCGGCATCGACAGCCCCTATGAGGCGCCCGAGACGCCGGAGATCCGGATCGACACCACGATCACCTCTCCCGAAGAGGCGGCCGAGCTGATCATCGCGAGGCTGCTGGGCGAGGAATGATGAACGATGTCGAACTGGCGGTGCACATCGCCGACACTGCAGGCCGCCTGTTGCTCGATCTTCGGGAAACCGGCCGGTTCGAAGGCAAGGCGCTGGGTGGTGAGGGCGACAGGATCGCGAACGCGCTGATCCTGGACACGCTGCGGCGCGAGCGGCCCCGCGACGCGATCCTTTCCGAGGAGGAGGTCAACGATACCGCGCGCTGCTCGGTCGAACGGGTATGGATCGTCGATCCGCTCGACGGCACCCGCGAATATGGCGAGGGCCGGACCGACTGGGCGGTGCATATCGCACTGGCGATCGGTGGCAAAGCCGCGATCGGCGCGGTGGCGCTGCCGGGGCTTGGTGTGACGCTCGACTCCGCCAATCCGCTGCCGGTCCCGCCGACCCCGGACAGGCTGCGCATGCTGGTAAGCCGTACCCGCCCCGCCGCCGAGGCGGTCGCGGTGGCAGAGGTGCTTGGCGCCGAACTGGTGCCGATGGGCTCGGCGGGGGCCAAGGCAATGGCCGTCGTGCGCGGCGAGGCCGACATCTACCTCCATTCGGGCGGCCAGTATGAGTGGGACAATTGCGCGCCCGTCGCGGTCGCCCAGGCCGCCGGGCTTCACTGTTCCCGGATCGATGGCTCGCCCCTCACCTACAACCACCCCAATCCCTGGCTTCCCGACCTTCTCATCTGTCCCGAAAACCTTGCTGGAAGAATCCTCCGCCTGGTCGGCGACGTGAGCCCGACGGCTTGAGAATGACATGATCATGATGGACTGGCTCAATGCCCTTGCCGGCCTGCTGGTGGGTGTCATCATCGGCATCACCGGGGTGGGTGGCGGTTCGTTGATGTCGCCGATACTGATCCTGCTGTTCGGGGTGGCTCCGGCCACCGCCGTCGGGACAGACCTTTGGTTCGCCGCTGCGACCAAGTCCGCGGGGTCGGTTGTCCACTACCGCCAGGAGAGCGCCGATCTCGCCATTGTCGGCTGGCTATGCGCCGGAAGCATCCCAGCTGCGCTGATCACGCTCTTCTTCCTGTTCGAGTCCGGTGGACACCAGGTGAAGCATGGGCTGATCGTGACCATGCTGGGCGGCATGCTGCTGGTGACATCGGTCGCCACCCTGTTTCGCCGCCAACTCGTTACCGCGATGATCGATGTCGATGACGAGGTGCGGGTGCGGCGCTTCGTTCGTTTCCAGCCGGTCCTGACGGCGCTTGCGGGCGCGGTGCTGGGAACATTGGTGACGCTGACCTCGGTCGGAGCGGGCGCACTGGGGGCGACCTTGCTGCTCATGCTCTATCCGCTACGGCTGACCGCACGGAAGCTCGTCGGCACCGACATCATGCATGCCGTGCCGCTCACGCTGGTCGGCGGCCTTGGCTACATGCTCGCCGGCGCCGTCGATTTGAAGTTGCTGGGAATGTTGCTGATCGGTTCGATCCCGGGGATCGTCATCGGCTCACGGCTGACCCTGTATCTCAACGAAATGTTCGTCCAGCGCGCACTGGCCGTCATCCTGTTCGCCACCGGGCTCAAGCTCGTGATGAGCTGACTGGCGATTTCGCTGCTCAGCGAATGGCGGCGGCGATCATCGGCCAACTTATGCCGGGAAAGGCACTCTCGATCATTGCGCGTGCCCTTCTGCGACCCGCCTCGGCGGCCTCGTCGGCCCGCTGAGCGGCCTCGGCGTGGATGTCGCGGTCGGTCTTGATCCGGTCGTGAAGCCGCGCCGCGGCCTCCGCCGCTACGATCTCGGCGAGCAATACAGCCAGGCGCGCTGCGTTATCTTCTTGTGCCGGCATCAATTCGTGCGCCCACCGGTTTCGAGCCAGGCCGAGTGGATCGCGTCAATTTCGAACAGGCGATAGGCCGCGCCCAGGCAATCGGCCCAGGCTTCGTCGTGTAGCCTGGCAGCCGTGGCGTAGAGGCGACGCCCCTGTTCGTCATGATGATGTTTGCGGGTGTCCATTGCCGCGGCCCAGTGGCGCAGGCCGCGTAGCGCACGTTGCAGGGCATCGATCTCGGCGACCTCGCGGTTGTCGGTGCCGATCGGTTGATATGCGGTCATCGCAGCTCCGAACTGTGGACGCAGATATATACAATATTCTTGTACAAAGTCAATTGGAATCTTGGGCGCAATGAAAACCGGTGACGACGATCATATGACAACATTCACGAGATTTTTGGGCGTTTAGCCGGCGGGCTGTCAACAATTGTAACTTCGCTTGGAGTCCTATTTTCTTGGTCGACAGAAGGGCGCAAAGACACCGTCAGGGCAGCAAGGACAAGGTGAGTCGCGATGAACATGATGACGGCGCAGATGTGGGATCGGGCCGAGAGCCTCTCCTTTGACGCGCTGGTGGGCATGGCGATGGAGATCATCGAAACGCCTCGCCCCAAGCCGCCGGCCTGGATGATCGCACCCAATTTCCGCGCCGACGATCCCGTTGCCGTGCGTGAACCGCAGGCTGCCTATCATATCGGCGCGCCAGTCGGCGAGACGGCGCCCTATCGGTCCATCCGGGAAGTGCCGCGCTTCGCCTGACGCCCTGCCCTCGTCCTGATCAACGACCCGCGACCGATGGCCGCGGGTCATTTTTTGCGCACACGATAGGAAAAATCCTAGACATGTAGGAAATGGCGATTAGAACAAATAGAGAACAACAAAGCGGTCGAATCATGGGAAAACCTGTATTCCGGGCCTCGCCCGGCTGTGAACTGGCATGTGCAGCCTGCGATATCAGGTGCGCGATTCTGGCCGGCGAGGCCGCCGACGCCCGGCAGCTGCTTGATCGTCTTCGCCATTTTGCCGGGGCACGGCAACCGGCGGCGATGTTGAGGCACGCTGAAGCGCGGCTGGCAGCCGCAGAGCAAGCGTTCGAGCAAGCGCGTCCCGCCGGTCTGCCGGAATTTCATTCTCCAGCATGGTCTCGAACATGCGGGTCAGCGCTGCTGCATTAGGGAGGGCGACATCCAGACGGACATATTGCACCAGGGGGTGGACGGCGACGGCTTCCGCCTCGGCCTCTTCGGCGGCGAGGCCGGCCAGTTCGAGCACCTCATTGGGTTCGATGCCGAAGGGCCGAAGCGCCGCGGCGATCTGTCGCGCAGCGTCGACCGGCAGCGGGCCGGTGAAGCGCTTCTCTTCATAATAGGCGTAGCGGGTGTCGAGCGGAGCGCCGAGGCGCGCAGCAAAAGCCCGCATCGACAGACCAGAACGGGCGCGGAGGCCACGCATTTTCTCATGGGGAAGCATCATGTTCATCCGTAATTCTTGATCAAGATCGTGCAAGCTATTTGTTTAATCGGAGGAGCGACACAGGCATGGCGAGACCGGGACGCAAGCGTAAGGCGGGCGCACGAAACAGGGCGGGGCGGCTGATCGGGACCGCTGCGCCGGGGCTGGATCGCGGCACCGCTGAGCTGAGATTGCAACGCGCCCGACGTGCGGGCCGGCTTGATCCGGCAACCGAGCGGCTATGGCAAAAGGGCAAAGCGGAGGAGGCTGCTGCAGCGATTGGACGAGACGACCACGGACAGGCGGTCGACGCGATCGGGAGGGCCTGGCTGGCCGGCCTTCTGGTGCATCCGGTGCGTGGTGGCGACGCGATGCGCGATGCGGGGCGCGTGCTCTTCAAGCTCTACTGGGCGCATTATGCCGAACTGGCCCCGAGCGGCGGTCTCTATCGCGATCTGGTCGGGCGCGGTGTGGTTCGCTCGGGTGCAACCGGGGATACAGAGCGGGCGGCGCAGCTGGAAAGCGCGCTTAACCGGCGGCTGGCGATTCTCGACGACTGCGGGCGTGATGTCCGTCGCGCGGTCGAAAGTCTGTGCATCGACCACCATTTCGAACATGGGCCAGCCTGGCTGGATCGGTTGATCGCAGCAAGGCGTCACGGGCGTGCCTTCGATGAGGAGTCGGACGCGCGTATACAGGCCGCGATATTGGGGCTGGCAGCGCTGGCATAGCTTCAACCCCGTTTCGGTCGCTCATTTTCCTCTATCAGCCGAATTCACCCGGCGCTGATCCAGCGAATCCAGCAATGCCGCCCGCATGCGGCGAATGGATTTCCTTTATGCGGCGGCGGGTCTAAAACCATAATCGGTCAATCGATCCGGGGGATTGGGGATCATATGGCACAGCTTTCCGGCGGTACGATATCCGCCATCCGCATGGATCGGCTCGATCTGGATGAACTGATCGATGGCGACACGATCGTCCGGTCGCCGACGACGCTGTCGCTGGATAATGGTTCAGGACGCATCGACACGTTCCGCGGCATCGCCTTCGCCTATGGAAATGCCGAAACGATGCTGCTCGATCGTCTTGTGACGGGCACGTTGTTCGCATTCAACCTGACCGCCGGCGGAGAAACGCTGCTTGAGGTCACTCGCCTTGTCCTGACACTCAAGAAATTTCTGGAGCTGGCCCGCGCCGGCAATGATTCGGCTGCTCTCGGGATCGCCTTCGCCAATGATGACGACATGCAGGGGACGTCATTCGATGATGTCCTGAATGGATATGGCGGTCATGACGATCTTTACGGAGGTGCGGGGGCCGACACTCTGCGCGGGGGCGCGGGAAACGACCATCTATACGGTCAGTCCGCGATGGGGGGTGCCGATGGCAATGACAGCCTGTTCGGCGAAGATGGCAACGATTATCTCCAGGGGAATGCCGGAAATGATACGCTCGACGGCGGCGCTGGAGCGGATATCGCGCTGGGCGGGCAGGGCAGCGACAGCATTTCCGGAGGCAGCGGTAACGACTCCGTCGAAGGAAATGACGGCAACGATACGATCAGCGGCGGCGACGGGAACGACAGTCTGCGTGGTGGCCGGGGCAATGACTCGATCGTGGGCGGAAATGGCGTCGATATCCTGATCGGGGAGGCCGGAAACGATACGCTGACCGGCAGCGCGGGAAGTGACCGCTTCAACTTTTCAGGCGGAGCGCCCGGGGCCGATGTGATCACCGACTTCGCGAATGGAAGCGACAAGGTCGACCTGGGCTACCGCATCCAGGCCGTGCTGAATGGTGCAAGAGAGGGTAGTTTCAGCAGCGCCGCAGCCTCGGCGCAGGCATTGTTCAATGGACGCGCCGGAGACGGCGAGGTCGCAGCCATCACGGTGGGCAGCGACACATATCTTTTCTTCTCCGGCACAGGCGGTGGCACGATCGATTCCTCGGTCCGGCTGCTGGGCGTCAACGCCACGGCCATCGATAGCGGCGACTTCCTGTAGAGCGGTCGCTCAGGCCGGTTCGACCACCAGCATATTCTCGTCCATCGCCACGACCGTGGCGACCGCTCCGGCGGGCATGTCGGGCCCACGCGCCGTCCAGAAACTGTCGCCATCGGTGGCGCGGCCATAGCCTTCGCTGATCGGCTCGCAGATCGTCACGCGCTTGCCGACGATGCGTTGGGCGCGCTTGTTGAGAAATGGATCGGGGGCGTCCTGCGCGGCGCGGCGATAGAGAAAGCTACCGCCGTAGATCGAGGCGATCGCCGCCACCGCGAAGATGGCGAAATCGACCGCGAGCGGCGGCGCGAAGGTCAGGGCGATCAACCCCGTGACCATCGCGGCCAGCGCGAGCCAGATCAGGAAGACGCCGGGCACGACCAGTTCGGCCGCCGCCAGGACCGCACCTGCCAGCAGCCATCCCCAGCGTGGATCGACCTGGGCCAGAAGCTCGTTCATGCGGGCTTGTCCGGGACGGGTGCCGATGACGGCACGGTCGCGCGGCTGCGCTGGCGTGCGGGAGCGGGAAAGGATGCGGCCGGCGTTCCATCTTCGCCCAGCGCCGCCTTCGCAAGTGCGCCGATCCCGCCCAGCGTCCCGATCAACTGGGTTGCCTCGACCGGGAAGAGGATCGTCTTGGCGTTCGGCGAGGTCGCGAACTTCCCGATCGCCTCGACATATTTCTGCGCGACGAAATAGTTGATCGCGAGCGCCTCGCCATTTTCGATCGCCTCGGAGACGACCCGGGTGGCATTCGCTTCGGCCTCGGCGGCGCGTTCCCGCGCCTCGGCATCGCGGAAGGCGCTCTCGCGCCGGCCTTCGGCCTGGAGGATCTGGCTCTGCTTCTGGCCTTCTGCCTTGAGGATTTCGGAGGCGCGCTGGCCTTCGGATTCGAGGATCAGCGCGCGTTTCTCACGCTCGGCCTTCATCTGGCGGCCCATCGCATTGACGATATCGGCGGGCGGACGGATGTCCTTCAGCTCGACCCGGGTCAGCTTGACCCCCCAGGCGACGGTCGCATGGTCGACCACGCTGAGCAGCCGGGCGTTGATCTCGTCGCGTTTCGACAAGGTTTCGTCGAGGTCCATCGAACCCATCACCGTACGCAGGTTGGTCGTGGTGAGCTGCAGCAGCGCGCGATAGAGATCGGATACCTCATAGGCCGCCTTCACCGGATCGAGCACCTGGAAGAAGACGACACCGTCGACCGCGACCATCGCATTGTCCTTGGTGATGATCTCCTGCCCCGGAATATCGAGGACCTGCTCCATCATGTTGATCCGTCGGCCCACCCTGTCGATGAACGGCATGATCAGCGTGAAGCCCGGCTGAGCGGTCTTGGTATAGCGGCCGAACCGCTCGATCGTATATTCGAAGCCCTGGCGGACAACCAGAACCGCCGAAAAGACGAAGATGATTGCCAGCAGGGCGATGGTTGCAAACAGGATCACCGCGATCGTCATGCTCCGCTCTCCTCTGTGGTTATGACCCATGATAGCGCATGGCGGAAAGGTTGATAGCGAAACCGGAACTTTCGAACGCGACCGGGGTCTTGCCGATACATCACAGCCTGACGGGAACCCCATGCGCCTTAGCATCGACGTCGATCTCCGCTATCGGTTCGCCGAACCTGCCGACGTCCTGTTGACGATCGAGGCGGCGCAGTTGCCGGATCAGAGACTGATCGAGGACCTGTTGGTGATCGACGGGGTAGGCCCGCTGCGCGCGATAGATGGCGAGGACGGCATAGGTCGCCGGACGTGGATGTGCGCCGAAGGCGATTTTCTGGCCCGCTATCACGCGGAGCTGGAGATTGAGCGGCGGCCGGTATCCATCGATGGGTTGCCGATCACGCCGCGCCGCGAGCTGCCGGCGCATGTCATCCCCTATCTGTGGCCGAGCCGCTATTGCGAGGCGGATCGCTTCGAGGCGTTCGTCGAACGGGAATTTCCCGGTGACAGCCATGGTGCCAAGATCCTGGCGATGTCCCGGTGGATCCACGAGCATGTGGACTATTGCTCAGGATCGACCGACGCGACGACGACGGCGGTCGATGTCTTCGTCTCGCGCCAGGGAGTCTGTCGCGATTTCGCCCATTTGTTGACGAGCTTCGCGCGGGCGGCGGGCGTTCCGGCCCGGCTCGTCTCAGCCTATGCGTGGGATCTCGACCCACCAGATTTTCACGCGGTGGTGGAGGTGTGGCTGGCCGGTGGCTGGTATCTTGTCGACCCGACCGAACTGGCCCCGCTTGATGGGCTCGCCCGGATCGCGGTGGGCCGGGACGCGACCGACATCGCCTTCATGACGGTGTTCGGCAGCACCGAGCTGATCGAGCAAAAGGTGAGCGTGCAGCGCAAGGACGGTGCCCTAGCGGTGTAATACGGCTCTGGCGCAAAGCGGTGCTTCTCGCCTACAAGCGTGTCAGCAGATTGCTTTCGAAGGATTTCCCTCATGGATCGTCGTACGTTCATCGCTTCGGCCAGCACGGCGACGCTCATTGCCGCCATGCGCCCCGCCGCCGGCTTCGCCCAGTCGGCTGAGGGGAGTGCGCCCCCCGCGCCTGGCAGCGACGCCGCGCTCAATCAGCTGTTCGAGCGCATTTTCAATGACACACTCGACAACTCGCCTGAGTTCTGCACGGCGCTGGGCTATGACAAGGGCGCGCGCAAGGCGGCCAAGAGCAAGCTCGATGGCAATGGCGAGGCCGACATGAAGGCGGATCTTGCCCGCAACAAGGCATGGCTGGCCGAGCTTGAGGCGTTTCCCGCTGACAAATTGTCGCCGGCTGCCGCCCTCAATCGCGAGATCGTCATCTATTCTGCGCACAACCAGATCCGGCCGCCCGAACGGTTCGGTATCGACAGCGTGATCCGTCCCTATCGCATCTTCCAGCAGGGCGGCGCCTATTTCGAGATTCCGGATTTCCTGAACGATGCGCATGTCATCGAGGATCGGGCCGACTGTGATGCCTATCTGGCGCGGCTGGACGCCTTTGGCGGCGTGCTGGAAACCGATACCGAGGTTGCCCGTGCCCGTGCCGAACGCGGCTTCATCCCGCCCGATTTCTCGATCGACCTGACCATCGGCCAGCTAGAGACCTTGCGTAACGCGCCGGCCGATAACGGGGCGCTGGTCGGGTCGTTGGTGCGACGGGCGCGCGAAAAGGGAATTGAGGGGAATTTCGCGGGGCCGGCGACCGAGATCGTCCGAACCAAGATACAGCCGGCGCTCGATCGGCAGATCGCGCTGATGAAGGAATTGCGTGGCAGAACGCCTGCAGGCGCCGGTGTGTGGCGCGTTCCCGATGGGGAGGCGATCTATGCCGCGGCGCTCGCCCAGGCGACGACGACCAATTTCACACCGGACGAGGTCCACAAGATGGGCCTGGATCAGGTCGCCCAGATCGCCGCGGAGCTCGATACGATCCTGAAGGGCCAGGGGCTGACCAAGGGCAGCATCGGCGAGCGGCTCACCGCGCTCAACAAGGATCCGCAGCAGCTCTATCCGAACACGGCGGAAGGCCGGACTGCGCTGATCGCCTCGCTCAACGAAGGCGTCAAGGCGATGTACGCCAAGCTGCCCCAGGTCTTCGCCGAAGTGCCCACGGCGCCACTCGAGATCCGGGCGGTCCCGGTCGAAATCCAGGATGGCGCGTCAAACGGCTATTACAAGCGGGCGACGCTCGACGGCTCGCGACCGGCGATCTATTTCATCAATCTCAAGGATGTCGGCGACTGGCCGAAATATACGCTCCCCTCGCTCACCTATCATGAAGGCGTGCCGGGGCATCATCTGCAGATCAGCCTTGCCCAGGAATCGAAAGATATCCCGACCCTGCGCAAGATCAGCTTCTTCGGCGCCTACAGCGAGGGCTGGGCACTATATGCCGAGCAACTGGCCGACGAACTGCAGGCCTATACGCCGATCGAACGGGCGGGCTATCTCCAGTCCTTCCTGTTCCGGGCGGCTCGGCTGGTGGTCGATACCGGTATCCACACCCGCAAATGGGACCGGGAGAAGGCGACCGCCTATATGGTCGAGACGACAGGTTTCGCGCAGCCGCGCTCACAACGCGAGGTGGAGCGTTATTGCACCCAGCCCGGCCAGGCCTGTTCGTACAAGGTCGGCCATATGGCGTGGGTACGGGCACGCGCCAATGCCCAGAAGGCGCTCGGCGCGAAGTTCGACATCCGCTATTTCCATGATGTGCTGAAGAGCGGCGCCATGCCGCTGACCGTGATGGAGCGGCTCGTCGAGGCGAGGACGAAAGCTGCGCTGGCCTAGGCGGCGGCGACTGCGAAGCGGGCGCTGGCTTTCGGCCGCGCCCGCAACGTTGCGCCGATGAGGCCGAAGCCGAGCAGCAACATTGCCCAGGTTGCCGGCTCGGGCGCGCTGCTCACGACCGAGGTGCCGACCGTGAGATTGTCGAACTCGAAGCCGCCGCCGCCATTCTGGACAAGTTGAACCCGGTTGAACGCGCTGTCGCTCTCGAAATTGAAAAAGGCGTAAAGTTCGCCGGAATTGCCGCCGCCGAACGGATTGCCATAATAGCCGTTGTTGAAGCCGGCGTCGTTTTGCAGCGCCGACTGCAGCGCGAAGCTTCCCAGCAGAGTGTCGTCATTGTAGAGCGCGACCGCGTTATTGCCGTCCAGCGCGGAGCCCCACAGGCCGAAATAGTTGACCGATTGCGAAAGCTGGATCGTCGCGGGATTGCCATTGACCGTGCCGAACTGGCCCGTCCCGCCTGCGCCACCATAGACATTGGCATTGCCGATGTTCACGAAGCCGCTGGTCGTGGTGCCGGTTATCGATGACCCGGCAAAGGCAACCGAGGCCAGGCCATTCTGGGCATTGTCGAGATTGGCGACCGAGAAGTTGTAGCCCGATAGATTGGCGTTGGCCGAGCCGGCGGCGTTTATCGACACCACTACGGCAGCGCCTGCGGGAAGCGAGGACAAGCCTGCCATCGCCGCCAGCGCGATCATGCCTTTCCGAAACATACGCATAAGACCCCGTTACATCTTCGAGCACGGCCCGAGGCGCCGATTCTAGCATTGCCGCTCGCAAAGCGATAGGGTGGGGAGGCCGCAGGGGCGGTGGCGTACGACTAAAGTCCTGCTATAGCGCGGGCATGAGCCCGGTCGATTTCGACGTGTGGATCGGCAAGACGCTGTTCGTTCCGCCGATCATCAAGGTCTGCCAGCTGACGCGGCAGAGCCAATATGCCGTGTCCCGTCTGTTCTGGTTCATAACGGCGCTCGATCAGCTTCGCATCGCCACCTCATTGGCCTCGCAGGTCATTGCCGGTCTTTTCAGCCTGTTCATGATGTTCACGGCGTCCTTCCGTGCCGACATGCCGGCGTTCAGCATGCGCTGGTTCCGGATGATGGCGCTCGCCTTCCTGCTGCTGGACGTGTTCGGAGGCGTGATCAGCGGTAACTGGAAAGGCGTCGAAATCTGGGTGTTCGTGCTGTTCGCCGAATATGCGGCAACCATTACCAATATTCCGCCGGCCAACAGCCGCGAGACGTCGCGCTCGCTCCGTCAGAGCGACGCCCGCAACTGATCCCCGTCATCATTGACCTTGCCTCCCATCTGTATTATATAGGTAATACAGATGGGAGGCATATGCGCATTTTCGGGCCCAGGGCTTTTCTACTGGCGGCCGCGATTCTCGCCGCGCCGGGGATGGCCGCAGATATCCCGAAGATCGACCTGCCGGCAAAGATCGCCGCGAGCAGCCGGTCTTTCGCCTATGACGCCGCTGGCGGCCTCTCCGGACCGGGTGGCGCGTTCCTCGAAACCGCGACCGCGAACAGCCAGTTCGTGCTGGTTGGCGAGGATCATTATCTGCGCGAAACGCCGCGTTTTGCCGCCGCGCTCTATCGCATGCTGCATGCACGGCACGGCTTCCGCCATCTCGTCGTCGAGCAGGATCGCTATGCGATGGAAGATGTCCTAGCGCCTGAACGCCGTGGCGATGCGAAGGAAATAGGTAAATGGGTGAGGCGATATCCCGGGTCGTTCGAGTTCGGATCGGATCAGGATATCGACCTGCTAGCCCTGGTTGGCGGGCTCGACCGGGGACCGATGGCGATTTGCGGGATCGAACAGGCGGTCGGGGCGCCGCGCTATCTCGAAGAACTCGCCCGCATGGCCCCGCGATCGGCGGTGCGGAACGAAGTCGACGCGCTGCATGCCCTGGCCCTCAAGCTCGATTCCGAGCCCACCTACAGTGTCAATTTCCTGATCGCGCCGGGCATCCTGGAACGTCTCGAAAGGCTGCGGTCCAGCTATGGTGCGCAGCCGGGATCGCGCGCCGATGAGATGCTGCTCGGCCTGATCCGGTCCGCCGAGATATTCGGCTATTATCGCCGGGCAGAAGCGGGCGAGCCGGTCGGCCTGTTCAACAATACGGTGCGTGAGGACTGGTTCAAGCGGCTGTTCATGCGCTGCTACCGGCATATGACAGGCAATGGCGCGCTGCCGAAGGCCATGTTCAAATTCGGTTCGAACCACATGTTTCGGGGCAAGAACCCGACCCAGGCTTTTCCGATCG